>NZ_JBDPLT010000021.1:0-116496 GCF_039871775.1 Plantactinospora sp. B5E13
TCTCACCTGCGAGGTGCCCTCTCGAACCGAGCGATAGAAGCCTGAAGCACTCCTATCCTTCCAGTTCAGAGGGCACTTTCTATCTCCGGGGTCCTGCCGGGCCGATCTTCATCGGTGGATCGAGGCTGAGGATGACCACTTCCGTCCCCACCGCAGATCCGACCGGACCACCCCGGTCGGCTGATCTCCCCACCAGCACGCCGCGCCGGACCTGGGCGCGGGCGGCCCGCCGGTGGACACCCAGCCTCCTGCTGCTCGCCCTGCTCCTCGTCGCCTGGCAGTTCGTGCCCGGGCTGACCGAAACCGAGGAGTTCATCTTCCCGCCCCTGTCGGCGGTACTCGACCGGCTCACCACCCCCGAAACGCTCCACCTCTACCTCTCCAACGCGTGGGTGACCACGTACGAGGCGCTCATCGGGCTCGCGATCGGCCTCGTCCTCGGCGTGCTCACCGGATTCCTCCTCGGCACCTTCTCCGGCGCCCGACGCGCGGTCTACCCCTTCCTCGTCGCACTGCAGGCCCTGCCCAAGGTCGCCGTCGCGCCGCTGTTCGTCGTCTGGTTCGGCTTCGACCTGACCCCGAAGGTGCTGGTCGTCGTCCTGCTCGCGTTCTTCCCGGTCCTGGTCAACACGATGAGCGGGGTGATGAGCATCGACCAGGACAAGGTCGACCTGTTCCGCTCCAACGTGGCGACCCGCTGGCAGCTCTGGCGCCACCTGCTCTTCCCGTGGAGCCTGCCCGGGATCTTCGCCGGGCTCGAGGTCGCGGCGGTGCTCGCCCTGCTCGGCGCGATCGTCGGCGAGTTCGTCTCGGCACGCGAGGGCCTCGGCGTCGTCCTGCAACAGCAGCAGAACACGTACGACACCGCCGGCGTCTTCGCCGTCCTCATCATCCTGTCCGTCATCGGACTGCTCATGAACCTCGCGATCCGCCTGGTCCGCCGCACCGCCCTCTCGTGGAGCACCTCCGAAGGAGCCGAACTATGACCGACACAGTCACCCCGCGACGGCCACGGCGACGGTTCACCGCCGTCACCCTCGCCGCGCTCGCCGGCCTCCTCGCCGCAGCCGCGACCGGATGCGGTCCGGGCGGCGGCCCGGCCGGCGCGGGCGGCAAGGGCGAGACGATCACGTTCGGCATCTCCACCCCGACCATGACCGCGAACTTCGTCGCCCTGGCGGTCGGCAAGGAGGAGGGGTTCTTCGCCGAGGCGGGACTCACGGTCGACGACGTGTTCCTCAAGGACAGCGGCACCGTGCTCCAGGCGATGGCCGGCGGGAAGGTGGACATCGGCACACCGACCCCGGACGTGGCCTTCGCCGCGATCGACCAGGGGCAGGACGTCAAGCTGATCTACAACTGGGCCCGTCGCCCGGTGGCCGCGTTCTCCGTACTCGACAGCAGCCCGATCACCGCGGTCCGGGACCTCACCGGTAAGAAGATCGGCGTCCAGTCCCTCTCCGCCGGTACGACAACCCTGGCGAAGGCGTCGCTCACCCAGGCCGGCGTGGACGTCAATACGGTCACCTTCGTCGAGGTCGGACTCGGAGCCCCCGCGCTCGACGCCCTGCAGCGCGGCCGGGTCGACAGCGTCGTGCAGTACGACGCCCAGTCCTCGGCCCAGATCAGTGCCGGCGCCAAGCTTCGGCTGATCAGCCCGGAAGGCGTCGAGGACCTCTTCGCCACCACGTTCGTCTCGAGTTCGGCCTTCCTCACCAGCGACAGCGCGGCGGTCAAGGGGTTCGGCCGGGCCTGGAGCAAGGCGTCGGTCTGGGCGCTCGCCAACCCGGAGGCGGCCATCCGGATCATGTGGAAGCTCTACCCGGCGAGCAAGACCGGTGACGGTGACAAGGCGATGCAGAACGCGCTCGCCATCTTCAAAGCCCGGATGGACAGCGCGGTGAACGTCGACGACGTGACGACGAAAAAGATCTGGGGGCAGTACGACGAGTCGGCCGTCCAGCACTGGCTCGACTTCGCCCACCAGAACGGCATCACGAAGTCACCGCTGAAGACCTCGGACGTGTACACCAACGCCGATGTCCCCGACTACAACAACTTCGACGCCGCCGCGATCCAGAAGGCCGCCGCCGAAGCCAGGTGAGCGACGGCCTGGCGGACGCCGAGGTAGCAACCGGCGGGAGCCGGCGAGCCCGGCGCGGGTACGAGGCCACCCCAGCAGCCTCGTACCCGCGCCGCCTGTCAGGATGACCACCACCCACCACCTCCGGGAAGGCACATCATGCCCGCGAGTTTCGTCTACGACGCCGTCCGTACCCCCTTCGGACGTTACGGCAAGGCCCTCGCCGTCGTACGTCCCGACGATCTGGCCGCCCACGTGATCGGGGCTCTGCTCGCCCGGCACCCCGATCTCGACCCGGCCACGATCGACGACGTCCTACTCGGCGACGCGAACGCGGCGGGCGAGGACAACAGGAACGTGGCCCGGATGGCCGCACTGCTGGCCGGGCTGCCCACCGCTGTGCCGGGGGCGACCCTCAACCGGCTCTGCGGCTCGGGCGTCGAGGCGGTCATCCAGGCGAGCCGAGCGGTCGAGACCGGCGACGCCGACCTGGTCCTGGCGGGTGGGGTCGAGTCGATGAGCCGGGCGCCGTGGGTGCTGCCGAAACCCGACCGCGCCTTCCCGAGCGCCCACGCGACGCTGCACTCGACGACCCTCGGCTGGCGCATGGTCAACCCCCGGATGCCCGAGCGGTGGACCATCCCGCTCGGCGAGACGGCGGAGATCCTCGCCGACCGGTACGACATATCGCGGGAACGCCAGGACGAGTTCGCGCTCGCGAGTCACCGGCACGCCGCCGCGGCCTGGGACGCCGGTGTGTTCGCGCGTGAGGTCGTCGCGGTGCCCGGCGTCGACCTGGTCCGCGACGAGGGCGTGCGGCGGGACACCTCCCTCGAGGCTCTCGCCGCGCTGCCCCCGGCGTTCCGGCCGCAGGGCACGGTGACCGCCGGCAACTCGTCGCCGTTGAACGACGGCGCCGGTGCGATCCTGGTCGGGTCGGAGCGGGCGCCCTTCTGCGCCGAGCCACTCGCCCGGATCGTCGCACGTGGCGTGGCGGCCAATGATCCCGACATCTTCGGCATCGCCCCGGTCGAGGCAGCCAACCGGGCCCTGGCCCGAGCCGGCCGGAGCTGGGACGACGTGGACGTTGTGGAGCTCAACGAGGCCTTCGCCGCGCAGAGTCTCGCCTGCCTCGGCCTCTGGCCAGATCTTGACCCGAGCAAGGTCAACATTCACGGCGGGGCGATCGCGATCGGGCACCCGCTGGGCGCGTCCGGTGCCCGGATCGTCGGCCACGTCGCACACGAACTGGCCCGACGCGGCGGCGGGGTCGGCGTCGCGGCCATCTGCATCGGCGTCGGTCAGGGCCTGGCCGTGGTCCTCGAACGCTGAGCACGCCCCCACCGGATCCGGATACGCCGCTGGCCGGGTCCCCGTGGTGGGGACCCGGCCAGCGGTCGGTCCTACATCTTGTTCCAGCGTCAGCTGTTGTTCCAGGCGTTGGCGACCAGGTCAGCAGCCTGGTTCTCCCACTTCGCGTACGCGTCCGGGAACGCCGACACCTGCACCTTCTGCGCGGCAACAGTCAGCGGCAGATCATGCCAACCATCAACCTGCTTCAACCCATCCAGGAACGCGGTCGTCGAGTACTGCGGATCAGTAATCTGATCCGGCGAACCCCAACCCGAACTCGGACGCTGCTGGAACAGACCCAACGAGTCATGATCGTTGCTGGCACCCAGATGACCCAGGTTCTCCAACTTCGACTCCTGCAGCGACGTACCGACAGCGATCACCGCGGCCCGCTCGTCCAGACCAGCCTTCTTCGTCGCCTTCACAATCGCCTTCACGTTGTCCGCCTGCTCAGGCGAGATCGGAATCGACGCCTGCTCACCCTGCACACCATGCGGAACCAGCCGGTCCCGCGACGGCTTACCGTCATCCTTCTTGTGGCCACCCTTGTCCACAGTCACCGACTGCGCCACCAGGTTCACCCCGTGATGCTCAGGGGCGGCCTGCGCGGCAACCGCCGGACCAGCGACAGCGCCACCAACAAACGCCAGACCAGTCAGACCCAGCGCCGTCTTACGAACCAGAGAAGTCTCAGTGATGGCCGGAATCCACCGACCGAACAGCATCCTGTTCATGATCGTCGTTCCTTCCAATCGGGGATGAACACCCACACGCAGGGGGGCGCATGCAAGTGCCAGAGAAAGAGAACGGCCCACACCAGAAGAACCAACACTCTTCCGGGGACCAGAAGCTCGATCGCCACGTACCAAGGAGGGCTGGTACTCAAGCGAACGCCATATGTAACGACCGGCAACCCCGGATCATTCCCAGACCCGAACCCATCAACCCAGCTCACCAGCCGCGCTACTCAGCCGTACGCGTAATGTAACGACCCCCAGCCCGCCAACATTCCACCGGATCGAGTTGATCATCAACCGGAACCGGACACCGGAGCCGCAAACCGACAGGCTGACGCCGCCGCCTCGACGGCACCCGCGCGAACCGGACGGGGCCGCCCGCAAACCGCGCTCAACCCCGTCCCGGGCCCGCGCGCCGATCCGCCGCAGCGAGTACAGCCCGAGGCAGCCGTTGCCGTTGATGATCTGAGCACGACGAACCTCACCCCGCCCGGATAAGGGCCATGGCGCTCAGATCATCAACGATCCCGACGAACCTGCCGAACCGGCAACGGCCAACGCCCCCTGCCCGACAGAGAGCACGTCCCGGGGGAACCTGCCGACACCCACCCAAGACGCCGTTGGCCGGGTCCCCGTGGTGGGGACCCGGCCAACGGTCGGTCCTACGTCTTCATCTGTTGTTCCGGGGGTCAGCTGTTGTTCCAGGCGTTGGCGACCAGGTCAGCAGCCTGGTTCTCCCACTTCGCGTACGCGTCCGGGAACGCCGACACCTGCACCTTCTGCGCGGCAACAGTCAGCGGCAGATCATGCCAACCATCAACCTCACGAAGACCCTTCAGGAACGCGGTCGTCGAGTACTGCGGATCAGTAATCTGATCCGGCGAACCCCAACCCGACGACGGACGCTGCTGGAACAGACCCAACGAGTCATGATCGTTGCTGGCACCCAGATGACCCAGATTCTCCAACTTCGACTCCTGAAGGCTGGTGCCCACCGCGATCACCGCGGCCCGCTCGTCCAGACCAGCCTTCTTCGTCGCCTTCACAATCGCCTTCACGTTGTCCGCCTGCTCAGGCGAGATCGGAATCGACGCCTGCGCACCCTGCACACCATGCGGAACCAACTTGTCCCGCGACGGCTTGTGATCGCCCTTGTCCACGACCACCGACTGCGCCACCAGGTTCACCCCGTGATGCTCAGGAGCGGCCTGCGCGGCAACCGCCGGACCAGCGACAGCGCCACCAACAAACGCCAGACCAGTCAGACCCAGCGCCGTCCTACGAACCAGAGAAGTCTCAGTGATGGCCGGAATCCACCGACCGAACAGCATCCTGTTCATGATCGTCGTTCCTTCCAATCGGGGATGAACACCCACACACGCAAGGGGGGCGCACGCACGTGCCAGAGAAAGAGAACGGCCCACACCAGAAGAACCAACACTCTTCCGGGGACCAGAAGAACGCCACGCACCAAGAGGGCTGGCACTCAAGCGAACGCCATATGTAACGACCGGCAGCCCCGGATCATTCCCGGACCCGAACCCATCAGCCCAGCTCACCAGCCGTGCTACTCAGCCGTACGCGTAATGTAACGACCCCCAGCCCGCCAACATTCCACCGGATCGAGTTGATCATCAACCGGAACCGGACACCGGAAACGACCGGCCGACAACCACCCGGGCTCACCCGTGGGTCTCCGACAAACCGGCCAGGGATCGCGGCGCTCGTCGACGGCACGATAGCGTCGCCACGTGGACGAGGGCGGGGAGGGTGCGCGGATCGGTGCCGGACTGGGCGGATGGTTGGCACGGGTGACCTTCACCGACCAGACCACCGACGAGGTCACCGAGTTACTGATCGATTCGGTGGCGGCCTGGGCGATGGCTCAGGGCTGGCGGGTGTACCGCCGCGCGGCGAGTGTAATGCCGCTGCCTCCGCCGTACGCCCACCGGCACTCCATCGTCGACCTCGGCTTGGCCCGAGAAACCGGCCATCCGGTGGTGGTCGAGGTGGATCACTCCGACCGGCGCCGGACTCTCGACAAACTCCGGATGGAGGCGGCGGCCGGTCGCATCCCGATCTGGGTGCGCTGGGGCGAACGTCCGTTCAGTCCACCTCCGGCCCCCGTCACGATGGTGCCCGTCCAGGTGTCGTCCCGATCCGGGCCCGGTCGCACCGGCCGGCTGTACTCGAGGGTCCCGGCACCACAACGGCCGGCACCCGCGCACACCGTGCCCGAGGTCGGGGCGGTCGAACAGGTGGACCTTTTCGGGGCGGGCCGGTCGGACGGCCGGCACCCGCCGACCGTCCGACCGGACCTGGACCGTTAGCGCCGGGGGCACGACCGACCCTTATCGGCGGGGGACGCATCCGGACCGGCGAGGAAAACCGGACCGACCAGCCGGAACCGGTGGCACAGGTCCGGGGACGGTCGGTGGCGGGATCAGCGTCCGCGGGCGAGCAGGGTCCGGACCTGGTCCACGCCGGACGGCTTGCCCGGCCGCTCCCAGAAGTTCGGCCCGTCGGCATAGGCGCCGTAGACCGGGGTGCCCGGCTGGAAGCGTCGGCCCTCGGCGAGCGGACCAGCGTCAACGCTGTCGTAGCCGATCGTGTCGAGGAAGTCGACCAGCGCCGCCTTCGCCCCGGTGTCGTCACCCGCGATCGGCAGCGCGGTGCGGTCGGCTGCCCCCGCCGGCCGGGGCAGCTCCGCGAGGTGCCGGTAGAAGATGTTGTTGAAGCCCTTCACGACCTTCGCCGTCGGCAGGTGCCGTTGCAGCAGTTCACTACTGGTGGTGGAATCGTCGTCCAGCTCCGGGATCTGCCCGTCACGCTCCGGGTAGTAGTTGTTGGTGTCCACGACGACCTTCCCGGCCAGTGGTTCGACGGGAACGCTGGCGTACGCCTTCAACGGGATCGACACCACCACCAGCTCTCCGGCCTGGGCCGCCTCCTCCACAGTGGCGGCCCGGGCCCGTGACCCGAGTTCGGACACCAGGTCACTGAGGGTCTCTGGGCCGCGGGAGTTGCTCAGGACGACGTCGTAGCCGGCGGCGACCGCCAGGCGGGCGAGCGTGCCACCGATGTTGCCGCTGCCGATCAGTCCAATGGTTGTCATATCTGCCCTGAACCCCCGCTCTGCCGGCACCATTCCGATCCTCTACGGTTCGGCGACGGATGTGACGCGATCAACACATGCCCGATATCGGCTGCTTATGTGTTTCGCCGGCTCCGGTAACTTTATCGGGGGCCGCCCCCGGGGAATCGCGAACCGCGGGACCACTGCGGAAATCCACGCTCCGCGGGCGAACTGTCCGTCCACCACCGCACCTGGTGGCGGGGCGCGGATCACCGGAAGGGAAGCTGCTGTGCCGTACCTCGACAGCCCGGACGCGGACCTGGTCCGCAGCGTCCAGTCCGGGGATGCGTCCGGGCTGGGCGCGCTGCTGGCCAGGCACGAGGCGGGCATGAGGGCGGTCGCGCTGAGCCTGCTCGGTTACGGGCCGGATGCCGAGGACGCCGTACAGGACGCGATGCTGACGGCGGTCCGGCACATCGGTGAACTACGGGACCCACACGCCGCCGGCCCGTGGCTCCGGACGATCGTCCGCAACAACTGTCGGGCACGGCTGCGGACGCCGGGGCCGGTGCTGCTCGGCGACGCCACCCCGGCGCTGCCGAGCCGCGAACCGACGCCGGAGGACCTCCTGGAGGCGACCGCGCTGCGGGACTGGGTCTGGCACGCGGTGGGCGAACTGTCCGAACCACTCCGCCTCGTCACACTGCTCCGGTACTTCACCGGCGTGACGTCGTACGAGCAGATCGCCCGCCTCTGCGGCGTGCCGGTGGGTACCGTGCGCAGTCGGTTGAGCCAGGCCCGCGGCAAGCTCACCACGGCGCTGCGGCAGACCACCGACCGGGCGTACGACGACGCGGCCGGGACGAACACAAGGTGGCACCACGAGGCCGAGGAGATTCTCGGCGCGGCGCGGCGCGGCGAGTTCGCCCGGGCGGTGCGGGAGTACTGGTGGCCCGACGCCGAGTTCATCATTCCGAACGGGCAGCGCGCGCCCGGCCTGGACTTCATGATCCGTGGCATGGAGCAGGACCTCTCGCACGGCGTACGACAGCGGCTCCGGCAGGTGACGGCCAGCGGCGACGTGATGGTCTGGGAGGCCGACCTGATCAGCCCGCCGGACAACCCGGAGCACTGCCCACCCGGGCTGGTCTGGCTGCACCGGCTGCGCGAGGGACGGATCACCCAACTACGCATCTTCCATCCCGAACCGGCCCGATCTACCGGCTGAACCAGAAGATCCGCGTTCCGATCGAACTTTTCCCGACCCCGCGTCATCTGGTTCTCGACCAGGCACCCCGCCTGGCAGGACCGCGGGAGAGACGATGAGTTCCACCCTCACCACCGACAGCCCCCTCGCGCCGGGTACGCACAGCGTGGAGATCGACGGAGTACGGCAGGTCTACCACGTCGCCGGGCGCGGGCCGGTCTGCGTGGTGCACTCCGGTGGCCCCGGCATCGAGTGGCGTTACCTGCGGATGCCGGCGCTCGAGGAGCATCTGACGATGGTGTACCTGGAGCCGGTCGGCACCGGCGCGTCCGGCCGGCTCGCCGACCCCCGGGAGTACCGGCTGGAGACGTACGCGCGGTTTGTCCACGGTGTGGTCGAGGCACTCGGGACGCCGAAGGTGTTCCTGCTCGGCCACTCGCACGGCGGGTTCGTGGTACAGCGCTACGCCCTGGCGCACCCGGACCGGGTCGCCGGTCTGGTGCTCTACGACACCTCCCCGGTGACCGGACCGGAATTCTGGGCTGCCGCGATGGCCAACATCGCCAGTTACCCGGCGCGGCACCCGGACCGGCCGGAGGCCGCCGCGATCCCGACGGCGTTCCAGCGGGCGGTGACCGCCACCGACGACGAGTCGATGACCCGGAGCCTGCGGTCGATCATGCCGCTGTACTTCGCCGACTACTGGGCCGACGAGGAACGACTCGCGCCCCTGGTCGCCTCGGTACGGTCCTGGGCCGATCCGCAGCGGGGCGAGCAGCCGCCGTTCGACCTACGGGAGGAGTTGGGCTCGGTCACCGCCCCGGTCCTGGTCATCGTCGGCACACACGACTTCATCTGTGGTGAACCCTGGGCGCGGATGCTGCACGAGGCGATTCCCGGCTCCCGGCTGACCGTACTGGCCCGGAGCGGGCACTTCGGCCACGTCGAGGAGCCGGAGTTGTTCACCCGGGCGGTTGTCGAGTTCGCCCGCTGACCGCCGGCGCCCGCGCCCTGGAGCGGCACGCCCCGTTCCCGGGCGCGGTAACCGCCGGTCCCGCGGTCGGCCGACCGCCACCCGCTTGCCGACCACCGGCACCCGCGGGTCGGCGTCACCCGCACTACGGGGAACTATCCGCGCTTCATCAACCGCCCCACGGCGGCCATCATCTCGGTGGCCATCTCGTCGGCCCGGCCCTCGGCGGCGCCCTCGTGCATGCAGTGCCGGGCGTGTCCGTCGAGCAGTCCGAGTGCCACCTTGTCCAGGGCGGCCTGGATGGCGGAGATCTGGGTGAGGATGTCGATGCAGTAGCGGTCGTCCTCGACCATCCGTTCGATGCCCCGGACCTGGCCCTCGACGCGTCGAAGCCGCGCGAGCAACTGCTCCTTGCTGGCGGTGTAGCCACGGGTCGGGGTGTCGGCTGCTGACGTCATGCAACCAAGCATAGCTAACCCCCCGGGGGTATGCTACGGTCACACCACTACCCCTACGGGGTACCTGTATCACCACGGCGATTCAGCACCCACCTGCCCGCCGGATACCCCCCACGGGTATAGGCTGGCAGGGGCGGAAGGGAGAAGCGAGATGATCACCGAGAAGTACCGGGTCACGGGCATGACCTGCGGCCACTGCGTCAACGCCGTCAGCACCGAGGTCAGCGCCATCCCCGGCGTGACCGGGGTGACCGTCGACCTCGCCTCCGGCGAGGTCACCGTGCAGAGCACCGAGCCGGTCGACGTGGCCGCCGTACGCGCGGCCGTCGACGAGGCCGGCTACGAACTCGTCGACGCCTGAGCCGCTGCCGGAAACGAAGGATGCACCCGTGAACACCGCGATCAGGCTGGGCGGCTTCGTGCTCGGACTCGCGACCGTGTTCGGTGCCGCGTACGGGGTGGGACAGCTGTCCGGCCCGGTACGCGGCACCGCCGCCACCCACCAGTCCGACTCCCCGCACCAGTCCGACCCCGTCAACTCCCGGCCACCGGGCGGACTGCTCGTCTCCGACCGTGGCTACACCCTCACCCCGGCACCGGCCGCCGCCGGAGAGTTCGCCTTCCGGATCAACGGCCCGGACGGGCGGCCGGTGACCGACTACGACGTCACGCACGACCAGCGGATGCACCTGATCGTGGCCCGGCGTGACCTGTCAGGCTACCGGCACGTCCACCCCGTCATGGACCCCGACGGCACCTGGCGGACCGACAGCCCGCTGACCGCGCCCGGCAGTTGGCGGGCGTTCGCCGACTTCGTGCCCCGCGCGGCGGAGCCGTTGACCCTCGGGGTCGACCTCTCCGTGCCGGGTGACTACCGGCCCGAGCCCCTGCCGCCACCCGCACCGGCCGCGCAGGTCGACGGCTACACCGTCCGGCTCGACGGCACCCTGACCCCGGGACGGACCAGCAGCCTCGGTTTGACGGTGAGCCGCGACGGTCGCCCGGTCACCGACCTGCAGCCCTACCTCGGCGCGTACGGCCACCTGGTCGCGCTCCGCGACGGCGACCTGGCCTACCTGCACGTACACCCGGAGGGCACGCCGGGCGACGGACGGACGCCGGCCGGCCCGACGATCACGTTCTCCGTCGAGGTGCCGTCGGCCGGTTCGTACCGGCTCTACCTCGACTTCCGGCACGCCGGCACGGTCCGTACCGCCGAGTTCACCCTGACCGCCGCCGGGCCCGCCGGTCCCCCACCGGCGCCGATGCCGACGCCGACCACCCCGGCACCGGAGGAGACACACTCCGGTACCACCGGCACACCGGGCCACGGCCATGGCTGAACCGGCCACCGAGATCCCCGAACAGGAGGCGATGATGGCACCCGCCGCCAAGCGGCTACCCACGGCGCCGAACCGGATCGAACTCGCGATCGGCGGGATGACCTGCGCCTCGTGCGCGTCCCGGATCGAGAAGAAACTCAACCGGCTCGACGGTGTCACGGCCACGGTCAACTACGCCACCGAGAAGGCCACCGTCGACTACGACAACGGCCACACCCCCGACGATCTGATCGCCGTTGTCGAGAAGACCGGCTACACGGCCAGCCTGCCGCCACCGCCTCGACCGGCCGGCGACGCCACCCCCGAACCGGGCTCCCCGGTCGACGAGCTGCGGACCCTACGCACCCGGTTGTGGGTGTCGTTGGTGCTGACCGTACCGGTGGTGGTGCTCGCGATGGTGCCGGCCTGGCAGTTCACCTACTGGCAGTGGCTCTCGCTCACCCTCGCCGCACCGGTCGTCGCCTACGGTGGGCTGCCCTTCCACCGGGCCGCCTGGATCAACCTGCGGCACGGGGCGGCCACCATGGACACCCTGATCTCGCTCGGTACGCTCGCCGCGCTCGGCTGGTCGGTGTGGGCACTCTTCCTCGGCACCGCCGGCACCCCCGGCATGACCCACCCGTTCAGTTTCGACATCGGAACGACCGACGGCGCCGGCACCATCTACCTGGAGACGGCGGCCGCGGTCACCCTGTTCATCCTCGCCGGGCGCTACTTCGAGGCCCGGGCCAAACGACGGGCCGGCGCCGCGCTGCGGGCGCTGCTCGAGCTGGGCGCCAAGGAGGTCACCGTGCTGCGCGGCGGGGTCGAGAGCCGGATTCCGGTCGACCAGCTCGCGGTCGGTGAGCGGTTTGTCGTACGGCCCGGGGAGAAGATCGCCACCGACGGCGTCGTGGCGGACGGCTCGTCCGCGGTCGACCTCAGCCTGCTCACCGGAGAGTCGGTACCGGTCGAGGTCGGCCCGGGTGACGAGGTGGTGGGCGCGACCGTCAACGCCGGAGGCCGGCTGGTCGTCCGGGCCACCCGGATCGGCGCGGACACCCAGCTCGCCCAGATGGCCACCCTGGTCGAGCAGGCCCAGTCCGGGAAGGCACCGGTGCAGCGGTTGGCGGACCGGATCTCCGCGGTCTTCGTCCCGGTCGTGATCGCCCTCGCGGTCGCCGCCCTCGGCTTCTGGCTCGGCACCGGGGCCGACGGCGCCACCGCGTTCACCGCCGCCGTGGCCGTACTCATCATCGCCTGCCCGTGCGCCCTCGGGTTGGCCACCCCGACCGCCCTGCTGGTCGGCACCGGTCGGGGCGCCCAGCTGGGCATCCTGATCAAGGGTCCCGAGATGCTCGAGTCCACCCGTCGGGTCGACACCGTGCTGCTGGACAAGACCGGCACCGTGACCAGCGGTCAGCTCTCCCTCGTCGAGGTCGTCGCGGCCGACGGCGACCACGCCGACGAGGTGCTCCGGCTGGCCGGGGCGGTCGAGGCCGCCTCGGAACACCCGGTGGCCCGGGCGGTCGCCACGGCCGCCCGGGCCACCGGCGAGCATCCCGAGGTGACCGACTTCGCCAACCGGGCCGGGCTCGGGGTGACCGGCCTGGTCGACGGGCGCGCGGTGGTGGTCGGCCGGGCCCGGCTCCTCGCCGAGCAGGGCCTCACGCTCCCGGCCGACCTGGACCGGGCCGCCGTCACGGCGGAGGCGGCGGGTCACACCGTGGTCCTGGTCGGCTGGGACGGCCGGGCCCGGGGAGCCGTCTCCGTCGCCGACACGGTCCGGCCGACCAGTCGGGAAGCGGTCGCCGGGCTGCGCCGGCTCGGCCTCCGTCCGGTGCTGCTGACCGGGGACAACCAGACGGTGGCCCGGTCGGTCGCCGGCCAGGTCGGCATCGACGAGGTGATCGCCGAGGTACTGCCGGCGGACAAGGTCGACGTGGTACGGCGTCTGCAGGCCGAGGACCGGGTGGTGGCGATGGTCGGGGACGGGGTCAACGACGCCGCCGCCCTCGCCCAGGCTGACCTCGGACTGGCCATGGGCACCGGTACGGACGTCGCCATCGAGGCCTCCGACCTGACCCTGGTACGCGGCGACCTGACCGCCGCCGTCGACGCGATCCGGCTCTCCCGGGCCACCCTGCGAATCATCAGGGGAAACCTGTTCTGGGCATTCGCCTACAACGTCGCCGCGCTGCCCCTGGCCGCCGCCGGAATGCTCAACCCGATGATCGCCGGAGCGGCGATGGCCTTCTCCTCGGTTTTTGTCGTCGGCAACTCGCTGCGGCTACGCCGCTTCACGCCGTACCCCGCCGGTCGGCGCGCCACCACGCAGAGCTGACCGGCACCGCCGGTCGGTACCGCGCGGCGGTCAGCCCAGCAGGGCCAACGCCGCGCGTACCGGCCGACGGGTCAGGGTCTGGTCGAAGGTCGCCTCGCCCCGGCAGAAGGCGGTGAACATCCGCCAGCCCGCCGGAGTGGCCAGCATCGTGTGGAAGATCCCGGGATGCCGGGAGAACGCGGTGAGGATCCGGTGTCCGGCCCGCATCGACGGGACGAGCTGGTCGTGCACCGCGCGGACGTACCCGTCGAGGTCGCCACCGGCGGCGGCGGTGCCGGCGAGCGTGCCCGAGCGGAGCGCGAAGCTGATCCCCTCCCGGGTCCACGGTTCGAGCAGCCCGGCCGCGTCCCCGGCGACCAGTACCCGGCCCCGGCGCAGCGGGGACTGCTCGGCCCGGCAGCGGGTGAGGTGCCCGGAGTCGTGCGCCGGCTCCAGACCGTCGAGGCCGAGCCGGTCGACGAAGCCACGCAGGTAGCGCCGGGTCCGCTCGCCCTCGCCCCGGCCCGCGATGACGCCGACGGTGAGCCGGTCGCCCTTGGGGAAGACCCAGGCGTACGAGCCGGGCAGCGGCCCCCAGTCCAGCAGCAGCCGTCCCCGCCACTGTCGGCGGACCGGCTCGGGAACCGGGATCTCCAACTCCAGCCCCAGGTCGACCTGGCGGTACTCCACCCCGACGTGCCGCGCCGTGACGCCGGCCGAGCCGTCCGCGCCGACCGCCACCCCGGCCCGCAACTCCGAGCCGTCGGCGAGCCGGACCCGTACGTGGTCGGGCTCCTGGTCGAGCCCCCGGACCGCGACCCGTTGCCGGATCTCCGCGCCCGCCTCGACCGCCGCGACCCGCAGCCGGTCGTCGAACTCCTCCCGGCGCACCATGGTGAGCAACTGCTCCGGGTGGCGGCGGGTGAATCCGCGTCGCCCGTCGGCGGTGAAGGTGACCTGGTCGACCCGGTCGTCCGCCGGTACGTCGATCCGGGCCGCGGCCGCCGCCAACGAGGTGCCGATCAGCCCACCACCGCAGGTCTTGTAGCGGGGGTGCTCGGCCTTCTCCAGTACGACCGTCCGCGCCCCGGCCCGGGCAGCGGCGTACCCGGCGGAAAGTCCCGCCGGCCCGGCGCCGATCACGGCCACGTCCCACATCACGGGTAGCAGCGTAGGGGACGCCGGCGGCGGCACCGGTCAGGGGCGCGGCCAGCCGGCCCCGGTCGTCGCCGGGCCCGCGCCGGTCGGCGGGTCGGGGATCCGGTGGAATCTTCCGCGTCACGGCGGGTAATCGCGGCCTCGCGAACTGCCCGACGCATCGTGCACGGGCGAGGAGGTCATCATGCGACAGCTGAATCTCACCGACCTCGAACAGCGGGTGTACGTCGCGGTCACCGCGCTGGAAGCCCGGGGCCAGGTGCCGTTTCCCGAGGCCATCGCCGCGGAGGTCGGCCTGCCGGAGGAGCAGTTGGCGACGCCGCTGCACGTACTCGGCGAGAAGAACCTGCTGCACCGCGAGGACTCACCGCTGGAGGGCCTGGACTTCGGTCCACGCTGGTGCTCCCAGCAGCTCGCCTGACCATGGGCGACGTGCCGGACCGGGACCGGTCCCCACCGGGCTCCGGGGGGCTCCCGGGCAGCCGGGCCGGCGACCGCCAGCGCCGCCAGGTCCTCACGATCGGACTGGTCGCCGCGTTCATGACGCTGCTCGACGTGAGCATCGTGAACGTCGCGATCCCGTCGATCCAGCGGGCCATCCGGGCGGACTCCAGCGACCTGCAGTGGATTCTCTCCGGGTACGCGCTGACCTTCGGGCTGATGCTGGTGCCGGCCGGACGGTTCGGTGACGCCCGGGGCCGCCGTACGGTGTTCATCATCGGTCTCGCGCTCTTCACCGCCGCCAGCGCGGCGGCCGGCCTGGCCGGGTCACCGGCCTGGCTGATCGGCGCCCGGCTGCTCCAGGGTGCGGCGGCCGGCCTGGTCAACCCACAGGTGGTCGGACTGATCCAACAGCTGTACCAGGGGGCGGACCGGGGGCGTCCGTTCGGGTTGCTCGGCGCGACCATCGGCATCTCGACGGCGGTCGGTCCGCTGCTCGGCGGCGCCCTGATCGAACTCGGCGGCCCGCACGAGGGCTGGCGGTGGGTGTTCTTCGTCAACATCCCGGTCGGCATCGTGACGATCGTCTTCGGCTGGCGTCTGCTTCCGACCGGGACCGCCGGTGGACGGGCCCGACGACGGCAGAACCTCGACCCGTTCGGCGTGCTGCTGCTGGGAGTCGGGGTGGTGCTGCTGCTCCTGCCGCTGGTCCAGGAGCGACAGTGGCAGGGCCCGCTCAAGTGGCTGCTGGTTCCCGCCGGTCTCGCGGTACTGGGCGGCTTCGTCGGCTGGGAACTCCGGTACCGCCGCCGCGCCGAGCCGCTGTTCGACCTGGCGCTGTTCCGGCTCAGGTCGTACACCCTGGGTGTCCTGATCGGGCTGCTCTACTTCGCCGGCTTCGTCGCGGTCTTCTTCCTGTTCACGCTCTACCTGCAGATCGGGCTCCGATACACCGCGCTGGAGGCAGGACTGGCCGTCACCCCGTTCGCCGCCGGTTCGGCGGTCACCGCGGCCCTCGGTGGCCGGGTCGTCAACCGTTTCGGCCGACCCCTGGTGGCGATCGGACTGGCCACGGTCGTGGTGAGCCTCGGCGGGGTGGTGGCCGCGCTGCACGTCGTGCCCGGTCGTGGGGCCCCGCTGGCCACCGCCGTACCGCTGCTGCTCGCCGGCCTGGGTAGCGGCCTGGTCATCACCCCCAACCAGACGCTCACCCTCTCCGAGGTGCCGGTCGCCCAGGCCGGCAGCGCGGCCGGCATGTTGCAGACCGGCCAGCGGATCGGGGCCGCCGCCGGCATCGCCGGGGTCGGCGCGATCTTCTTCAGCGTCCTGGCCGCCACGCACGGCGGCTGGTCCCGGGCGTTCCGGGACGCGCTCCTGGTCACCATCGGCTTCGTCGCGGTCGCCCTGGTCGCCGCGATCGTGGACAGTCGGACCGAACGGCTCGGCGCGTCGGGCGGCGGTTCGGGTGCGGGAGCGCCGCCCGACCGATCCGGCAACCAGATGTGACCTGGATCACAAAATATTCTGGTCGTCAGGGGTTCGACTCGGCCGACAACGTGTATGCCACTGCGGACCTGCCGCCGCGCCACCGGGAGGAACACATGTCCCGTCAACAGTTCGGTTTTGTCGCCGGTTTCCTCATCGCGGCGGTGTGGGCCGTCGCCGGTTTCGGTGCGGCGGCCGGCGCACTGCTCGCCGGGCTGGTCGGCTGGCTCGTCGTACGGGTGATCGACGGTGACATCACGGTCGGTGGCCTGGCCGACCGGGCGTCCGCGTCCCGTCGGCAGTAGCCGTACGGGCCGGCACGGCCAGCGCCGGACCGCTGGCAGTAGCCGTACGGGCCGGCACGGGACCACCGGCGCCGGGGCGGAGTCACCGCCGCCGGCAGGAATTGGGGGCAGGAGATGGCCGACACGAACACCGCCACCAGGAACGACCACCGGGAGAAGACGTCGTCCGACAGGTTCTCCCTGCCGGGAGGCGAACCGGCCCGGGCCCAGATCACCACCGACCGGGGCCGGACCAGGATCGCGGAGGGCGTGGTCGCCAAGATCGCCGGCTTCGCGGCCCGGGAGATCCCGGGCGTGCACTCGATGGGTTCCGGGATGGCCCGGCGGGTAGGACAGTTGCGCAACCTCGTCCCCGGCGGCGCCGAGACGGTCCGGCAGGGCGTCTCGGTCGAGGTCGGCGAACGGGAGGCGGCCATCGACCTCGACGTCGTCACGTGGTACGGCCAGAGCATCGTCGACGTCTCCGACGCGATACGCCGCAACGTCGTGGAGCGGGTGCAGAGCATGACCGGCCTGGAGGTCGTCGAGGTGAACATCAACGTCGACGACGTGTACGTCGAGGGTGACCAGGACGGCGACGACGGCGCGCCGCGGGCGCACTGACGGACCGGCGGTGATGGGCGATGGCAACAGGTACGACAATCGCGGCTGGGACACCGACCAACGGGGAGGGCGCCGGACCGGATCCGGCGACGGTCGCGGAACAGGTCCGGACGGCGGTGCTCGGGGTGGCCGGGGTGGCCGGGCTACACCCGGGCACCGGAGGTGTGGAGGTGGCGACCCAGTTCGCCGGTGGGAAGATCAGCGGGATCCGGCTCGGTGACCCGGTCGAGGTGCACGTCAGGATCGACCCGGTGCCGATCGGGCCGCTCGCCGAGCAGGTCCGGGACGCGGTGCGGACCGTACTCGCCACGTTCGGCCAACACCCCTCGGTCGACGTCGTCGTGGCGGACATCGGTCTGGTCGTCCCGTCCACCGACGACGGACGGAGCTGACCGTGCGTCTGGTCAACCGGGTCGCCGCACTGCTGCTCACGCTGGGCCTGCTGCTCGGCGGCCTGCTGCTGGTGGCCGAGGTGGTCACGGTCGCGCTGAACCGCCCGGGGCTGGTCGCCGACCACGACGGGTGGTACCGGACCCTCACCAGCACCCGACTACGGGATCCGTGGGTCCGGACCGGGATCATCGCGGCCGGGGTACTCGGCCTGCTGGTCCTCTTCGGACAGCTGGTGCGCTGGAAGCCCGACCGGCTGCCAGCCCGGCTCGCCGACGGCTGGCACCTGCAGCGCCGCTCGGTCGAACAGCACCTGGCCGGTACGGCGGACGGGGTGGCCGGGGTCGCCTCCGCCGCCGTGGTGGTCCGCCGGCACGGAGCCGGCTGGCGGACCCGGGTCCGGGCGGTCGGCGAGGCGTCGCTCGCCCCGGCGGTGGAGACGGCGGTCCGGCGGGAACTGGAACGCCTCGGCGCCTCGGCGGACGACCCGGTCGGGGTGGACATGGTCAGGCCCGGACCGGCCCGACGGACCGGGATCAGGCTCCGACGGTGATCGGGGAACTCGGGGTGACACCATGACGAACAGTCGGCTGCGGGTGCTCTGGACCGTGGTCGGTCTGGTGCTGACCGCGATCGGGGTGGTCGGCCTGATCGCCAGCCTCGGTCACCTGGCCGGCGTCGACGAGGACGCGCCACTGCTCTGGTCCGGCCTGCTCGACCTCTGGCGGGACATCGACCCGTGGGGGCTGGTCATCCTCGGCGTACTCGGGGCGTTCTTCGCCTGGCTCGGCTTCCACCTGCTCGGCCGGCAACTCCGGCCACAGCGTTATCCCGTGATGGGCGACCTCGACCTGCGGACGACAACCGGACCGACGGCCGCCGAGACCGACCTGCCCCCCGGCGTCACCCGGGTACGCGGTGCCCGGCTGGTCCGGGGCCTCGAACGGGATCTGGCCCGGGACCCACAGGTCCGCAAGGCGTCCGTCACCCTGGCCGGTACGACACCGCGGCCGGAGCTCTGGATCGACCTGCGACTCAGTTCCCGGGCCGGTCTGGCCGCCGTCCGGGAGCACGTCACCGCCGCCGTCGGACGGTTCCGGGACACCTCCGGGCTGGAGCCCAGCCGGCTGGAGGTCACCGCGCGGATCGACCGCACCGGGCCGGCCCGGGTCCGCTGACTCAGACCCGGAGCCGACGGGCCACGACGACGTCAGACAGGCTCGACCGGGTGCGTGGTCGCGAACGCCGCACCCTCACGAAACGCCGCACCGTCGCGAGCCGACCGGTGTGGTCAGCCGGTCCGCGGAGGCGGCTCACCAGATCGGGCGCAGCGGTGGCGGGGAGTCGCCGGCCAGGTGTCGGATCAGTCGGGCCAGATCGGCCCGCAGGGCGACCAGGTCGCCGGGACCGACCCCGGAGGCGAGTTCGGCCTCCAGGTCCCGCAGCACCCCACCGGCGACGGCCAGGTGTGCGGTCGCCTGGTCGGTGAGGACGACCAGCCGGCGCCGCCCGCCGTCGGGATGGGCCTCACGCCGCAGGTAGCCGCGCCGCTCCAGGTCGTCGACGAGCTGTCCGGCGGCCTGTTTGGTGACGCCGAGTCGCTCGGCCAACTCGGTGGCGGTCGCTCCGGGGCCCTGCAACACCTGGAACACCATCCCGTGCACCGGACGCAGGTCCGGATAGCCGGCGGCGGCCACTCGGCGGACGAACTCCGCGAGCACGAGCTGGAAGCCCATGCCGAGCAGGAAGGTGAGGTCGGTGCGGGCCAGCGGATCCTCTGTGGTCACGCCTCATCTTGACACGCCCTGAGTCAAGCTGCTTGACTCGTAACACAAGTAAAGCACTTTTACTCAGGAGGCAACATGATCGTGGTGACCGAAACCGACGAACGCACCATCCGGTCAGACAGTGGCGCCGCGTTCGGGCTGGCCGCACCGAGCCAGGGCGGTCGGGAACTCGCCACCTGGCGAGTCCGGATGAATCCCGACACGGCCGGACCGCTCCACGCCATCGACCGGGAGCAGGTGTGGATGCCACTGACCGGATCGTTCGCCATCACCGTCGACGGCGCGACGCGGACAGTGGGCGCCGGCCAGGCCGCGATCCTTCCGGCCGACGTGGTCCGGCAGATCCGGTCCGGCGCCGAGCACGCCGAGGCACTCGTCTGCATGCCGGCCGGCGGCACCGCCACCGTGCCGGGAGAACCGGAGCGACGCGAGCTGCCCTGGGCCCGCTGACCCCAGCGTCCGCCCACACCCGGCGCGCCGCTCGTCCACAACCCGCCGTCGCGGCCGACTGACCGGGGTGGCGTCAGATCCAGCCGTACCGGCGGGCGATGCCCGCCGGTACGAAGCCGGTGCCGCCGCCGTACCGTCGCCGTAGGTCGCTGACCTGGACGACGGTTTCCCGGTCGGGCGGGGCCAGCACCGGACCGGCCGCCGTTGTCGTCTGACTCATGGACTCGATTGTTTGCTCCGGCGGGGACCGTCGGCAGTGCGCCCACTCACCGGTTCTGATGCGTTCCACCCGGCCGCCGCCATGACGTTTCTCATGTCAGGCCGGACATGGCGCCGCGGTAACTCAACGGGCGGGCGCGAACGCGACCGGATGGGCCTGCCGACCCGCCACCATCCGGCTGAGCAGTTCCGGCTCGCCGGGACGGGCGAACCACCAGCCCTGGGCATGGTCACAGCCCATCGACCGCAGCAGCTGGGCCTGCTCCCGGGTCTCCACCCCCTCGGCGGTGACGGTCAGGTTGAGACCGTGGGCCAGCCCGACCACGCTCGCCACGATCTGCCGGTCCGCCGGGGTGCCGGACAGTTCCGGGGTGAGCCCCTCGACAAACGCCCCGGCGATCTTCAGTTCGCGGACCGGTAGCCGGCGGAGATAGGCCAGATTGGAGTAGCCGGTGCCGAAGTCGTCGACCGCCACCCGTACCCCGTGCCGGGCCAGCACCTCGAGCGCGTCGGCGGGCCCCTGGGCGGGACCGAGCAGCGCGCTCTCGGTCAGTTCGAGCTGCAGCTGACCAGCCGGCAGGCCGACCTCGTCGAGGGTCGCCAGCAGCTCGTCCGCCAGACCGACGTCGTGCAGCTGCCGGGCGGAGAGGTTGATGCTGACAAACGGCGCCCGGTCGCCGAACTCCCGGTACCAGGACGCCGCCTGCCGGCAACCGCGGGTCAGCACCCATTTGCCGAGCTGTCCGATCAGCCCCAGTTCCTCGGCGAGTTCGATGAAGATCTCCGGAGCCACCGGGCCGTACTCCGGATGGGTCCAGCGCAGCAGCGCCTCGGCACCGACCGGTACGCCGTCGCGGAGCCGGACGATCGGCTGGTAGCGGATCACGAAATCGTCCTGGTGCAACGCCACCCGCAACCCGGAACCGAGCGTCGAGCGCAGCGCCTGGGCGTCGTGCCGGCCGGCGTCGTAGACCTCGTACCGGTCACCACCGGCCGCCTTCGCCCAGTACAACGCGACGTCGGCGGCGCGCAGCAGGTCCGCCGGCTGGTGGTGCGGGATGCGGTCGTCGGTCACCCCGACGCTGGCCGACACCGAGAGCTGGTGCCCCGCGGCCGGGATCGGGCGTCGAACGATGTCCACCAGCCGCTCCGCGACCCGGACGAGTTGGTCGAGGTCCGCACCGTCGCCCGCGACGATGACGAACTCGTCGCCGCCGAGCCGACCGGCCAACCAGCCCGGCCGGGCGGCGCAGGTCGCCAGCCGGTCCGCCACCGCCCGGAGTACGTCGTCCCCGGCCGCGTGCCCGAACGAGTCGTTGACGGTCTTGAAGCCGTCCAGGTCCAGGTAGCAGATCCCGACCTGGCCGGTGCCGGTACGCCGGCCCAGCAGCTCGTGCAGGTGTCGCAGCACCAGCGTACGGTTCGGCAGGTTGGTCAACGGATCGTGCAGGGCCTGGTGCGACAACGCCGACTGCAGGTGGTGCCGTTCGGTGTCGTCCTGCGCCGTGACGACGAGGTACTCGCCCCCGTCGTCGAGGACCGGTGCCAGCGAGAGGCGGAGCCACACCGTACCGCCGTCCGCCCGGCCGAAGGCCGCCTCCAGTTCGGCATGCGTCCGCTCGCCGGAGGTCAGTTCGCGGATCGCCTGCCCGACGGCGACCCGGTGCTCCCGACGGGCCAGGCCGGTCAGCCGTCGCCGCTGGAGGTCGACGACCGGGCAGGCGAGCATCCTGGCGAGGGCGGGGTTCGCCTGCACGATCCGGTCCTCGAGATCGATGACGCAGATGCCGCTGGCGGAGGAGACGAAGAGCGCCTCGAAGCGCGCCTCGCTGGCCACCCGGGCCCGTTCGGCGGACCGGCGGGCGGTCAACACCGCCCGGATGATCGATTCGAGTTCCCCCTGGGTCCGCTCCCGCAGCCCCCGGGCGTAGCCGGCGGCGAGCGCGCCGAGCAGCGCCGCCCGGGGGCTGGGATCGGCCACCTCGGCCGCACCTGGCCCGGGGTCAGGACGGTGCGCCACGGCGGCACCGGGCGGCAGGGCGGAGTCGGACGGGACGGCGGCATGGGACGCGACGGCGGGACCGGCCGCGACGGCGGAACCGGACGGCGGATCGGCGACGGGCGGCACGACGGCGTGCTCCGCCGGCGGAACGGGCAGAAGGTCGACCAGAGTGGCCAGGGTGACCGAGACCGCGGCCACGTGGGTGAACCCCTCGGCGACCAACGCCATCCCGATCTCCCGGGCCACGACGGTGCCGTCCTCCGGCCCGGTCAGCCGCTCCGCGTACCCGCGCAGCCTCTCCCGCAGGTCGTCGGGGCGTACCGGCACGTAACTGACCCGTGTCAACGACCGGGCCCAGTGTCGGGCGAACTCGTCGAGCGCCGCGGAGGTCGGATCGGGCTCGTCGGCCGAGGCCGGCCCGTCATCGCCGTCCGTCACAGTTTGCGGCCCACCCCGGCGTAGATGAGAGCGCCGGCGAACCGGTCGTCGACCTCCAGGGTCGGGTCGGGACGCCAGTCCGGCAGGTTCACCAGTCCCGGCTCGACCAGTTCGAAGCCGGCGAAGAACCGTTCGGTCTCCGCCCGGTCACGCGCGGTCAACGGCGTCGGTGTACGTCGGTAGAGTTCCCTGATCCGCTCGTCGGACTCCTCGCTCGCCCCGTGCGCGCCCTGGCTCAGCACCAGATAGCTGCCGGCCGGCACCCCCTCGGCGAGGCGGGCGATCGCCGAGTGTGGGTCGGCGGAGTCGGGGATGAAGTGCAGCAACGCGACCAGCAACAGGGCGACCGGCCGGTCCAGGTCGAGCAGCGCCTGGTCGCGGATCTGGTCGAGGATCTCCCCGGGGCGCCGCAGGTCCGCCTGCAGCACCGCGGTCCGGTCGTCACCGGCCAGGATCGCCCGACTGTGCGCCACCGCCACCGGATCGATGTCCACGTAGACCACCCGGGCGTCCGGGTTGCTCCGGCGGGCCACCTCGTGCACGTTGTTCGCGGTCGGGATCCCGGAACCGATGTCGAGGAACTGGTCGATCCCCCGCTCGGTGAGGAACCGGACCGCCCGGGACAGGAAGGCCCGGTTCGCACGGGCGTACCGGACGGCGTCGGGCCAGGCCGACTCGGTCTGTCGGGCGATCTCCCGGTCGACCTCGAAGTTGTGAGATCCACCGAGCCAGACGTCGTATATCCGGGACGCGCTGGGCCGATCGATGTCGATGTCGTCAGGCGCCCAATCCGGTCTTGCCACGGCCTCACCCCACCAGCTCGACACTCGGCTCCGGGAACTGCCACGGCACGCCGCACCGGCGGAGTCCGGGTCGGCACCGGGATTCCCGAGCCGACAGCGTACCGCCGTCGATACGTGTTACATCGAGACACGCCACCATGGGTTCGCCAGGTGGCCACCCTGGCGCGCCGACCGACGTACGCGATCTTGACCGCGACCCGTCGTATGGTCTTCGGATGGAAAAGCCCACCGTGGGGAAGGTCGAGGGCCCACCCCCGACCGACCTTGTCATTGAGGACATCACCGTCGGCACCGGCCAGGAGGTCGAGCCGGGCCGATGGGCCGAGGTGCACTACGTCGGCGTCTCGTTCGACACCGGCGACGAGTTCGACTCGTCGTGGAGCCGGGGCAAGCCGTTCGGCTTCCAGGCCGGCCGTGGCCGGGTCATCGAGGGCTGGGACCGGGGCGTGCTCGGCATGCGCGTCGGCGGCCGGCGCAGGCTGGTCGTCCCGCCACATCTCGGATACGGCAACCAGGGTGTGGCAGGCGTGATCAAGCCGGGCGCCACGCTCGTTTTTGTGGTCGACCTCGTCGGCATCAAGTAGGTCACCCGACGGCGGGGTCGGGGTGTCCGTACGACGCTCCGGACCCCGCCGTTCCCCCCTCCGGGTAACCGACGCCGCTCGCCCGCCGTCCCCCGCGGTTCGGCCGGTCGGCCACCCGGTCGGCCACGCCGCTCAGGTGTTCGGGCCGTCCGGCCGGGCGGTCGGCGGGAAGGGCAGTACGGCGACCGCGACGTTGTCGTGCCCACCCGACTCGACGGCGAACCGGGTCAGGTCGCGGGCGACCGCGATGGGTGCGCCGCCGCCCGGGCCGGGAACCCGTACCGCCAGCGCCTTCGGATCGCTCAGGTAGTGCGACAGGCCGTCGGAACAGAGCACCAGCCGACCCTGCCGGCTGGGCTGGAACGTCACCACCTGCGGATCGGCGTCCCTCGAGTCTGCGCCCAGCCACCGGATGAGAGCCCGGGAGGTCGGGTCCTGTTCCGCGCCGGGCGGCACCGGACGACCGGCCTGGATCTGCGCGACCACCGAGTCGTCGATCGTCAGGCAGACCGCGTCCTCGACCGCCCCGTCCGAGCCGAGCCAGTAGGCGCGGCTGTCCCCGATCCAGCCGACCGTCACGGAATCGACGGTGACCACGGCGGCGACGTAGGTGCAGCTCGGCGGCACCTGCCCGTCGTCGGCGGCCGCGGTGGCCCGGGCCGCCGCGGCCGCTGCCCGACCACCGGCGACCATGGTCTCGACGGCACCAAGTCCACCCGCCAACGCCGACAGCATCGCCGTCAGGCCGCCCTCCGCCGCCGCGTGCGCGGCGATGTCGGCCCGCAGCGACGTCGACACTCCGTCGCAGACGACCGCGACGGTCGCCGACCCGAGCCGCCCGACCGCGATCGCGTCCTCGTTGCGACGCCGCCGGGCCCGGTCGGTGACCGCCGCCACCGTGCCGAGGTCCAGGTCCGACCGGTCCCGGCCGACGTTCCACCGGTGTCCACAGCGCGGACAGACTCCGGGATTGCCCGACGGCACGGCACCGCAGCCCGGACAGGGCTGGCCGGCCGCCCTCGAGGAGAGCCAGGGCGTGGCCGGACCGACCGGCGCGGGATAACCGGACGACGGGGGATGACCGACGGACGCGGGCGCGGCGGGATAGCCCGCGGCGGGTCGGACCGGGGTGGCGGAGGTGACGGGGGTGGACCGGCCGACCGGGCGGGAAGGCCCGGCGAGCGCGTCGAGGCCGCCCGGCACGACCGGATCCGGCACTGCCCCGAGGGCTCGGGACGGTCCGGCGAGCGCCTCGAGGTCGCCTGGTACGACCGGATCCGGCAGTGCCCCGGAACCGCCCTGGCCGGTGGGAACGCCTGCCGCGACACCGGCCGCCGCCGGAACCGGACCGGACGGGCCACCCGGGCCGGCGGGCCCCGCTTGCCGCTCCGCCTGTGGCCAACGGGCGGTGACCGGGGCGGACGGCCGACTCCAGCCCGTCGTCTGGTCCGCCGACCCGGCCCGGCCGACCGGCCCGGAAGATCCGAACGAGCCCGATCCCGTACCGGCGGTGGTGGGCGTCCCCGCTCCGCCGTCACCGGCCGGAACCCCCGACCAGGCCGTCGCCGCGGTACCGACCTCCGTCACCGGTACCCGGTCCAGTTCCCGGCCACACTCCTCGCAGAACCGGTGCTCCGGCGCGTCCGGGGGCCCGTGCTCCGGACAGGGCTTCGGCACACTGCCGGCGGTACCGGCACCAGGGGCTGTCATACCAACGTCCTCGGTCGGACCGCGTTCGCGTGGTCCACCAGCGCGATGCGGAGCTGTGGTTCGCGGGCCAGTTGCGCCAACGTCCGGTACGCCCGCTCCAGACCGAAGCGGAGGCCCCGCTCGGTGAGTTCGTGACCGAGGATCCGCGTACCGGACGCCGGTGCCGACCGGTTCCTGAGCCAGGCGAGCGCGACCTCCAGCACCTCGATGGTGAGTCGGGTCTGCCGCTCGACATCGAGTTCGAGTCGTTCCAGCCGCGCGGACGCCCGGAGCAGGTCGTCCGGTCCGGTCGCCCCGGCGAGGCCGGGCAGGCTGGCCCGTACCGCCGCCACCTGTGCGGCGATGTGCTGGCTCGAACTGTCGGGCACCTGGTCGAGCACGGCCAGCGCGCCGGCCCGGTCACCGGTCAGGAACCGGATCCGGGCCAGCCCGAACGCGGCGCTCAGGTAGCCGCGGTCGACCCGCCACACCCGGTCGTACAGCCTGGCGGCCAGCGCCCGGTCTCCGCTGCACTCCGCGCTCGCCGCCAGTGCCAGTCGGGCCGCCGGCTCGCCGGGCAGGACGTCGTACACGGCGTCGAACGCCACCCGCGCCTCGGCCGGCCGGTGTGCGGTGAGGGCCAACAGACCCCGGTACCAGTCGACCCGCCAGTCGTACGGGTCCGCCGCGCCGAGCCGGTCCAGGTCGGCGGCGGCCCCGGCCAGGTCGCCGCGCTCGATCCGGGCCCGGGCCAACCGCAACGCCACCTCGACGCTACGGACCGGGGCGTTGTTCAGGTGGTGGACCAGCTCCCCCGGGTCGGTGGTGCCGAGCGAGGCGAGGAATCCCGCCCCGGGGTCGAGCACGTCCACCTGGGGCACCGGAAGCGCGGCGGCCACCGCGGGTGGGGCGGGTGCGATGGCACCGGACGGGATCCCGCCGCCGGCTCCCCCGGACCGGCCGGCCGGCCCCATCGTCACCTCGCCGGCGTCGGTGCCGAAGGCCCGCCGCTCCGGGGTGAACTGCCGGGACACCACCGGCCGGGGCAGCCCGTCGGCGGCCGAGAGCACCTCCCGCAGGACGCCGAGCAGTTGTTCGCTCATCTCGCCGGCGCTGGAGAACCGCCGTTCCGGATCCGAATGGGTGGCCCGGCGCAGCAGGCGGTGGTACGACATCTCGGCGGCGAACAGCGGCGCCTCGGCCGGGTCCGGTAGACGGTTGGCGTAGGCGCTGGAGAAGCCGCGGAAGTCCAGGCTCAACACGGCGAGGGCCCGGCCGACGGTGTAGATGTCCGAGGCCACCGACGGGCCGACGGTGCCGACCTCCGGTGCCTGGTAGCCGGGAGTGCCGAAGATCGCGCTGGTGAGGTCGTCGACGTGTCGGACGGCACCGAGGTCGATCAGCTTCAGCTGTTCCTCGGCGTGGATGACGTTGTCGGGTTTGAAGTCGCAGAACAACAGGTTCCGGTCGTGCAGGTAGTCCAACGCGGGCAGGATCTCGATGCCGTAGGCGAGCACCTCCGGCAGGGGCAGCGTCCGCTCGCCCCGGTCGCGTCGACGGGCGAGCAGCATGTCGCGCAGCGAGTGGCCGCCGACGTACTCCATCACGATGTAGCCGACCGGGGTGCCGGTACGCGGGTCGGGGTGCTCGACGAAGTCGTGGATCTTGACGATGTTGGGGTGGTCGAGCTCGACCAGGAACCGACGTTCCGCGACCGCCGAGGCCATCGCGTCGGCGTCGGAGGTGTTGATCAGTCCCTTGAGGACCACCCAACGGTCGCTGACCGTGTCGCTGACGTTCCGGTCCCGGGCCAGATAGATCCAGCCCAGCCCGCCGTACGCGAGGGCGCCGAGGATCTCGTAGCGACCGTTGATCACGTCGCCCGGGCCGAGCCTGGGCAGGAACGAGAACGCGGTGCCGCAGTGCGGGCAGAAGCCCTCGGCCCGGCCCGGCCGGCCGTCCCGGCCCCGGCCCACCGGCTTCTCGCAGCGGGCGCAGAACCGTCGCGCCTCGGCGACCTGCGGGTCGGCCATCACCGCGGTGGCCGGATCACGCAACGGGACCCGGGCGATGTCCACCAGTCCGGCCCCGAGTCCGCCCCGGGCGGCACTCCGCGACCGGCTGGAGCCGCGCGGTCCGGAACCCACCGTGCCCCGGCTGGGCATCGTCCCGAGGCCGCTCGGCACACTGCCGGAGACGCTCGGCGTCCGCCCACCGACACTGGCTGCCGTACCCGGGCCGGTGTTGCCGGACCCGCCCGCCGCCCCGGCGCCGGAGACCGGGGCCGCGCCGTGCGACGACGGCGGACCCGGGACCGGCGCATGGGACGGCGGACCCGGAACCGGGGCCGGGCCGGGCGCGGGCGGTCTGCCGGCACCGGCGGTCGGGACCGCGGCGCGGCCGGTACTGCGACCGGTGACCCCGGACGGGCGGGCCGACGTCGGCCCGGTGGACGGCGCCCGGTCGCCACAGCGGTCACAGTGACCGTCCGGACGGTACGAACCCGGGCAACCGGGCCGCAGACAACGGACGCTCATAGGTACGGCTCCCTTCGGCCCGGCGCGGGACGCCCGCTCAGGCTGCTCCGACAGCACCGGGGACGCGCGACGGTGCCGGACGACGGCCCGCCGGCCGGCACCACCCTGGACCGGACTCTCTCGCGCACGGTCAGTCCCGGTACCGGGCGGTGGGTGGCGACGGCGCCGGCCCCAGCGACCGAAGCCAGCGGTTGTAGAGCTGGGTCCAGGTGCCGTTGGCCCGGATCTTCGCCAGTACGCCGTTCACGAACCGGACCAGTTCGGGAGAGTCCTTGGAGATCGCCACCCCGTACGGCTCGTCACTGAACCTCGGCCCGACGACCTCGGTGTTCGGATCCTGGGCGGCGAGCCCGGCCAGGATGCTGTCGTCGGTCGACACCGCCACCACCTGGTTCTGCTGCAGCAGGACCAGACAGTCCGTCCAGTTGACCACCGAGACCGGTACGGTCCCCTGTTCCGCGATGTTACGGATCGAGGTGCTGCCGGCCGCCGCGCAGACCTTCTTGTCGCGCAGGTCCCTGATCGACCGGATCCCCGAACCCCGGTGCACCAGGATCCGCTGGCCGGCGGTGAAGTACTCGGTGGAGAAGGAGACCTGCTGCCAACGTTCGCAGTTCATCGTCATGGTCCGGACGACCAGGTCGACGCTGCGGTCCTGGATCACCTTGATCCGGTCGGCGGAACTGATGGCCCGGAACTGGATCTTGCCGGGATCACCGAAGAGCGCCCGGGCGACCTCCCTGGCGATGTCGATGTCGAAGCCGGTCAACTGTCCGGTGAGCGGGTCCCGGAAGCCGAACTGGTAACTGTTCTGGTCGACACCGACGATCAGCCGCTTGCGCTTCACGATCTCGGCCATCGCCGAACCGGACGGCATCTGCTGCGGAGCCGGCAACGCCCCGGTGGGGCGCAGGCTGAGCCGGGGGTTGCACGATCCAGACGAACCCGCCGGTCCACTCGGGATCACCGCCGGATCCTGCATGCCGACCGGTCGGGGCGGATCTGTCGGCACCCGGTTGTCGGGCAGCGCCTGGTTGTCGACACCACAGCCGGCGGTGACCAGCAGGACAAGGACGCCGGCGAGCAGCCGGCCGGCGCGCAGCCGGACTCTCATCGATACTCCGCTATCCGACGCTGAACTCCGAACACGGCCCCGATCAACATGAGCAGGGTCAGCCCGACCATGCCGACGTCGGCGCCGGTCAAGGCCCGGCCGGCGCTGGCCGCCTCACGCTCGAACCGCTCCCCGTTGTGGGTGATGGCCTGGGCGAGGACCTCGTCGAGCTCGGTGAAGATCGCCGCCGTGGTCCACCCCTCGCTACCCACGGTCGTCTGCACCGCCTTCTCGTAGTCGCCGGCGTCGTCGTGCTGGCGCACCTGGCGGTGCGTGATGGTCCACGCCTGGGCCTTCAGGACCGCCGTGCCCACCGCCTCGCGGGTGGTCTGGTCCGACGCCGCCGCCTGCGCCCGGCCGAGCAGACCGCCGGTGCCGTCCGGACCCACCAGCCGGGCCATGACCACGCCGAAGTCCTCCTCGAACGCGGCGCCGTTGCCCCGGGCGACCAGGGTCAGCGCCTCGTCGGCCCGGGCCTGCAGACCGGCGATCCGGGCCTCGGCGAGCAGGTTCATCTGCGCGGACCCGTCGTCGCGGCTCGCCCGCAGGTAACTGCCGGCCGCGACCGCCGACACGGCGAGCCAGCCCACCAGCAGCACCAGAGCACCGGTGCTGACCACCAGTCCGACGTTGAGCAACCGGTTGGTCCGCCGCGTCAGGTAGAGCTGGGCCAGCACAAGACCGCCCAGGGTGGCCAGCCCGAGCAGGGTCGCGATCCACGGGAAGCCGGCGGCCCGGTCCCGGGCCGCGTCCAGTTCGTCGGAGGCCGCGCCGTACAGCTCCTGCGCCGCCGGCAGCAACTCGCCGCGCATCAGACCGGAGGCCTGCTGCAGGTAGGCGACGCCGAGCGGCAGGCCCTGCCGGTTGTAGCTCCGGGCGGTCTCCACCAGACCGCTGTAGACCGGGAGTCGGGCGGTGATCCGGGCGATCGCCGAGACACTCCGCCCGTCGGTGGCGGCCGAGACCACGGTCAGCGCGGCGGCGGCGTCCGCCAGGTCCCGCTGGTACCGGTCGCGCAGGACCGGCGGTTCGAGGCCGTTGGAGAGGAACGCGCTCGCCGCGGTCGCGTCCGCGTCGGAGAGGGCCCGGTAGAGGTTCTGCGCGGCGACGAGCAACTCACCGCTGCGGGCGGTGACACCACGGACCAGATCGGCCCGCTGCCGGACGCCGACCAGGGCGGCCATGCCGGTGAGCAGGCCCAGCACCAGCACGGCGGCCAGGATCGCGGTGAGCCGGCCGGGGGTCTGCCGCAGCGGGGCGGTGATCCTCTGCAGCGCGCCGGGCGGTTTCGGTGCGGACGGGGTGGGCTGTGCCGGCACCGGCGGCTGCGGCGGCGCGGCCGTCCGGCCGCGGGGAACAGCGACCGCCGGCCCGTGTGAACCCACCCGTAACCTCCCCATCCCGACCACGGAACCCCGCGACTCCAGCCGTACGCGGATGGTCGGGTCATGATGACCGGGTTCAAGGTAACCAATCAGCTCAACCGGTGGGGGGCGGGGTGGCGGCCCCCGGCTGACCTGGACCGGCCAGGGTGGACGGCGCCGGCGGAAAGCGCGGAGCGGGTCGCGCGCCCGGTCATCCGGGACGGCGACCGTTGACCGGTCCGGCCGGGTCGCCGGTGCCGGGCCGGGGCGGACCGGGCGCGGTCGGCAGCTCCGGCAGCGGTTCGCGACGCGCCAGCCAGGTCGCCGGTATCCCGTTCGGTCCCCGACCGGTGTACGTCGCGACGATGCCGCCGACGATCGCGGCCGTGGTGTCGACGTCCCCGCCCGCCTCGACACAGGCGAGGACCGCCGACGGATAGTCGTCCAGGTGGGTCGCCGCCGCCCAGAGCGCGAACGGCACCGTGTCCTGCGCCAGCACCCGCGACCCGTTACCGAGCTCGTAGGCGGCCTCCGGGACGCCCGCGCCGAGCAGCCGGCGGGCCCGTTCGACGCCGGCGCGTACCTGGCTGTCGACGAGGTGGCCGAGCACCACGTCGAGCAACTCGCCGGGCTCCGGACGGTCCCGGACCCGCCGGGCCCAGCCGGCCTCGGCGGCGGCGACCGCCACGGCCACCGCGCCGAGGATGCCCTCCGGGTGGGCGTGCGTCACCTCCGCCGACCGCATCGCCTCCAGCGCCGCCGAGCGGGAGTCCCCGGCATGCCAGGCGCCGAGCGGGGCGACCCGCATCGCCGCACCGTTGCCCATCGAGCCCTGTCCGTCGAAGGCCGCCCGGGAAACGTCCCGCCAGTCGCCACCGTCGCTGATCTGCCGCAGGATGACCACGGCGCCACCGCCGTAGCCCCGGTAGGGGTCGAAGCGGGCGGCGAAGGCGGCGGCGAGCCGGTCCTGGTCGACCCGCCCGCCGGGGTCGAGTTCGGCGACGAGCACGCAGGCCATCTCGGTGTCGTCGGTCCACGGCCAGACCGGTTCGGGCAACCGTCCGCTCCGCAGGTCCGCGACCGACGTGCCGGGTACGAAGAACTGGGCACCGAGCGCGTCGCCGACAGAGAGGCCGTCGAGGCTGTCCCGACAGAGGTCGTGATGAGGACGGTGGTCCCGGGAGGAAGGGTGGTCGCGAGAGATCATGTCGACCGTCATCATGGCATGGCACACCCCCCGCCTCTCGGCGACGGAACCGGCGGCGGGTCACCCTTCGGACGGAGCACCGACGATGACATCCGGGGAACCCCGACCTGGCCGCGCCGGCGGGGCCCGGAACGCGCTGCTCCGCCGGCTGCCCTGGCGCGGGGACCTGACGGTCGGACGGCGTACCGGTGCCGGCGCGTGCCCCGGGCGGGGCCCCGCGTCACGACGCGGGCGCCTGCCGGCGGCGCTGGCCGTCCTGCTCGCCGCCCTCCTGCTCGGCCACGGTCACCTGCCGAACACCCCCGGCCGGCTGGGCAGCCTGCTGGAGACGTTCCTGCCCTGGCTCGGTCTGGGTGTGCCGGTCCTGGTGGGGGTCGCGCTGCTGCGCCGCCCGGTCGTCGCGCTGCTCGTACTCCTGCTGCCGGGTACGGCATGGCTCGGTCTCTTCGGTGCCGACCTGTTCCCGGTCGACGCCGCGCGGTACGACCTCACCGTCGTGCAGCACAACGTCAGCGACGAGAACCCGGATCCGGCGGGCACCGCGCGGACGCTGCTCGACATCCGGCCCGACCTCGTCGCGGTGCAGGAACTGACCCCGGCCGCGCTGCCGGCGTACGGGACGACGATGGCCGCCGAGCTTCCCCATCGGGCGGTGCACGGCACCGTCGGCCTCTGGTCGAGGTTCCCGTTGACCGACGTGCGCCCCCTGGACATCCGGCCGGCCGGGTTCGGCCCGGACTGGAACCGGGGTCTGCGGGCCACCGCCCGGACGCCCCGCGGTGACGTCGCCGTCCACGTGGCCCACCTGCCCTCGCTGCGGCTCGGCCTCCGGCACGGCTTCCGGTCCGGCTCGCGCGACGAGAGCGTCACCCTGCTCGGCGACGCGGTCGCCACCGAACCGGTGGACCGGGTACTGCTGCTCGGTGACCTCAACGGCACCGTCGACGACCGGGGGCTGGCGCCGGTGACATCGCGGATGACCTCGACCGGGCCACGCTTCCCGTTCAGTTGGCCGGTGGCGCTGCCGGTGGCCCGGATCGACCACGTGCTGGCCCGTGGTGCGACGATCGCCGACCTCTGGGCGCTGCCGGCGACCGGAAGTGACCACCTGCCGGTGGCCGCCCGGGTCTGGTTCCCCGACGGCGCCCCGGGACGGTGAGGCGGATCGGCCGACGACACGCCGAGGTACGAGGTGGACGGATGACCCTGTCGGCACACCGGCGGGCTGACGCCTCTGTGCTTCGGCGTGCCGGATCCGTACGCTTGCCTGGGCCATGCACAGTCGTCGCTGGGAGCCGGTACGACTCCGGTACCCGGTCGAGCGGCACGGCCGCCACTGACCAGTCCGCCCCGAGGAGACATCGGTGCTCGAGGAGTTCATGGGGGTGCCCACCCATCCCCTCCTGGTCCACGCCGCGGTGGTGTTCGTGCCGCTGCTCGCCGTCTCGGCGGTCGCGTACGCCTTCGTGCCGCTCGTCCGGCCGCATCTGCGCTGGGTGCTGGGCCTGCTGGCGGTCGCGACGCCGGTCGCCGCGCTGCTGGCGAAGCTCTCCGGGGACGCCTTCTTCGCCCGGCTCGAGTCCGGCGACCGGATCAGTCCGGAGTTCTACCCGAAGCTGGAGTCCCACCAGCAGCTGGGCAACCTGACGCTCACCGCGGCGGTGCTGCTCGGTCTGCTGACCCTGGCGCTGGTCTACCTGGTGGCCCCGCAGCCCGGGACGGATCCCGCCGGCACCACCCGGGCCCGTCGGGTCCTGCCCCAGGTGCTGGCGGTGTTGACGCTGCTCGCGGCCGGGGCCAGCCTCTACTACGTGATGCGCACCGGTGACTCCGGCGCGAAGGCGGTCTGGACCGGACTCTGAGCCACCCGGACGCCGCCCGCCCCGCCGGGTGCCGGACGCCACCCGAACACGTTTCCGCGACCCCGAGCAGTTCGGGCCGGCTCGGGGCATGCTCAGAGGGGTAGGCGGCGGCTGGTGAAGGGGGTACGGCGTGAAGGACTACGACGACGACTGGACCGAGGACCAGCGGGCCCTCTACGACGAGTGCTACGACCTGGGCGAGTCCTGGGCCGCCGATCCGGACACCCCGGCCGACGAGTTGCAGGACGTGCTGAACCTCGCCGAGCTCGACGAGGACGAACTCGGCGAGGTGGACCTGACGTACGCGCCGCTGGTGGACGCGGTGGCCGAGGCCACCGGGGAACAGGTGACCAGTGTGACCGCCGACCGGGACGATCCGGCGTTCCGGGGCTTTGTCGACGGCGCCCGGGACGGCGCCGAGGAGAGCGTCTTCGGTCTCTGACCCCGGTGCTCGCCGCTCAGTGGTTCCGGTTGTCGAGCCGCAGCACCGGGGTGGACGACGGCGCGAAGCCGAGCGACCGGTAGAGCGCCTCCCCCTCCGGGCTGGGCCGCAGGTCGACGACCGCGATCCCGCGTTCCCGGTACCACTCCAGCAACCGTTGCACGCAGGCCCGGGCATATCCCCGCCTGCGGTAGCCGGGCTCGGTGGCGACGTTGAACACGTACCCCGACTCCCCGGTCGGGTTTTCCGGGTCACCCAGCCTGGACTCGACAACACCGACCGCACACGCCACGAGTCGCCCCGGCACCGGGCCCGCGGCGGGATCCGGCCGGTCCACCACGAACGCGGCCAGCGAACCGTCGCCGAGTCGCCGCCGGAGGGTCCGCGCCGCGAGCTGCTGCCAGGGACCGGGCTCCGGGACGACGCCGCGCATGCCGGCCAGCATCACCGCGCGCAGTCGGACCAGTTCGGGCGTGTCGGCGACGACCGCGGGACGTACCTCCACCACGACGGGGAAGATTATCCGGCGGGACGGTACGCCGTGGCGACGGCCCCGAGCGGCAGCGTGGCCTGGGTGATCCGTACCGGCAGCGGGGTGAGGAGCGCGACGGCGGCGGTGTAACCCGGTCCCGCGTCGAGGTCGTGCAGCTGCGCCGGCGCGTCCAACGGCCGCTCGGCGGCCCAGTCGACCAGCCGGGCCGGTTCCTCGGGCGGGCTCACGGTGACCGTGTTCATCGGTACGGCGAGACCGTGCCCGGTCGCCTTCAGCAACGCCTCCTTGCGGGCCCAGTATCCGAAGAACGCCCGTCGGGCGTCGGGCGTCGACAGGTCGCGCCACCACCGCAGTTCCGCTGGCGAGAGTACCGCCGCGCTCAGTGCGGCCACGTCCGTCCCGTCCGTCGTCTCCTGCACGTCGAGACCGACCGGCACCGACGCCACCCCGACCGCGACCCAGCCCCCGGAATGGGTGACCGAGAACTCCAGCTTCGTCGCCGGATACGCCACCACCGGTTTTCCGTGTCCGGCTCCGCAGTGCCGACAATGCCGGGAGAAACGCAGTTCCGCCGGGGGAACTCGGAGATAGTGACCGAGCAGCAGCCGTACGCCGACATGTGCTGCCTGGTAGCGGTCCCGGTCGGCGGCCTGCCGGAAGCGCGCGTGCCGAATCCGCTCCCCCTCGTCGAGTACGTCGAAGTCGCGCCAGTACTCCACGCCGATCGGCAGTCGCCACACCTGGCACTCGTCGGTCGTCGGCGGCGCCAATTCCACCGGTACCGACTCCACCGACCCGGCCGGACCGGGTGTCGGCGGGCCGGACGACTCGCCGGATGAACGATCTGCTCGGCTCAACGGGCACCACCAACGGTCGCGGATCCGGCGTCGGCACCGGGACCCGGGCCGACCTATCCGCGAGCATGCCAGCCCGTCGGCCCGGCGGCCAGAGCGGTTGAGCCGAACGCCGGGGCGCGCCGGCCGCTTCCGGGCCGGGGTCGCGCTCCGATCCGGACCACCATGCAATGATCCAGACCGCCACGGAAAGTGGCACACCGACGCCACCGGCCCGGGCCGGAACAGTTCCGGCCGGCGCATACCGGGTCGCCCGGGGCGGGCGGAAAGGTGGGGGTGGTGGGCGGAGTGGAACGAGAATTGCCCGATGTCTTGCAGAATTGCCCGCCGATCAGTCAAACTCAACCCCTGGAAATAGATTTGTTCACGAGGAGTAATCGACCATGGCGAAGCAGGTAATCACACTGCTGACCGACGACCTCGACGGCGGCGAGGCGGACCGCACCGTCGAGTTCGGTATCGATGGCGTCAACTACACGATTGACCTGTCGGATAAGAACGCCGGCAAGCTCCGGAAGGCGCTGGATGTCTACATCCACGCGGGCAACCGGGTGGGGCGGGGTCCGGTGGAAACCCGTCGCACCGGCCGGCGTGGCGGTTCGACGAGCCCGACTCGGAGCGACCGGGAACTGAACCGAGCGATCCGCGAATGGGCGGTTCAGAACGGCTACGACGTTTCCGAGCGTGGACGCATTCCGTCGTCGGTGGTGCAGGCGTTCAACAGCCAGCGGTAAGGGCGTGACCGGCCCGTACGGGCGCCCTGCCGCCGGCTTCCCGTCGCGACCGGGACCGGGTGGCGGGATCCGACCCAGCCGTCGGCACCGCGCCGTCCCGGACCGCGGGGTGCCACCGACGACTTCCGTCGGTGGCACCGGTACGCGTACGTTCCGACCGAGCTACCCAACCACTACCGCCCACCGCTGGAAGGTGTCGGTGTCGGCGCCTTGTCGGCGGCGGGCGGGCCACCGTTCCCCGGGCCGGCCGGCGCCGGAGGAGCCGGCTTGAGGTCGGCCGGCACCGGCAGCGCACTTCCCTTGACGAACTCGTCCCAGCTCACGTTCCAGGCCGTCCACCCGTTGCCCTGGTCCAGCTTGACCTCGGTGCCCTTGATCGTGACCAGGTCACCGATCCGGGTGGTCTCCATCAGCCAGTCCGCGTTGGCGTTCGAGACGTTGGTGCAGCCGTGTGACACGTTGCGGCTCCCCTGCTCACCGACGGACCACGGCGCCGCGTGGATGAACTCGCCGCCCCAGGTCAACCGCTGGGCGTCCTCGACCTGGACCACGTACGGGTCAGGGGAGCCCGTGGTGTCGAAGATGGTCGACTCGTGCTTCTCCATGATTACCATCTTGCCGCTGGACGTCGGCGTGCTGCTCTTGCCGAGGCTCACCGGGATCTTGCGGATCAGCCGGTCGTCCTTGAACACCGACATCTGCTTGGTGGCGTTGTCGATCTCCAGGAACAGTCGGTGGTCGCCGATCCGGGCCTTCCCGGTCCGGTCGGTGTCGCCGTAGCTGCCGCCGCCCATCGGCACCCCGTCGAGTGCCGCCCGGACACTCAGCCGGGTGCCCGGCTGCCAGAAGTCCGGCGGCCGGTAGGAGACCTGCCGTCCGTTCGCCTCCCAGGCCCAGACGCCCGGCTGCGGCGGATCGCTGCTGACCAGCAGGCGTCGTTGGATGCCCGCACGCTTGTCCTTCGGGATCTCCGAGTCGAACGAGACCGTCACCGGCATCGCCACGCCGTACGTCTGCTTGTCCTGCACGTTCAGGTTGGTGACGGTACGTCTGGCCGGCTTGTCCATCGTGGTGAAGGTGGTCTGCTGGGTGACCGTCTTACCGGCGTCGTTCTTCGCCGTCACCTGGGCGGTGTATGTCCGTTTGTGGCCCAGCGCCCGGCTCGGCATCCACCCCGAGCCGTCGGCACGCATCGCCCCGTCGACCCGTACGCCCTTGTCATCAGTCACCACGACCTCGGAGATCTTTCCGTTGCCCACCGTGGTACCGATCTCCGCACTGGTCGGCAGATTTCGACTCTCCGGCGCCGGGGTGATCGCCAGCGTGGGTGGTGCCGGCGCCGGCCGGGACGCCCGTCTGATGGGCCCACCGGTGCAGCCGGCCAGCACCAACGGCACGGCGGTCAACAGCATCATCAGCAACAACACACCTCGACGCCTCAACATCATGCTCCACCCACCCCATTTCCCTCCTGCTCTCCAGATCGCATTCCGGCGCGTCCGTCGGCGACCCACGCGGCGCGTTCAGGTGTGGACCGCCGGTAACCCCCGAATCGCCGCTCATCCGGGCGGTAAACCCGCGGCGCCGGCGAAGCTTCGGCCCGTCTCGACCGGGTCCCCGCGGCCGGGTCCCTTCTGGCATCCTGCCCGGATGGGAATCAGCCTCGCTCCAATCCCGACACCATTGGCCTGGGAGGTCGAACCCGCCGAGTGGCACCACAATCGCGAGACGGGGCTCACCGTGACCGCACCGGCCGGAACGGACATGTTCGTGGATCCCGCGGGCGGTGAGCCGGTACTCAGCGCGCCCCGGCTGCTCGGCCCGGCCCCCTCCGGCGACTTCCGGCTCTCGGCCCGGGTCCGGGTCGACTTCGCCGCCACCTACGACGCGGGCTGCCTGCTGCTCTACGGCGGGCCACGGAACTGGGCGAAACTCGCCTACGAGCGGTCGCCGCAGAACACCGCCATGGCGGTCTCGGTGATCACGCGCGACGTGTCGGACGACGCCAACGGCTTTGTGGTACCGGACGGTGCGCCCCTCTGGTTACGGGTGAGCCGGGTGGGGGCGGCCTGGGCCTTCCACGCCAGCACCGACGGGTCCTGGTGGCACTTCGTCCGCTACTTCCGGCTGGAGGCACCGGACGAGCCGCTGCGGGTGGGCCTGGAGGCGCAGTCCCCGACGGGGTCCGGCTGCACGGTGGAGTTCGACCGGCTCGGCTTCGCGGTGGGCCGGCTCGCGGACCTGCGCGACGGCAGTTGACCACCATCGGTGGAACACGGCGTCGCGCCCGTTCCCGCGTCCGGCCGGGGCCGGGGTACGGAGAACGGGCGCGACGGGTGGCTGACGGCCGCTCGGTCAGCGGGCGGGCGCGGCCACCGGCTCGGGGCTCTCCACCACGCTCCGGGTGCGGCGTCGGGCGAGCGCGGCGTCCAGTGACCACCGCCCGCCGCCGAGCGCGGCGACCAGCAGGAAGGACCAGCAGAACATCGCGGCGAGTTCACCGCCGTTGTTCAGCGGCAGCAGGGCTTCCGGCTGGTGCACCACGAAGTACGCGTACGCCATCGAGCCGGAGCAGATGACGGCCGCGACGCGGGTGCTGAGGCCGACCAGCACGAGTACGCCGCCGACGAGCTGGATCAGCGCGGCGTACCACCCGGGCCAGGTGCCGAGCGGGATGGCCTCGCCGCTGCCCCGGTTGCCGCCGAAGACCCCGAACAGGGACGCGGCGCCGTGCAGGGCGAACATCAGGCCGAGCACGACCCGGAACAGGGTGGTGACGGTCTCGCTGACGCGGACGTTGGTCATGGGACACTCCTTGCGGCTGACAGGAAGTAACGGTCGGGTCCCACGGCGAAGTCACGGTAACCAAATGCATCGAAGACTGTCAATAGTTGCTGCTCCGCATGCATGACGCCGCCATACCCATCGTCACCCCACCGCGTCGACCGCCGCTGGCGGATTGACCGGCGTCACCGCACGGCGATGCTCACCTCGAACCGTCGAGCCACCGGCCCGGCCGGCTCCCAGCCGCGCCGCAGCGCCAGCCGCAGCGTCGTCCGGCCCTCGCCGACCACGCTGAACCGGAGCTGCCGGCTCCCCCCGGCGCCCAATCCGCCCGACCCGGGCCGGAAGACGTCCCCGGCGGGGGCGACCACCCGGTCGTCGAACGCCTCGAGGTGCCACCGGTAGCCGGAACTCGGCGTCTCACCGAGTTCGACGACAACCAGGTCACCGGGGACGGCCGCGTACGACCGCCCCGCGTCGCGCTCGGTCAGCTCATGGCGGGCCACCGGCGAACCTCCGATCCGCGGCCCGGGGTCGGACCACGTCCCGGTTCAGTGTGGCAGCTCCACCGCGCAGCACGCCTCCCCGCGATCCTGGAGCAGACCGTCGAAGTCGCCGCGCCTCATCTTGAACCGGCCGCCCTGCCCCCAGTCCGCGCCCCAGGAGTTCTGGAACAGGTAGGCGTCCTCGTCCTCGATCCGGTCGAGCATCAGATAGCAGTGGCCACCGCTGGCCGCCCCGGTCGGCTTGACGAACCCGTCCGCGTCCGGGTTGAACATGTCACTCGTCCAGGCGGTACCCACCACGATCGACCCCTGGCTGTCGATCCACTCGTCGATCTCCGCGGTGGTACGCGCGAAGGCGAAGGCGGCCAGCCGTCCCCGCTCCCGGACCGCCAGCGCCCCGGACCGTACGGTCGAACCGTTCTCCTTGCCCGGCTCCCCGTCGATCACCTTGCACTCGTAGTAGAGGGCGTGGCCGTCGGCGTTCTGGTAGGTGCCGGCGACCGGCATCGCGTCCACCCAGCCGGCCCAGCCGAATCCCACGCAGTGCCCGGTCTGGCCCTGGTCCAGCTGGACGGTCAACTCCCAGGCCGGGGCGGCGTCCCGTTTCGCGACCGGCTCCCGCTGGGTCCGCAGCCAGCGCCAGAAGACCAGGTACGCCCGCCAGTCCGAGAAGTACGGCGTGTCGGTGAGGATCTGCTCGACGGTCATCTGCCGGATCGACTCCGGCGGCTCGGCGATCTCCAGCAGTCGGGGGATGTCCCAGTCCCGCGCGTCCGGCTGGTAGCGCCAGCCGAGCAGCTGCGGGCCGGGCGTCGCACTCGCACTCGTCTGTGGTGGATCCACCGCGAAGCGCCTCTGCTGCTCCATCGACTCACCTTTCTCGACCGGCCGGCCGCGGGCGCCGCCCGGGCCCTACCGGGTGGGTGGGAGGCGGCCGGCCGCACCCGAGGGTGACGCCGGGCCGTTCCCGGCCCGTCCACCGTCGTCGTACCGGATCGGGAACGGGCCGGTCCGCGTCGAGGCCGCCGCGCCTCCCATTCTGCGCCGTTGGGTCCGGGCACGGGTCGGTTCAGCGGAGCCGTCCGGCGAACTGATCGGCTGGAAACCGGGCAGGCTGATCGGCTGGAACACCGGGGAGCTAATCGGTTGCAAGGTCGGCACACTCCGTCTCGTCAGGTAGCAGCGGACGCAGCGCGACCGTCCAACGGTCGTCGCCGGACGTCCACGGGGTCTGGGCGTTCGCCTTGGTGGCCATGGTCAACAGTTCGGACAGGGCGGCACCGCGCAGTTCGACGCAGCCCGGATCCGGGCCGGGCCCCAGCGACGGGCCCGGCAACGCCGGGCCGGGCCAGGCCAGCGCGGGCTGCGCCGGGAGGCCCTCCGGGTCCCCGGGCCAGGCGGTGGCCAGTGCCGCCACCGCGCTGGGCTGGTACGGCTCGGCCGGGCCGACCCGGTCGGCGCCCAGGGTGCCGGCGAGATCGGTGAGTGCCGCCACCAGTTCCCGCAGTTTCGCCCGACCGGCCCGCTGAGCTTCGGTCAGCCCGTCCGAAGGCGCCCCGCCCTCGGCCGACCCGTCCGGCTGCTGGAAGCCCGTGTCCAGGGCGTACACCTCCAGGACCTCGGTACCGGTGGCGAACCTGACGGTGAAGCGGGTCGAGGGGACGTCCGTGATGGAGGGCCGGCCAAGGTCGGTCCCGGCCTCGACACCGGCGGCCCGGGCCCGCTCGATCAACCGGTCGACGTCCTCCCCGGCGATCCGCTGGACCTGGACGTTCGGCAGCGCCGGGCCGGGAAAGGCGAGGGTCTGGGGCCCTTCGGTGATCACCCGTCCGTCGGCGTACACCGTCACCATCGGCAGCCGGCCGAGCAGGATGGCCGGGGTGACGTAGCCGCCGGTGTGCTCCACCCGCAACACGACCCCGGACGGGTCGGCAGCGTCGGCCACGGGCAGGCCGGGGGCACCGGCACCGGTTCCGTCGGCGCCCTGGGCGCAGGCCGTGACCAGTAGGAGCAGGGAACCGGCCGCGATCGCCGGGAGAGTCCGCCAGTTGTTCATGACCGGTCTGACGGATCACCGCACCGTACGGTTCCCGTGCCATCGTTTCCTCGCGACGACGACGGAGTCGCCGTGGCCATCGTCCTACAGCCGCGACAGCGATCCGACCGCGGCGTCGACGGCCGCCTGCTGCAGCTGTGCCGGATAGGTCTCCGGGTCGACCGCCGCCAGGGTGTTGAGCCCTTCGACGAGCGCGACCAGGTGTTTCGCCACCCGGTCCCGGTGGTCCAGCGGCCAGTCCGGATGGCTGGCGGCGACCAGCCGGGCGATCCGGCGACAGAAGGACCGGTTGTTGGCGGCGTGCAGCTCCGCGAGCCGGGGATCGGCCAACGCGGCGGCCAGGAAACCCAGCCAGACCCGGGCCTCCTCCCGCTTTTCCGGAGTCAGGCAGGCGGCTTGGAGGAGGACCGCGCGCAGCACCTCCGACGGTGGTCCACCGGCCGCCTCGGCCGCGTCCGCCCGTTCGGCGGTGCGCTGGTGCAGCAGCTCACGGGCGTGGACGAGGAGTGCCCGCTTGTCCGGGAAGGTGTGCAGCACCAGACCGGTCGTGCACCCGGCCCGCTCGGCGACCGCCCGCAGGGTGAGCCCCGACAGGCCCTGCTCGGCCAGGACCGCCCAGGTCGCCGCGGAGAGCCGGGCCTGCTGCTCCGGCAGGTCACGTTGTCTGCTCACCGCACCCCTTCCACCGAATCCGTTACCGTAACGCATGTTACGGTAACGTCCGTTACCAACGAGAGGAGCGGCGGATGGCCGGGACGGTGCTGGTCGAGCTCGCCGACTGGGACTCCCCGGACGGCGCCCGGCTGCGCGCGGCACAGCGGGCGGAACTGGACGCGCGGTACGGCAACAGCGACCACGAACCGGGCGAGCCCCCGTCGGCCGGCAGCGTCGCGGTGTTCGTCATCGCCCGCGCCCCGGACGGCACACCGCTCGGCTGTGGCGGACTACGCTTCCTCGACCACAACTCGGCCGAGATCAAGCGGATGTACGTCGTACCGACCGCCCGTGGCACCGGAATCGCGGTGGCCATCCTCCGGGCGCTTGAGGAGCGGGCCCGCCGGCGCGGGGTGGAGTCGCTGCTCCTGGAGACCGGCACCGCCCAGCCGGACGCGATGCGCTTCTACGAGCGCGAGGGCTACCGGCGCATCGACAACTTCGGCCCCTACCGCGACGAACCGCTGTCGGTCTGCTACGCCCGTCAACTGTGACGGACTCGGTGGGACCCGGGGCGTCGGGCGGGCCCCGGTCGGCCCGGTGCTGGTGGCGGGTCCGGACCCGCCACCAGCATCCACCGGGTCAGGACAGTGGTCGGGCCGCCCGCCGCCCCCGGGTGGAGACGAACTGGTACGACAGCGAGGCGAACGCGGGGTCCCGGGCCAGTTCCCGGAAAACGTGCAACTGGTCCGCCGACAGACCGGTGGCGAGCAGCCGCGGTTCGAGCTGACGGGAGTTCGTCTCGTGCAGGGACGCGCCGGTGGAGCCGCCGGGCCAGCTCTGCGAGTGGGTGATGGTGTCCACCTCCCCGAGACCGGCCAGCACCATCTCGGTGTGCACGTCCTGTGCCCAGGCCAGATCCGCACCCCGGTCCTGCAGGATGCCCAACGTCGCCTCCATCACCTCCTGGAAGAGCTTCGCCGCGTCGTCGGTCGGCGCGGCCAGCACCCGCAGCCCTGCCGTGCAGTCGAACTCCTCGACGACCAGCCAGCCGCCGGGCGCCAACGCGTTGATCAGTTCGGCCAGCACCCGGCGCCGCTCGGGCAGGTGCAGCAGCACCAGGCGGGCGTGGATCACGTCGAACGGCCCGCCCTCCGGCGCCCCGGTCCGTACGTCGTGCTGCCGTACCACGAGATTGCCCTCGGAGACCAGGTGCGAGGGTTCGATGTCGGTGGCGACGACCAGTCCGGTGGGGCCGACGGCCCGGGCCATCAGCCGGGCGATCGAGCCGCCCCCGGCGCCCACCTCCCAGCACCGTGCACCGGGGCCGAGCACCGGGGCCAACCGGTCCGCCGTTATCGGATCGAGGAACGTCTCCAGGGCCCGCATCTGCGCCTCGGCTTCCGGCGAACGGTTGTCGAAGGCGTAACCGGTGCGAACAGGGGTGGTTGTCACGATCGGTACCTCCTTGTTGATGATCTGTGACGACGGCCCGCCCATGCTTCATCGCGCGTCGGCACCGGAGGGGATTCCGGGGTGCGGAACGCGAGGACGTGGTACGGCGTACGTCAGGGTGCGGACGAGGACGAGGGAGTGACTGTCGAAGGGGAGGATGGTGCGGTCGGGGATTCGGATGGCAGAGCAGGCCCGCCCGGGCCGCCGACGGGACCGGGACGGGCGGGGTCGGACCCGTTGCGGGCCGTCCCCGGGTCGGACGGAACCGGTACGCTCCCGTCCACGGTGGCCGCGCCGGCCACGCTCAGCAACGCCTCGACCGGCGCGGGATCGGCGCGTACCGCGGCCGACGTGTCGGTGAAGACCACCCGGCCGTAGTCGAGCACGGCGATCCGGTCGGCGACCTCGATCGCGTGCGGCAGCTGTTGTTCGATCACCAGAATGCTCAGCCCGGCCGCCGCCAGCCGGCCGATGAGTTCCCGGACCCGGGCCGCCAACTCCGGGGCGAGCCCTTCGCCCGGTTCGTCGAGGAGCAGCACCCGGGGCTGGGTGAGCAGCGCCCGGGCGATCGCCAGCATCTGCTGCTCGCCGCCGGAGAGCTGGTCTCCCCGGTGCCGCAGCCGCTCGGCGAGCCGGGGCAGCAGTTCCAGCACCCCCGGAACCGTCCACTGCGGACCGGACGGCGGTACGCCCCGACGCCGAACCCCGGCGGCGAGGGTCAGGTGCTCGGCCACGGTCAGCCGGGGAAACACCCGGCGCCCCTGCGGCACCAGGCCGACGCCGGCCCGGGCCACCCGGTGCGCGGGCCGGCCGGCCAGGTCGACCCCGTCGACCCGGACCTCGCCACGGTACGGCCGGAGCAGACCGGCGACGGTGTGCACCAGGGTGCTCTTGCCCGCGCCGTTGCGGCCGACCACCGCCTGCACGGCACCGGCCGCCACCTCCACCCCCACGTCGTGCAGGACGGTGCCGCCGTCGTACCCGACGTGGAGTCCGCTCACCCGCAGCATCAGCGCACCGCCTCGGCGTAGGCCCGCCGGACCGCCGACGAGTCGCGGATCTCGGCCGGCCCGCCGGTCGCCACGTGCTGTCCGTCGTGCAGCACGGTGACCGTGTCGGCCAACGCGTACACCAGGTCGAGCCGGTGTTCGACCAGCAGCACCGACACCTCCCGGGACAGCTCCGACAGCAGGGTGACCAGCCGCTGCACCTCGACGCTGGAGAGCCCGGCGGCGGGCTCGTCGAGAAGCAGCAGCCGGGGCTGGCCGGCGAGCGCCATGGCGATCTCCAACTGGCGCCGCTGACCGTGCGAGAGATGGGCAGCGATGCTGGTCGCCACGTCGGTCAGGCCGACCCGGTCGAGCAGTGCGAGCGCGGGTTCCCGCAGCCGGCTACGGAACCGTCCCGGCGTGACGACGCCACGCAGCCCGCCGGCCCGCCGCCAGGCGGCCACCTCGACGTTCTCCCGCGCGGTCAGCGACGGCCAGACGGCCGGACGCTGGTGGATGCGACCGATGCCGATCCGGGCCCGTCGGGCCGGCCCGAGTCGGGTCACGTCCCGGCCGGCGAAACCGATCCGGCCGGCGTCGGCCCGGGTCGCGCCGCCGATCAGGTCCAGCAGGGTGGTCTTGCCGGCGCCGTTCGGACCGATCAGGGCGTGCCGCTCCCCCTCGGTGATCCGCAGGGTCACCCGGTCCACGGCGGTCAGCGAGCCGTACCGCCGGGTCACCGCCTCGGCGGCCAACAGGATGCTCATCCGGGCACCTCCGAGCGGGTCCGCGCCGGGTCGGTGCGGGCCGGCCCGCTCCCCGACGGCCGGTCGGGCCCCGGATCACCGGGCCGGGAACGGGTCCGGGCGCGGGACCGGAACAGGGCGGCCACGTCGGCGGCGGAACCGGCCACGCCCCGCGGGAAGAGGTACGCGGTCAGCACGAACAGACCGCCGAGCACCAGCGGCGCGTGCCCGGGCAGCTGCCCGGAGACCCAGTCCCGGACCGCGATCACCAGGGCGGTGCCGGCGATCGCGCCACCGATCGACGTCGCCCCGCCGATCACCACCCCGAGCAGCAGCAGCGCGGAGATGTCGAAGCCGAAGTCGGCCGGCGACAGGTACTGCTGCGCGGTGACCAACAGCGAACCGGCGACCCCGGCCACCGCCCCGCCGGCCACGAACGCGGCCGCCAGGTAACCGGTGACCGGATGCCCACTGGCCCGCATCCGGGCCTCGTCGTCCCGGCTGGCCCGCAGCAGCAGGCCGGCCGGGCTCCGCAGCACCATCAGCACGATCGCCACCACCACCGAGACCACAACGAGGGTGTAGAGATAGCGTGCCTGGTCGCTGTCCAGCACGCCCATGCCCCAGACGGGCCGGATCGCCGGCATCCCGGCGAGGCCGTCCGTCCCTCCGGTCACCGAACGCCACCGACTGGCGGCGGTCACCGTCAGTTCACCGATGGCCAAGGTGATCATGAGAACCACCACGCCCCGGGCGTAGACCACCAACGGCACGGTCAGCGCCGCGAACAGCGCACCCGCGGCCGCGCCGGTCAGCACCTGCACCACCCCGACCGACGAGACGTGCAACCCGACCAGGGCACCGGCGTAGGCGCCGGCGGCGTACGGCCCGGTCTGGCCGAGCGTCGGCAGCCCGGCCACCCCGGTCAGCAGCGCGACGCTCACCCCGACCAGACCGAGCACCAGGGTCCGGGCCAGCAGCGACGTGGTGTACGGGTCGGTCAGCCAGGGCACCGCCACCGCGACGGCGAGTACGCCGACCACGATGACCTGGATCAGCCGGCGACGGAGGGTCCCGGTCACGTCGTACCTCCCCAGCGGAGTCGGAGTCCCCGACCGGGCAACCCCCGGGCCCGGACCGCGAGCACCGCCGCCATCGCCGCGAAGAGCAGGAACGGGGCCACGGTCGGGGCCAGCGCCACGCCGAGGGTCTGGATCTCCCCGACCGCGAGCGCGGCCAGCAGAGTGCCCCGGACCGAGCCGAGTCCGCCGAGCACCACGACCACGAGCGAGAGCAGCAGCACGGTGTCGGCGGTGGTCGGGGCCGGGCCGATGATCGGCGCGCCGAGCACCCCCGCGGCCCCGGCCAGCGCACCGGCGGTGCAGAGCACACCGATCCGGATCCGCGCCGGGTTCACCCCGAGGGAGGCGACCATCTCCGGGTCGTCGACCGCAGCCCGGACCAGCATCCCGGCCCGGGTCCGGGTCACCGCCAGCGCGAGCAGCACCGCGATCACCATCGCCACGCCGATGAACCCCAGCCGGTACGCGGCGTACCGGTGGCCGGCCACCTCCACGGTGCCCTCCAGCGCGGCTGGGATCCGCACCGGCAGACTGTCCGGCCCGAAGGCGGCGACCAGCAGCGCGCCGCCGGCCAGGGCGACCCCGAAGGTCAGCAGCGCCTGGGTGAGATGGTCGCGCCGGGCGACCGGTGCGAGCAGCCCGGCGAGCAGGCCGCCCGCACCGGCCCCGGCAACCACCCCGACGGCCAGGGCCAGCAGGAGGCTGGCCCAGCCGCCGTCGGCCAGCGCCGCCACGGTGTACGCGCCGACCGCGTACAGGGTGCCGTGCGCCAGATTGAGGATGTTCGCCACCCCGAAGCAGAGCACCAGTCCGGACGCCGCGACGAAGAGCAGCAACCCGTAGGCGACCCCGTCCAGGGCGGGAATCAGGTACGGGTCGATCGCGTCGGTCACCCGCGCCGCGTACCCGGTCATCCGCCCACGGTCGCCAGGTCCCCGACGACCGTGTTGGAGAGTGCCCGACCGTCCTGGCGAACCTGCCGCAGATACCACTTCTGCACCGGGGAGTGGGTCGTCGGAGAGAACTGCCAGGTCCCCCGGGGGCTGTCGATCTGGCCGAGTCCGGCGATCGCGTTGTTTATCTCCTCCGGGGTGGGGTTCGTCCCCGCCGCGCCGATCGCCTTGTCCAGGACCGCCGCCGCGTCGTACGAGGCCATCGCGTACGTGGTCGGCGAGCCGTCGTGGTCCTCCTTCCAGGCCGCGACGAAGGACCGGTTCTCCGCGTTGTCCAGGTCGGGCGAGTAGTTCAGTACCGAGTAGATGTTCTTCGCCGCCTCGCCCTGGGCGTTCAGCACGCCGCCCTCGGTGAGGAAGCCGGCCGCGTAGAGCGGCAGGTGGCTGATCTCCGACTGGGCGTACTGCTTGACGAAGTCGACCGCGGCACCGCCGGCGTAGAACGTGTAGACGGCCTCGGCACCCGACGCCTTGATCTGGGCGAAGTACGGGGTGAAGTTGGTGGTCGCCGGGAACGGGGTCCACAGTGTCTTGCCGTCCGGATTGGCCAGCCTGCCACCGATCTTGGCGAAGGTGTCGGTGAAGCCGCGCAACTCGTCCCAGCCACCCTGGTAGTCGGGGCCGATCGCGAAGACCTCGCCCTTGACGTTGTCCCGGACGTACTCGGCGATGGCCTCACCCGGCTCGTCGGAGAGGTAGGAGGTGGTCCAGATCCGGGCGACGTCCTTGAGTTCGGGCCGGCCGTTCGAGCCGACGAACGGGATCTTCGCCTCGGTGAGCAGCGGGTAGACGGCGGCCACCGAACCGCCGCCGACGATGCCGGTGAGCACGTGCACCCGATCCTGTTTGATCAGTTTTGTCGCGGCCGGTACGGCGGTCGGCGCGCCGTTGCCCTCGTCCGCCACCACCAACTCGACCTTGTGCCCGCCGAGCTTGTTGTCGTGCATCTTCAGGTAGAGCTCAAAACCGTCGCGGATCTCGGTGCCGACCGCCTCGTACGTGCCGGAGAGCGAGGCGAGCAGACCGATCTTGATCGTGTCCGGTGCGCCGCCGCCGTTGGCGCCGCTGTTGCAGCCGCTGGCGGCGACGGTCAGCCCGAGGGCGAGCAGCGCCCCGGCCAGGGCACGACGCCGGCTGGTACCGGTGGGAAATGGCATGGGTCTTCTCCAGGAGGGGGTGGAAGAGGATGGTGGGGATGTCCCGGGGAGCCGGGAGCCGAGCCGTCCGGTGCTTGTCGCGACCGCCTCGGTCACCGCCCCTGGGTCAGCGCGGCCCGGGCGGTCGGGGTCAGCACGTCGCCGATCCGGTTCGCCAACTCGGTCATCTCGTAGGAGACCTTGCCGACGTCGCAGTGGGGTGCGGCGAGGACCAGCAGCGAGGCGCCGTCGTTGAACGCCATCGAGAACATGAAGCCGCCCTCGAGCTGGGTGACGTTCGAGATCACCGCGCCGGCCTCGAAGAAGCCTGCGGCCCCCCGGAGCAGGCTGACCAGGCCGCTACCGGTCGCCGCCAACTGGTCGGCCCGGTCAGGCGGCAGATTCCGGGTGGAGGCCACCATCAGGCCGTCGGCGGAAATCGCGATGGCGTGGCTGACCTCCGGGGCCCGTTCGACAAAACTGTCCAGCATCCAGCCGAGGTCTCGTTGGTTCACGTCGTACTCCCTGTCGCGTCGCTTGTCGCCGAGGCGTTGACCAGCTTGGGACGGCGGGCGGCCACACCGCGGGCGTAGGCGGACATCGCGTTGGCCACCTCGGCCGGGTCCCGGTGCTCCGCGCCCTGCTGACGTGGAACCGGCGTGACGCCGCCGGGTACGAGGTGCCGCTGCGGCTGTCGTTTCGGCAGCCCGGACTGGGTGGTGGCGACGATGTCGGGGTTGACCACGCTGGTGGCGGCCCGCCATCCCTCGTCGGCCCGGGTCTGCCAGTCCGACACCGGTTGACTGACCGTGCCGTTCGCCGTGGCCGGTGCCGGCGCGGGCCAGCTCGGCGGCGGCTCCACGGGCACCGCCGGGGACGTTCCACGGTCGGTTCGGAACCAGTGGTTGACCTGCTGGAAGATGACCAGCTCCTGGGTCTGGTCGTCGCTGCGGTCGCCGCGCCGGGGAGCCGGTTGGAAGACCGAACCGGCCGGCAGCGCCCGTTCGGCCGGCGGTTGCCGGTTCGGACTCCGGCCGTCCGGCGGCCCGGGATACGGCTGCCCGGTGGTGACCGGGCCACGGGCCCGGGACTCCGGAATGGACGCGAGCCGTCCGGGGGCGAGCAGTTGGCTCTCCGGCGGCACGGGTCGGATCAACGCGGCCGGCAGGGAGATCTCGGCGATGGTGCCCAGCTTGGGGCCGGGCCGCAGCTCGACCGTGACGCCGAGCCGGTTGGCGAGCTGCCCGACCACCACCAGACCCATCGCCCGGACCGCCGCGACGTCGGTCGCCGGTGGTCGGGCCAGCAGGTCGTTGAGCTGCCCCAACCGCTGCGGGGAGAGCCCCACGCCCTCATCGCTGACCTGCAGGATGACCCGGTCGCCGAGACTGCGTGCGGTCACCCACGCCTCGGTCTCCGGCGGCGAGTACGACGTGGCGTTGTCCATCAGCTCGGCGAGCAGGTGCACGACCTCGTCGACCTTGTCGGCGACGACCGCCACGTCCGGGTCGACCACGCCGATCCGTACCCGGGTGTAGTGCTCGATCTGGGACAGTGCCGCCTGGACGACCTTCTGCATCGGTACGTCCTCGTGGCGTACCCGGCCGACGCCGACGCCCCCGAGCACCAGGAGGCTGGCGTTGATCCGGCCCATCCGGGTGGCCAGGCTGTCGAGTTTGTAGAGCTGCTGCAGCCGTTCCGGGTCGGTCTCGTCCCGTTCGACCCGGTCCACCTGGGCCAGTACGGCGTCGACCAGTCGCTGCTCACGCCGGCTGAGGTGGACGAAGATGTCCGCGGTGTTGGCCCGCATGACGGCCTGCTCGGCGGCGGTGCGGACGGCCGCCTGGTGCACTGCGGTGAACGCCTGGCCGACCTCGCCGATCTCGTCTCCGCTGTACGCCTCCAGGTGGGACGTCGACTGCCGGGCCAACGTCTCGGGGTGGATACCGGCGCTGTCGATGTGGCGCAGTTCGGCGACCATCGCGGGGAGTTCGGTGAAGGCGACGGAGTGGGCCGCGTCGCGCAGCCGCCGCAGCCGGCGGGTGATCTGCCGGGCCACCGCCCAGGTGACCAGCACGGTGAGCAGCAGGGCGACGGCCGTCGCGGCCGCCTCGGCGATCGCCCGCCACCGCTGTTCGACCCGGGCGGCGTCGACGTCGTCCAGCACCGCCGCGTCGACCCGCTGCTGTACGTCGAAGAGCCGGGCGGCCCAGCCCTGGGTGGCGCCGATCCAGGCGTTGATGTCGACGTCGAGCGGAGCACCGATCTCGGCGCGGGAGACCTCGTCCTGGAGACGCTGCAACGTCAGCGCCTCCTTGCCGCTGCCGGCCTGCTCCCACCAGACGTCCCACTCGCTGCGGGCCAGGCCGAGGAAGGAGAGACTGGCCTCGGTGAATCCGGTCCGGGCGGCCGTGATGTCCTGCTGCATCGCCGGGGTGAGCTGTCCGGCCGCGATCGCCCGCAGCACCGCGACCTGCTGCTGGCCGAGCGACTCCGCGGTCTTCGACAGCGCGGCGGCGGCCCGGATGCCGTCCGCCACCTCGGCCGAGGCGACTCCCTGGGCGATCGCCTCCCGGTAGGCGAGCAGGTCGGCGACGATGATCCGGTAGCTGAACGTGGTGGCGGAGACCGCCGCGTGTGCGGCGGTCCGCACCTGGGCCCGCAACGGCGGGAGGGCGGCCAACGCCTTGTCGACCCGGAGCAGAACCGCCTCCGGGCCGGCGGTCACCGCCGGGATCCGGGCACGTTGTCGGTGGTAGCGGGCGACGATGTCGTCGGTCTCGGCGGCCTGCCGCGCGTAGGTGTCCTGTTGGCGGGCGCCGGCCGAGGTCAACAGATCGGCCGCGGCGGCGCGTTCCCGCTGCAACTGGTAGGCCAGCCGGCCGGCCTCCGCGCCGAGTTCGGCGAGCCGGCCGAGGTCACTGGCGCGCTCCGCCTGCCGGACGCTGTCGGCGAGGGCCAGGCCGGCGAAGCCGACGACCGCCACCAACGGCGCGGCCACGATGATGCGCATCCGTGAGGCGATCTTCCAACCGCGTCGACGTACGGGCTGGGGCCGGGCCGCGTGGGATCCGGTGGTCGTGGCCAAGACTGACTCCCACGGCTCGTCATCGAGGAGATCTGCACCTTGCAATTAGCAAGTCCCATTCCGCCGGACGGCGGGGACGGATGACCAGGGTTCTCGGTGGTACAAACAGCTCGTACCACTACTTGTACCCAACAGCGGACCGACAGTCACTGTCACGGTGCTGGCGGACGGCATCACCGGTCAGCCGCGCCACCGGGCGGCGCCGGCCCGACCCCGGCGGGGCTCGGACGCCCGCCCACGCCCCTCCCCGGTCAGCCTCCGCCGGTCGACGGCCGGCTCGGCAGCCGGCTCCCCCGACCGGTCGGCCCGGTCCACACCCGGGTCCCGCAACTCCGCCCGAACCCCGGGCGTCGCCGCCCCGGGCGTCGCCAGGCCCGCCCGGGCCAGGGCCAGCTCCACCGACGACCGTTCCACGTCGGAGGGCAGGTGGACCCGGAGCATCTGGTCGATCAGCCCGCGCAGCTCGTCGATCGCCTCCACCACCGCCCGCCGGTCCCGGTCCTCCGGGAGCGGATCAACACCGGCCGGCTCTGCCCGTTCGGACCCGGCGACCCGGGGACCGCGCCGACCGTCCGCGGCGGCCTGCTCCTCCGCCACCCGCGGCCACAGCTCGGCGAGCCGACCACCGGTGCCGAGCACCTGGTCGCAGCGGATCGCCAACTCCTGGCTACCGAACCGGCGCCCCGCCTCCACCGCCGCGACGGTCTCCCGGCTGAACCGGACCCGGTCGGCGAGCGCGCGCTGGGTGAGCCCCTTGCGGGTACGCCAGCGGCGCAGCTCCCGTTGAAACTGTCGAGCGGCCGTCAATTCGGCGATCTCTCTGGCGGGCGCAGCATCCATTTACTCACCTTCGCGCGTCGGCGATTTGATCACGGCAGTGATGTGATCAGTCGACGGAACCATGAGCCAGGCACGCCGAAGATCATGATCCAGCAATTGCCGGGGCCAATTCTCGCCCTCCGGCGGCGGCCTGTGAAGATGCGTAGGCCACCCGTCGTTGACGGTAAGTGAAAAACCTAGTACGCGAAGCTACTTGACGAATTGAATTGATCTCTGACGTGCCCGCCGCGGCGGCCGGCCCCGCCCCGTGGCGACAAAGCCCGAGGCGGCCGACACCGGCCGAGCCGGGTCAGGCCGCCCGGGCCGACGTGCCGGACGGGTCGCCCGGCCGGTCCGACGGCAGCGTACCGGCATCGACAACCGCCGGCAGGATCTGGTGTGCCCGGAACGCGACATTCGGTTTGTAGGCGGTCACGTACCCGGTGGCCAGCCGTAGCGCCGGAATTGCCTCGGCGAGTCGGCCGAGCGCGATCCGTGCCTCCAGCCGGGCCAGCGCCGCGCCGATGCAGAAATGTGGACCGTAGCCGAAGGAAAGATGATCGCGGGCCGTAACCCGATCCGGATCGAATCGTTGCGGGTCGGCGAAGACCGCCGGATCACGGTTCGCCGCGCCGATCAACAGGAGGCACCGGGCGCCGGCCGGAATGGTCACCCCGCCGATCGTCACCGGTCGCCGGGTCACCCGCAGCCAGCCGTCGATGGCCGGCCCGAACCGCAACGTCTCCTCGAGGAACCCCGGTACACTTGCCGGCTCCTCGGCCAGCCGTCGCCACCGGTCCGGCGTGGTCAGCGCCTGCTCCAGGGCGTGGGCGAGCAGGCCGGCGGTGGTCTCGTGCCCTGCGACGAGCAGGTTGAACGCCATGCTCGCCACCTCGGGCTCGGTGAGCACCTCGTCGTCACCGTCGCGGTGGCGCAGCACCCGGCTGACGAAGTCGTCACCGGTGGCGCCCTCGTCGATCCGCCGGGCCACCAACTCCTGGCAGTAGTGCCAGAAGTCCAGCAACCCCTGGGCCAGCCGGACCTGCTCGGCCGGCTCGGGCCGGCCCCAGATCAACGCGATCTGACCGTCCGCCCAGCCACGGATGCGGGGCACGTCCCGGTCCGGTACGCCGAGGATGTCCACCACCACCAGCAGCGGCAGCAGGGCGGTGAACTCGGGCACGAGGTCCACCACCTCGCCCCGTCGCCGGGCGATCCCGTCGACCAGCTCGTCGACCCGACGGCGCACGATCGGTCCGAACTGGACGGAGACCCGGCCGGCCGTGTTGGCGAAGGTGGCCCGCAGCGCGGCCCGGGTCCGGGTGTGCACCGGCGAGTCGGCGGCGGCCGTGGTCGGCGGCACGTCCAGCCGCATCACCACCGCCAACGCCTCCGGGCACATCTCGTACACCGGCGCCAGGGTCAACGCGTTGCCGAAGCTCTCCGGATCCCCGAACGCCTGCCGTACCTGCTCGTGCCGGCTGATCAGCCACATCCCGAGGTCGTCGGCGTAGTGCACACCCTGGTCACGGTGCAGCAGGTCGCGCCAGACGGCGCCCGGATCGGTGAGATACGTACCAGCGAACGGGCGAAGTTCCATGGCCGCCTCCTGGCCCACGCGGTGGCGCGGCGACACGCCCTCCGTCGGTATCGGTTTCACCGTCGGGAATGTGTCGACCTCCGGATCCCCGGGACATCTGGGATTCCCACGATGCGCCCACCGGCGACGGTAGTCAAGGCATTGGCACATGCCGTTGTCCGGGTGCCACCGCACGATGCGCGGCGGCGGATGCGGCACCCCGTTCCGGCCCCGCCGGGCCACTTGCACCGCGCACTTGCACCGCTGGTCACGGTGGGTAACCCGACCTGGGTGCAGAAAATCGGCGGTCGGCGACGACGCCGGAAACCGGACCTCGGGCGGCCCCGTACCACACCACCGTGGACCACCGGTGGAGACGCTCACCGAGCCGGCACCAAAACGACCGTTAATCGTCGTCGACCAGGCAGCCGAATTTCCGATCATCGTCGACCTGAATGGACGCGACAGCTCGTCGCGCACGACAGTACGAATCACGCGCACGTTCCATTGTGGCCCCCGCTCGACGGCCAACCAGTGACAGCCTGACCCCGGGAGGTGACGGTAGGTCACCGCGACCGGCGGGCGGGCCACCCGCTGGCGACGTCATGATCACGTCGAGGTGGACGTCTTGACATAATTCGATCAAGGGACTGGTCTGTACCCAGAAACCTCGACTCCGTCAGGAGGTTCCGTGTCCCCCAGACGATGGTGGACGGCCACCGCCGCCACACTTGTCCTGACCACCACCGCGCTCGTCGCCCCCGGGGCGAGCGCCGCCGCCCCCACCGCCCCGACCACAGACGTGACGCTGGCTCCCGACGAGACCGCCCTGGTCCGCGTCCAGCTCCGCGACGAGGCGCAGTTCCGGCAACTGCTCGCCGAGGGTGCCGACATCGCCAACCGGCCCCGCCTCGACGACGGCCGCGTCCTCGCCGACCTGGTGCTGACCGGCCGGCAACTCGCCGCGCTGACCGCGCAGGGGGTGGTGGCCCGGCAGGTCGTCCAACGCGAGGGCGACGCCGCCCGCCGGTACGCCGAGAGTCTGCTGGCCGCACCGTCCCGGACCGGGTCACGCGTCCAGGGCGACGGGCGCGCCCCCGCCGTCACCGCCGCGGACACCCTGCAGTTCCTCCAGGCGTACTGGTGGACCTCGAACGGGCGCACCTTCGTGCAGACCCAGGTGGCGACCACCGCGACCGAGGATCCGGACGTCGAGATCACCGTGACCTGGCAGACCGCAGACGGCCAGACCGGTTCGTACCCGCTGGTCAGGTTCGCCGACGCGGGTGAGTACCAGTACCACTACGCCCTGCCGCAGCCGCTGCCGGCCCGCCCCGTCCGGGTCACCGCCAGCTCCAGCCTCGGCGGCGCCGCCCGGCCAACGAACCCGACGGCCTGGCCGAACGCGACCCCGCCGGCGCTGCCCGAGGGCTACCAGAAGGACTTCATCGACGCGTACCTGACCCCGACCGACATCCAGGCCCGGATCAGACGGCTGGCCCGCCAGTACGACGACCTGGTCGACGTCATCGACCTGCCGCACAAGACCCAGGGCTACCGGCGTACCGCCGCCGGCTATCTCGGCGACCCGGCCAGCGCCGCGATCGTGGTCGAGTCGGTCAGGTTCGGCGACCAGAAGATGAACGGCGTCCAGGTACGCACCGTCGACCCCGGCCGGCGCAACCGCCCACTGAACGCCACCTACCGGGACCGGGTGCTGACGGTCAGCCTGGCCACCGACGCGGCCGGGGCGACGATCAGCACCACCGACCAGGTGGCCGCGTTCGTCTCGGCCCGCTACCCGCAGCAGTTCTCCGCGTTCGTGGAGAACGGTTCGGCCGGACTGCCGATGCCGGTCGCCGGGCCGGTACGCCTCGACGACGGGCTGAAGGGCACCGAGGTGTCGAAGAAGCCGTGGACGGTGCAGGCGCTGCGGATCGGCGCCCACCGCGACGGTTCGCGGATCGGGGTGCTGGCGTACTCGCAGGAACACGCCCGGGAGTGGGCGACCCCGCTGGTCACCCTGGAGTTCGCCGAGCGGCTGCTGGCCAACGCCGGCACCGACCCGGCGACCCGGGAACTGCTCGACACCGTCGACGTGTTCGTCATCCCGATGGTCAACCCGGACGGCGCGAACTACTCGTTCCACGACGCCAACTTCCAGCGCAAGAACCTGGTGAACCACTGCACCGGGGCACAGCGTGACCCGGCCAACCGGGACGCGTTCGGCGTCGACGTCAACCGCAACTACACCGTCGGCTCGCTCTTCGACGGCTACACCGGGGCCAGCACCAACTGCCTCTCCGGCACCTACGCCGGCACCGGGGAACTCTCCGAGGCGGAGAGCCGCAACGTGATCGCGCTGGCGCAGCAGCACCCGAACATCCGGTTCGCGATGAACGTGCACTCGTACGGTGGGTACTTCATGTGGCCGCCGGGGGCGTACCGGGCCGACGGCAGGGTCACCCTGCCCCGGCCCTCGATCGACGAGTCGAAGATGTTCCTGGACAGCGCCCGACGGATCGTCGGGGCGATCGCGGCCGACCGCGGCACGGTGACCTGGCCGTCGCAGACCGGCCCGGTCGCCGACGTGCTCTACTCGGCGGCCGGTAACTCCGCCGACCAGCTCTACTACGAGCTGGGCATCTTCGCCTGGGACTTCGAGGTCGGCAACGACCGCTGGAACGAGACGACCGGGCAGTGGGAGGGCGTCGGATTCCAGCCCCCGTTCGACGAGGCGCACGCCGAGTCCCAGGAGTACGCCGGCGGTCTGGTCGAACTGCTCCGGGTGGCCCGGGACTACGCGCGGGACCAGGGTGAGGCGCTGGCCCTGACCCGCCGGTAGGCCGTACCCCGCCTCCGCGTCGGCAGAAGGGCCCCTTCCGCGGGAAGGGGTCCTTCTGCGCGCCCGGGGCGGGCGTGTGAGGATGGCTCGCGTGCGGGCGGTGGTGTTTGACGAGTTCGGCGGCGTTCCGGAGCTGCGGGAGGTGCCCGATCCGGCGCCCGAGCCGGACGGTGTGGTGGTCCGGGTCGCGGCGACCGGGCTGTGTCGCAGCGACTGGCACGGCTGGCAGGGGCACGACCCTGACATCCGTCCGCCGCACGTACCCGGTCACGAGTTCGCCGGCGAGGTGACCGCGGTCGGTTCCGCCGTCACCGGGTGGCGGGTCGGCGACCGGGTCACCGCACCGTTCGTCTGCGCCTGCGGGAGTTGCCGCGCCTGCCTCGCCGGCGACCAGCAGGTCTGTGAGCGGCAGACCCAGCCCGGCTTCACCCACTGGGGTTCGTACGCCGAGTACGTCAGCGTCCGCAACGCCGACGTCAACCTGGTCCGGCTGCCGGACGAGGTGAGCTTCGCCGGCGCCGCCGCGCTCGGCTGCCGGTTCGCCACCGCGTTCCGGGCGGTCGTCGCCCAGGGGCGCCTCGCCGCCGGTGAGTGGGTTTCGGTGTACGGCTGCGGCGGCGTCGGGCTCTCCGCCGTGATGATCGCGGCGGCCTGCGGTGCCCGGGTGGTGGCGGTGGACGTCAGCCCGGAGGCGTTGGCCCTGGCCCGGCGGTTCGGTGCGGCGGTGTGTCTGGATCCCACCACCTCGACCGGTGCCGGCGGGGTCGCCGCGGCGGTCCGCGAGCAGACCGACGGCGGCACGCACCTGTCGCTCGACGCGCTCGGCAGCGAGCCGACCTGCGTCGCCTCGGTCGAGAGCCTACGGCGGCGCGGCCGACACATCCAGGTCGGGCTGTTGCCGGCGGCCGCCGGGCGGACCGCGCTGCCGATGGACCGGGTGATCGGATACGAGTTGGAGCTGCGGGGCAGCCACGGAATGGCCGCGCACGCCTATCCGGAGCTGCTGTCCCTGGTGACGGCCGGGGTGCTGCGCCCGGCGGACCTGGTCACCGAGACGATCGGGCTGGCCGCGGCGCCCACCGCGCTGGCCACCCTGGACCGCCCGCCGGTCGGCGGCATCCGCCTGATCCGCCCCGGCCTCGAGGGCTGACCCGACCCGGCGGCACCGCTGGACCAGGCCGGCGCCGAGAGCCGACCCGGCGCCACCGCTGGACCGGACCGACGCTGGGCTGCGGGTCGTGCTTTCATTGGTGCCATGGCGAACCCGGCGATCTTGACCGTCGACGACGATCCGGCGGTGTCGCGGGCGGTGGCCCGGGACATCCGGCGGCGCTACGGCGACCGCTACCGTGTGGTGCGGGCCTCCTCCGGGGACGAGGCGCTGGAGGCGTTGCGGGAGATCAAGCTCCGTGGTGACCAGGTCGCGCTGCTGCTGGCCGACTACCGGATGCCGCAGATGACCGGGATCCAGTTCCTGGAAGCGGCGATGGACCTCTTTCCGACCGCCCGCCGGGTCCTGCTCACCGCGTACGCCGACACCGAGGCGGCGATCGACGCGATCAACCTCGTCGACCTCGACCACTACCTGCTCAAGCCCTGGCACCCGCCGGAGGAAAAGCTCTATCCCGTGGTCGACGCGCTGCTGGAGGCGTGGCAGGCCGACCCACCCGCGACGGTGAACGAGGTACGGGTCGTCGGCCACCGCTGGTCCGCGCCGTCCTTCGCGGTCCGCGACTTCCTCGCCCGGAACCTGGTGCCCTACCGGTGGCTGCTCGCCGACGAACCGGAGGGCGGGCAACTGCTGGCCGCCGCCGGAGTGCCCGCCACCGAGGTGCCGCTGGTGGTGACCGTCGACGGCACGGCCCTGGTGAAGCCGACCGAGACCCAACTCGCGACACACGTCGGGCTGGCCACCACACCGGCGTCCGACTTCTACGACCTGGTGGTGGTCGGTGCCGGGCCGGCCGGCCTCGGCGCTGCCGTGTACGGAGCCTCGGAGGGCCTGCGCACGGTGCTGGTCGAGCGGCAGGCGACCGGCGGCCAGGCGGGACAGAGCAGCCGGATCGAGAACTACCTGGGCTTCCCGGACGGTGTCTCCGGCGCGCAGTTGGCCGACCGGGCCCGGCGGCAGGCGCTGAAGTTCGGCGCCGAACTGCTCACCGCCCGGGACGTGGTCGGCCTGGCGGCGGTCGGCGCCACCCGCCTGCTCCAGTTCAGTGACGGTACGTCCATCGCCGGTCACACGGTGGTGCTGGCCACCGGGGTCGCGTACCGGCAGTTGACCGCCCCCGGGCTGGCCGAACTGACCGGTCGGGGGGTCTTCTACGGCTCGGCCTCCACGGAGGCCCCGTACTGCGCCGGCGAGGACGTGTACATCGTCGGCGGGGCGAACTCGGCCGGCCAGGCGGCGGTGTACTTCGCCCGGCACGCCCGGCGGGTGCACCTGCTGGTCCGGGGGCCGGACCTGCAGCGGTCGATGTCGCACTACCTGATCGAGCAGATCGAGCGGATCGACAACATCGAGGTGCACCCGCACTCCGAGGTGGTGGGCGGCAGCGGCACGGAGCACCTCGAGGAACTGGTCATCTGCGACAACCGGGTCGGCCGGCAGCGTACCGTCAAGGCTTCCTGGCTGTTCGTGTTCATCGGCGCCGAGCCGCGCACCGACTGGCTCGCCGACGCGGTCGCCCGGGACGCCCGGGGCTACATCCTCACCGGCGCGGAACTGGCCAACGGCAGCCGGCGCCCGTCCGGCTGGTCGCTGTCCCGCGATCCGTACCCGCTGGAGTCGAGCCTGCCCGGCGTCTTCGCGGCCGGCGACGTACGGGCCGAGTCGATCAAACGGGTCGCCTCGGCGGTGGGCGAGGGCGCGATGGTCGTCTCGCTGGCCCACCAGTACCTGGCCGCGCAATAGTTGCCGGATCGACGACGAGGGGTCGGGGGTCGGGATGACGACGGAAAAGGACGAGCGGCTCGAGCTGGAGCAACTGCGGACGCTCTTCCTCTTCGAGTCGCTGGACGAGGAGAAACTCGGCTACGTGCACGAGCACGGCCGGGTGAAGCGACTGCCGGCCGGCGCCGACGTGTACCTCGAGGGCGAGCCGGCCCGCTGCTTCTACGTGCTGCTCGAGGGGACCGTGTCGCTGACCCGGCTGGTCCGGGGCGACCGGATCGAGATCATCCGCAGCAGCCAGCGCGGGGCGTACGCCGGGGCGACGCAGTCGTACCTGAACGAGCAACGGGTGGAGAACTACCTGAACAGCATGCGGGCGGTGACCGACGTCGCCCTCTTCGTGCTACCCGCCGAGGTGATCAGCACCGCCATGCGGCGCTGGTTCCCGATGGCGATGCACCTGATGGACGGCCTCTTCCTCGGCATGCGGACCACGGAGAACCTGGTCAACCAGCGGGAACGGCTGCTCGCCCTCGGCTCGCTCTCGGCGGGTCTGACCCACGAGCTGAACAACCCGGCGGCGGCCGCGGTCCGCGCCACCGCCGTACTCCGGGACCGGGTCTCCGGCATGCGACACAAACTCGCGCTGATCGCCGACGGTCGGCTCGACGGCGAACGGCTGCACCGGCTGGTCGAGTTCCAGGAGGCGGCGGTCAAGCAGGCCGCCAACGCGCCCACCCGGTCGCCGCTGGACACCAGCGACGCGGAGGATTCCCTGGCCGACTGGCTGGACGAGCACGACATCTCCGGCGGCTGGGACCTCGCCCCGATCCTCACCGCCGGTGGCATCGACGGGACGTGGCTGGAGCGGGTCGTCGACACCGTCAGCCGGGACGATCTGGAGCCGGCGATCCGCTGGCTCGCCTACACCGTCGAAACCGAACTGCTGATGGGCGAGATCGACGACGCGTTGCACCGGATCACCGGCCTGGTCGGGGCGGCGAAGCAGTACTCGCAGCTGGACCGGGCCCCGTACCAGACCGCGGACGTGCACGACCTGCTCGACGCCACGCTGGCGATGTTCAGCGCGAAGATCGGGCCCGGGGTACGGGTGGTCCGGGAGTACGACCGGAGTCTGCCGGCGATCCCGGTCTACGCGGGCGAACTCAACCAGGTCTGGACCAACCTGGTCGACAACGCCCTGTACGCGATCGGCGAGAGCGGCGTGCTGACCGTGCGTACCGGGCAGGCGGAGGAACGGGTCGTGGTGGAGATCGTCGACACCGGTCCCGGCATCCCCGACGACGTCCGGTCCCGGATCTTCGAACCGTTCTTCACCACCAAGCCGATCGGCGAGGGCACCGGGCTGGGGCTGGAGATCTCGTACCGGATCGTGGTCAACAAGCACCACGGCGACCTCGCGGTCGAGTCCGAGCCGGGCCGGACGGTCTTCCGGGTCTGTCTGCCGGTCTCCGGACGCTGACCCCCGGCTCCCGCACCGGCAGTCGGTGCCCGGCCGTCGTCAGCTGGTGGAACGGAGATCGCGGGGGTTGCCGTCGGCGCGCATCGCCGCGACGAGGTCCTCCCGGGCCCGGGCCACCCGGGACCGGATCGTGCCGACCGGACAGGCACAGACCTCCGCCGCCTCGGCATAGCTCAGTCCGACCACCTGGGTGGCGACGAACGCCTCCCGGCGGTCCGGGGCCAGGTCCTCCAGCAGCCGGGCCAGCTCGACCGCGCCGGCGAACCCGGCGGCCTCGCGGGCCAGTTCGGCGTCGGCGGCGAGTTGCCAGTCGGGCAGCGCGGCCACCCGGGGGCGCCGCACGACCGTCCGGACGTGGTCCGCGCAGGCCCGCCGGGCGATCGCCAACAACCAGGTCAGCGCCTTCGACCGGGCGGCGAACCGGGGCAGCGCCCGCATCGCCCGCAGGTAGGTCTCCTGGGTCAGGTCCTCCGCCTCGCCCGGGCCGACCAGGTGGGAGACGAACCGGTGTACGTCGTGCTGGGTGGCCCGGATGAAGGCCGCCGCCGCCGACCGGTCGCCGGCCCTGGCGGCGAGTGCCAAACCGGTGATCTCGTCGCCGTCGGCGCCGGGGGAAGACATGTCCCCACGCTACCGGTGGCCCCGGACCCGGAATACCCCCGCCCGGCATACGGAAGGTCGCCGTACCCCGGCGGGAACCGGCACCGCCCGGCAACCGACTATGTGGGTGTGGGGTGTGAACAGTATCGAGAAGCCCTGTCGGCACGACTCGACGGCGAGGAGGACGTCACCGAGCGGGCCGTGACGGATCGCCACCTGGCCAACTGCGCGGAGTGTCGGGCCTGGCTGGAGAGCGCGACGACGCTGAACCGGTACGCCCGGACCAGTCTCGTCCCGACACCGCCGCTGGAGATCGACGAGGCGCTGCTCGCGGCCGCCCCCGGACCCGGTCGGGCCCGGCTCGGCCGTGCGCTCCGGATCGGTCTCGGCGTGGTCGGGGTTGCCCAGTTCCTGCTCGGCACGGCCCAGATCGCCGGGATCGGCGACACCGCCCACCCGCACGGTCTGGAGGCTGTCCTCGGCGGCGGCCCGAACCACCTGTGGCACGAGTCGGCCGCCTGGAACGTCGCGCTCGGCGCCGGGTTCGCCTGGATCGCCCTGCGCCGGACGCGTCCGCTGGGTCTCGTGCCCACCCTCACCGCCTTCGTCGCCGTCCTCACCCTGCTCTCCACCAACGACGTGATCGCCGGACGGGTCGACGCCGGACGCATTCTCAGCCACACCCTGATCGTGGCCGGCTATCTGATCATTCTCGGACTCTCCCGGCCCGCCTTCGATACCGGAGAGCCGCCGCGCCGGTCCGGACCGGGTCGCGGGACGACGTGGCGGGTCACCTTCGAGGAGCAGGAGGAACGACCGGCACCGCCCCGGCTCCGCCTGCTCCGCAATCCGTCGGCGACGGCCCGGATCACCACCGCGTTCACGGTCCGGTCGGGCGACAATCGGGTGCCGGCCGCCGAGCGGCGGCAGGACCGACGGCACGACCGGGCGGCCTGAGCGCCGGGCGGTGGGACGCCGGCGGCTGTTGCCGGCAGTCCCCGGTACCGACCCGCTCCGGGCCGGCCGACCCGTCGTGGTCGGTCAGTGCGCCGGATTGGGGGTGTGCGGCAGTTTGCCCAGTTCCCGCCAGTCCGATTCGGCGACCTGGATCTGGTAGTGCCGGGCCGCCGCGAGGATGTTCGCGAACGCCTGGTCACGCTCGGCGTCAGTGACTCCCTGCGTCTGATCGAACCGCGCCAGCGCGTTCCGGACGTGCGCCGCGTCGGTGAGCGGCTCCTTGCGTTTACCGGGGAAGGCGAAGGCACTGTCGGGCAGTTCCCGGGACTGCTTGCTGCTGATCACGCCGTGCTGGTCGACGGGCTTCCAGGTTGTTTCCGGCACCACACACCTCCTGTTCCGGGGCTTCTCGAGCCGGGCCGGCGGGGCACGGGCCCTGCCGGGAGGCGGGCGGAGAACCTGCCCCGGGCCGGGTGCTACCCACTGGCACCATCCGGCTAACCACCGTCCCTGAGCACACCGGCGACCGAGGGGCTGACAAAGTTTGAAATCTGTCAGCTGTAAGCGCATACTGGAAAACCTGGGGCCGCCAGGGCCCCAGGTCAATCCTCGAAAGGCAGCGGGAGTGATCATGGAACAGCGGAATCTCGGCCGCTCCGGGCCGCGGGTCTCCGCCCTCGGCCTCGGCACGATGGGCATGTCCGACCTGTACGGGCCGGCCGACGACACCGAGAGCGTCAACACCATCCACGCCGCCCTGGACGCCGGGGTGACCCTGCTGGACACCGGCGACTTCTACGGTGCGGGACACAACGAGATGCTGATCGCCCGGGCGCTGCGCGGCCGGGACCGGAACGACGTGACGATCAGTGTGAAGTTCGGCTCCCTCCGGGACCCCGAGGGGGGCTGGGGCGGGCACGACGGCCGCCCGCAGGCGGTCCGGAACTACCTCGCATACTCGCTGCGCCGCCTCAACACCGACCACATCGACGTCTACCGGCCGAGCCGGCTCGACCCGTCGGTGCCGGTCGAGGAGACGATCGGGGCGATCGCCGAGCAGGTGAAGGCCGGTCGGGTGCGCCACATCGGGCTCTCCGAGGTGGGCGCCGAGACGATCCGCCGGGCCCACGCGGTGCACCCGATCAGCGACCTGCAGATCGAGTACTCGCTGCTCTCCCGCGGTGTCGAGACCGAGATCCTGGCCACCTGCCGGGAGTTGGGCATCGGGGTGACCGCGTACGGGGTGCTGTCCCGGGGGCTGCTCAGCGGGCACTGGACCCCGGACCGGCAGTTGACCAGCGGAGACTTCCGCGGCTCCAGCCCCCGGTTCAGCAGGGACAACCTCGCCGCCAACCTGCGGCTCGTCGAGGCGCTGCGTGGCGTGGCACGGTCGCGGGGCGCCACGGTCGCCCAGGTGGCGATCGCCTGGGTGCTCAGCCGGGGCGGGGACGTCGTACCGCTGGTCGGTGCCCGGCGCCGGGACCGGCTGACCGAGTCACTGGGCGCGCTCGAGCTGACCCTGGACCCGGACGACCTGGCCGCGATCGAGCGTGCCGTGCCGGCCGGGGCAGCCGCCGGGACCCGTTACGCAGGCCCCCTGATGCAGCACCTGGACAGCGAACGGTGAAATGGTGGTCATGGCCGACGCGACCCTGACCAGAGAACAGATCCTCGAAGCGGCGGAGGAGGTCCTCCGCCGCTTCGGCCCGGCCAAGGCGACCGTCGTCGACGTCGCCCGGGCGCTCGGGGTGAGCCACGGCAGCGTCTACCGGCACTTCGCGAGCAAGGTGGCGCTGCGCGAGGCGGTGACGGAGCGGTGGCTGGAACGGGCGCACGCGGACCTGCCGGCGGTGATCGCGTCCGACGAGCCCGCGCCGCAGCGGCTGCGGACCTGGGCCCACACCCTGCACCGGGCGAAACGTGGCCGGGCCCTGGACGACCCGGAACTGTTCGCGACCTACCTCGTCCTGGTCCGGGAGAACAGCGACGTGGTACGCGCCTCGCTCGACGAACTCGTCGACCAGCTCACCAGGATCGTCTCGGCCGGGATCGCCGCCGGCGACTTCGCCGCCGACGACGTACCGACGACGGCCCGGGCGGCCTTCCAGGCCATGGTCCTGTTCCACGATCCGGCGTACGCGGCGATGTGGGACGACCCGCAGACCAGCCGGCAACTCGACGCGGTGGTGGACCTGATCCTGGCCGGCCTGCGACCCCGCTGAGCCCGGCCGGCAACGCGTCCGGGGGCAGCGGTCCGACAAGGGAGGCGGACCGCCCGGAAGACACGATATTGACTTTCTTAGTTAACTTTCCTAATCTTTCTGCCACTCAGCACCGTCGATCCCACGCCCACGCCACATCCCTCACGACCAGGTGACGCCGGTTCCACCCCCGATCACCCCGGCGGCACCGGGACGGATCAGCGCGTGCTGACGTGCCTCCCCCGCAGAAGGGACCGACCATGTCACCCACCGCAAGCCCGGACCGGCCGTACCCGTCACGCGGTCGCCGCCTCCGGTCCGTTCTCGCCGCCGGCGGACTGGCCCTGGCCACCACCGTCGCCGGCACCGCCGTCGCCCTCGCCCCCCAGTCCCCGGCAGCGGCCGTCGTGCTGCCGAACAACTTCAAGAACGTCGGATACCTGCCGTCCTGGGCCGGCGACGTCAACGCCATCCAGTACAACAAGCTGACCCACATCAACTACGCGTTCGTGCTGCCGAACTCGAACGGCACGCTGCGCGCGGTGGAGAACCCGGGCAAACTCTCCACCCTGGTGTCCCGCGCGCACAGCAGCAACGTCAAGGTGTCGATCGCGATCGGCGGCTGGAACGACGGCGACGACTCGGCGTTCGAGGCGCTGGCCGCCAACGCCTCGACCCGGACCACGTTCGTGAACAGCGTGGTCAACTTCGTCAACCAGTACGGCCTCGACGGGGTCGACATGGACTGGGAGTACCCGGACGCGGGTACGTCGGCCAACAACTTCACCGCGCTGATGCAGCAGCTCAGCAACGCCCTACGCCCGCAGGGCAAACTGCTGACCGCGGCGGTCGTCTCCGAGGGCGGCACGGTCAACGGCGTACAACCGGCGGTCTTCGGTTACGTCGACTGGCTGAACATCATGGCGTACGACGGCGGCAGCCCGCACGCCAACTACGACTGGTCGGTCAACAGCGTGAACCTCTGGAAGTCACGGGGCCTGCCGGCCAGCAAGGCGGTGTTCGGCCTGCCGTTCTACAGCCGCCCCGGCTACTACACCTACAGCCAGCTCGTCGGGATGGACCCGGCGAACGCCAACCGGGACTGCGTCACCGTCGGCGGCGCGCAGCAGTGCTACAACGGCATCCCGACGATCAAGCGAAAGACCCAGTGGGCGATGGCCAACGCCGGCGGTGTGATGATCTGGGAGTTGTCCCAGGACCGTAACGACTCCTACTCGCTGGTCAGCGCCATCTACGACACGGTGATGGGCGGCGGCACTCCCCCGCCGGGTGGCCGGACCGGCCAGATCACCGGCATCGGCGGCAAGTGCGTCGACGTGGCCGGCGCCGCCACCGCCAACGGCACGCCGATCCAGCTCTGGACCTGCAACGGCACCGCCGCCCAGCAGTGGACGGTCGGCACCGACGGCACGCTGCGGGCGCTCGGCAAGTGCGCCGACATCACCGCGGCCGCCACCACCAACGGCGCGAAGGTGCAGCTGTACGACTGCAACGGCACCGGTGCGCAGGTCTGGCAGGCGCAGAGCAACGGGACGCTGCGCAACCCGGCGTCGAACAAGTGCCTGGACGCCACCGACAACAGCTCGGCCGACGGCACCCGGCTGCAGATCTGGGACTGCTTCGCCGGCGCCAACCAGCGCTGGCAGCTGCCCGCCTGATCGCACTGTTTCCGGAGGGGCCTTCCGCGAAGCGGCGGAGGGCCCCTCCGCACCCCTCAGCCGAGGCGGAGGTCGAGGATCCGGATCGGTGACGGCGTGGTACCGGTCGAGGCGCGCTGGTACATGATCGAGAGAATGCCGCCGCTCTCCACCCGGGTCCGGTCGACCAGCACCTCGCCGAAGGCGCCCAGCCCGGCCGCGTCGAACCGCAGCATCCAGTCCCTGTAGCCGCTGGCCCGGCTGGCCCCGAGGATCCGCCCGTACGGCAGCACGACGTAGGCGTTGTCGGCCGAGTCCAGCACCAGGCCGGCGCGGAGAGCAGGCCGGCCTCGGACCTCACGTAGTGGATGTCGCTGTCGTGGGTGTCCATCGCGACGTGCAGCCGGCCGTCGTTGGGGGAAACGCCCAGGGAGGTGGAGTTGTGCGAGTCGTTCGTGCTCAGTTGGTGCGGTAGCCGCAGCGTCTGCCAGGCGCCGCCGGGCAACTGCCGACGGGTCAGCCGCGTGCCGGGACGAGGTGTACCAGGCCGCGTACTGGTATCCGGCATGGCTGATGATGCCGTCGGCGTACGAGGCGTTGTTGACCAGCCCGTCGTAGGAGACGAAGTAGAGCGCGGCCGGGCCGGGCCGGCGGCCCGGCCGCAGCGGATCGTCAGGGCGGACACGTTCTCTCCCCTGCGCCGGGCGCCACCGGGCGAGGCCAGCTGAACGAGACCACGATACATCCACGATTTTCGATTAAAAAGCCGCGGGTACCGGCCCCGTCGTGTGGCGACTGTGTTCACCACACGTTCCGACGGGTGTCATGTCGGACCGTTGGGATGAGGGCGACCATCCGCACCACCGACCTCGGAAGGCCCCCATGTCGTCGTCCCCGCTGATGCTGCCCCGCCGTCGCTTCCTCGCCCTCGGCGGCGTCGCCGCGGGCGCGGCCGTACTCGCCGCCGACCCCGCCTCGGCGACGTCCGCCGCCGGCAGGGACCGGACCACCCTGCCGGGCTACGCGTTCACCCTCGGCGTCGCGTCCGGCGACCCGACCCCCGACGGGGTGGTGCTCTGGACCCGGCTGGCCCCGGACCCGCTGGCCCCGGACGGACTCGGCGGCATGCCCGACCGCCCGGTCACCGTCCGCTGGGAGGTGGCCGAGGACGAACGGTTCCGCCGGGTGGTACGCCACGGCGTCGAACGGGCCGGCGCCCGGTGGGCGCACTCGGTGCACGCCGAGGTGCACGGCCTACGGCCGGACCACGTCTACTTCTACCGGTTCCGGGTCGCCGACCAGGTCAGCCCGGTGGGCCGGACCCGTACCGCACCCCGGGCCGGAGCGGCGCTGACGTCCCTGAGTTTCGCCTTCGCGAGCTGCCAGGCGTACACCGACGGGTACTTCACCGCGTACGAGCACCTGGCCCGGGAGGACCTGGACCTGGTCGTACACCTCGGCGACTACATCTACGAGGGCGGGGGCGCCGGCTCGATCGGCCGCGCCCACCTGCCGGCCACCGAGACGTTCTCGCTCACCGACTACCGGATCCGGTACGCCCAGTACAAACTCGACCCGGCACTGCAGGCGGCACACGCCGCCGCCCCCTGGGTCGTCGCACCGGACGACCACGACGTGGAGAACAACTGGGCCGGTGACCACTCGCAGCCGGACAGCGAGCCGGACCAGGACCCGGCGGTGTTCCGGCTCCGCCGGGCCGCCGCCTACCAGGCGTACTACGAGAACCTGCCGCTGCGCGCGTCGTCCATGCCACAGGGCCCGGAGATGCAGGTCTACCGGCGGTTGGCCTTCGGCGACCTGCTGCAGCTCGACGTGCTCGACACCCGCCGGTTCCGCGACCAGCAGCTCAGCGACCCGTCACAGCGCTGGGAGCCGACGCGCCAGATGCTCGGCGCCAAGCAGGAGGCGTGGCTGCTGGCCGGACTCGGCGCGTCGCACGCCCGGTGGAACGTGCTCGCCAACCAGGTCTTCGCGATGGAGGCCGACCACACCGCCGGCCCGGCCGAGTCGTTCGGCATGGACACCTGGGACGGGTACGCCGCCGCACGTCAGCGGCTCTTCGACGGCGTGGCGGAGCGGCGCCTCGACAACTTCCTCATCGTCACCGGCGACGCGCACCGCAGCGTGGCCGCCGACCTGAAACTCGACTTCGCCGACCCGGACTCGCGGACCGTCGGCACCGAGTTCCTCGGCACCTCGATCAGCTCCGGCGGCAACGGCACCGACCTGGACACCCTCGGCACCACCTGGCTGGCCGAGAACCCGCACATGCGGTTCCACAACTCCCAGCGCGGCTACCAGGTCTGCCACCTCGGGCGTGACGAGATGCGCACCGACTACCGGGTGGTGCCGTTCGTCGACGCACCGGGCGCTCCGGTCACCACCCGGGCCAGCGTCCACGTACAGAGTGGCCGGCCCGGGGTGGCGCACGTGTCGGCGTGACGTCCGCGCCGGGGGAACGGGTCGGCCCGCCGACCGCGTCGGCGGTCAGCCACGCACCGCCGACGTCTCCTCCCGGACGACAAACCGGATCGACCGCGCCTCGGTCATACACGCCCGCATCGGCGCGACCAGCTCACGATGCTCCGGGCTGCGTTCCCACGCCTCGAAGTGGTTGAGCGACACCCACTCGCTGGTGATCAACCACTGTTCCGGGTCGGTGGTCGACTCGCAGACCTGGTCCACCAGATGCCCCGGCACCCCCTCGGCGACCTGGTAGCGGATCTGCTCGTACGCCTTCAGGAAGTCCTCGGTGCGGTCACGCGGGACCCGCATCAGGAACAGCACCCTGGCCTTGGCCATCGTCGATCCTCCTTGCCGTGTCAGGCCGGGACCCGGCGCAACAGCACCGCGCTGTTGAAGCCGTCGAAACCGCGGGCGCCGACCAGTGCGGTGGCGACCCGCCTCGGGTTGACGTCCCGGACGAAGTCGAGGTCACAGCCGACCGCCGGCCGGTCCAGGCCGGCGGTCGGCGGCAGCACGCCGTGTCGCATGGCGAGCAGCGCGGTCGCCACGTCCAACGCCGCACCGCCCTGGTGCGCCCGGCCGGTCAACGCCTTCTGGCTGCTGATCGGCGGCGGACGGGTGCCGAAGACGGTACGCAGCGCGTCCGCCTCGCTCCGGTCGTAGCGGGGCACCCCGAGTGCGTCCGGCACCACCACGTCCACCGCCGCCGGATCGACCGAGGCCCGGTCCAACGCCAGCCGCATCGCCCGGGCGTACTGGGCACTGTCCACCCCGTCCGGGGAGCCGGTGTGCCGGGCGTCGTGGCTGGCCCCCCAGCCGGCCACCTCGGCGTAGACGGTGTCGACACCCCGGGCCCGGGCATGTGCCAACTCCTCCACCACGAAGACGGCGCCGCCCTCGGCGGGTACGTACCCGCTCGCCGCCACGTCGAACGGCCGGTACGCCCGCTCCGGATCGGGACAGGTGCTCAGCAGTCCACTCCGGAGCTGGCAGGTCAGCGCGTACGGGCTCAGCGGGCACTCGGTGCCGCCGGCCAGCACCACCGGGGTGCCCCGCCGGACCAGCCGTACGGCGTGCGCCAGGCTGTCCAGACCACCGGCGGTCTCGGCGGCGAGCACCCCGCACGGGCCCTTGAACTGGTGCCGGATCGACAGTTGCCCGACGCTGGCCGCGTAGAACCAGGCGATCGACTGGTACGCCCCGACGGTGCGCCCCGGTCCCCGCCAGAGCCGCTGCAGCTCCCGCTGGCCGAACAGGTTGCCACCGGAGGCGCTGGCCAGGGTGACCGCGTAACCGTACGGGTCGTCGGCGAGTTCGGGCAGGCCGGCGTCGGCGAGCGCGAGCCGGGTGGCGGCGAAACCGAGATGGGTCCACCGGTCGGTCTGCACCATCCGCCGGTTGTCGACGTGCTGCAGGGCGTCGAAGTCGGCGACCTCGCCGGCCAGGGTCACCGGGTAGCTGCTCGGGTCGAAGAGGCTGATCCGGCCGATCCGGTTCTGCCCGGCGAGCAGACACTTCCAGTGCGCGTCCGCGCCGATGCCGCTCGGTGCCACCACCCCGATCCCGGTGATCACCGCCCGACGTTCGGATCCGTCGCCGACCGGCCCGTACGGTGCTCCGGCATCCGCCGGCCCGGTCACCGTCGGCCCCCGTCGTGGCGGGTGAAGACCATGGCCGACTGGAAGCCGCCGAAGCCGCTGCCGACCGAGAGTGCCACGTCGACCTGGGCCTCCCGGGCCACGTTCGGGACGTAGTCCAGGTCGCACTCCTCGTCGCGGTTGGCCCAGTTCGCGGTCGGCGGCACGACCCCGTGCTCGATCGCGAGCGCGCAGGCGGCCATCTCGATCGCGCCGATCGCGCCGAGCGAGTGCCCGATCATCGACTTGATCGAGCTGATCGGCACGTCGTACGCGGCGCCGCCCAGTGCCCGCTTGAACGCCGCCGTCTCGTGCCGGTCGTTCTGCCGGGTTCCCGAGCCGTGGGCGCTGATGTACGACACCTCCCCCGGGTCCCGCCGGGCCTGCGCCATCGCGTCCCCGATCGCCAGCCCCATCTCCACCCCGTCCGGTCGCAGTCCGGTCATGTGGTAGCCGTTGCTCCGGTTGGCGTAGCCGGCGACCTCGCAGTAGATCCGCGCCCCACGCCGCCGGGCCTGCTCCGCCTCCTCCAGGACGAGCACCGCGGCCCCCTCGGCCAGCACGAATCCCTGCCGGTTTCGGTCGAACGGTCGGGAGGCGTGCGCCGGGTCGTCGTTGCACGGCGTGGTCGCCTTGATCGCGTCGAAGGAGGCGACGGTGACCGGCGAGATCGGACTGTCCGACGCGCCGGCGAGCACCACGTCCGCCTCGCCATCCTCGATCAACTGGTGGGCGTAGCCGATCGCGTCGATGCCGGAGGTGCAGCCCGTGGAGACGACCTGGGCCGGACCGTGCAGCCCGTGCCGGCAGGCGACGTCGGCGGCCAGGCTGCTCGGCATCAGCGCCTGGTACAGGAACGGGCCGGCCCGCTCCGGGTCGACCAACCACCGCGCGCCGCCGTCGCTGACCCGGACGTACTCCTGCTCCAGCAGCATGGTGCCGCCGACCGCCGAGCCGAGTACCACCCCGGTCCGGTCCCGCAGCGCGTCGGTGAAGTCCAGTCCGCTGTCGGCGAGTGCCTCGATCGAGGCGGCCAGCGCGAACTGGACGTACCGGTCGGCGCGCCGTTGCTCGGGCACGGTGAGCCCGGCGCGGACCGGGTCGAAGTCGCACTCGGCGGCGATCTGGGACCGGAACGGCGACGGGTCGAAGAAGGTGATCCGCCGGGTCGCCGTCCGGCCGGCGGTGATGGTGGCCCAGAACTCGTCGCGGGTGACCCCGCCGGGGGCCACCACCCCGATCCCGGTCACCACCGTACGCCGCCGGTTCATGGCGCGGCTCCCGCCGGCGCGTTGGTCGGGCCGGGCCCGAGCACCGGGGCGGCGCCCGGCTCGGTGTCGACGTGGCCGAGTTCCGGGCGCGGGGCGAGCGGGCCGAGGTGGAACACCACCTCCGCCGGTTCGCTGGCGACGTTGCGCAACCGGTGCCGGACGTTCACCGGGACGTAGAGGGCCTCGCCGGCGGCCACCGGCACCGGTTCGTCGTCGAGGTCGACCACCAGCGCGCCCCGGGCCACGTACAGGAACTCCTCGCTGTACGGGTGGTAGTGCTCGGCGATCCGTTCGCCCGGGTCGAGGTGCGCCACCCCCATGAAACCGGAGCTGCTGCCCACGGTGCGCGGGCCGAGCAGGACCCGGAGTTCGGCGCCGCGCCGCCGGTCCGGCGGTACGTCGCCGGTCGCGACCAGGCGGCGTCCCGGCTCACTCATCGCCGGATCCGTCGGCCGGGGTGGCGGCGAGTTCGACCGCGATCCGCTCGATCTTGTCGCGGATGATGTCGAGCTGGATCCGGCTGTTCGCGTTGATCCGGTCGGTCATCTGGGCGGTGTTGACCGGAGCGGTCGGTCGCATCTCGAAGTCCTGGGTCCAGGTCATCCGGGTGCCGCCCGGCACCTCGTGGTAGCGCCAGTGGATCCGCATGTACTCGAAGGGCCCGGTCTCCACCCGGTGGGCGTTCACCTCGCGCCGGACCGGGTCGGCGGTACGTTCGCTGACCCAGCTCCACACCACGCCGTTGTCGTCCGGGTACATGGTGAGCCGGAACCGAACGGTGTCGCCGTGCTGCTCGAGGATCTGCACCGACTGGTACTCGGTGAACAGCCCGGTCCAGCCGGCGACATCGTTGGTCAGGTCCCAGACCAGATCCAGCGGCGCGGCGATCAGCATGCTGTTCTCGGTGTGGCCGGGCCGACCGGTGGCGCCGGACCGTGGGGCCGGCGCCGCCGTACCCGCCGGGCCGGAGCCGCCGAGCGCACCGGCGTCCGACGAGCCGGCGCGCGGGCGTTCGGCGGCGTCGAGTTGCCCGGCGACCAGCTCGGCGATCTCGGTGATGCTGAGTCGGGTGGCCTGTTCCGGGATGTCCGCACGGTAGCGGTCCGCGACCACGGCCTGGAGTTCGAGCAGGGCCAGCGAGTCCATGCCGAGTTCCTCCAGGGAGGCGGTCGGCGCGGAGGCCGCCGCCTCGGCGTCCAGCCCGCAGTGCCGGACCAGGATGTCGGTGATCTCCACGGCGGTGACCGTGGAGCCGCCGTCGTGCGTGGTGCTGGGTTCCGGCCCGGTGGCTACCGGATCCTCGTGCCTGACGGTCATCTGGTTCTCCTCATGGGAATCGCGGAACTCGACGGTGACGGTTCCCCGCCGGGTGGATCGGCTGTGCCCAGCAGGCGGTCGACCAGGCCGGTCGTGTACCGCCCCTTGCGGAATCCCGGGTCCTCGAGGACCCGCCGGGCGAACGGGATGGTGGTGTGCACGCCGGGACCGGCCACCTCGAACTCGCGCAGTGCCCGTTCCATCCGGCCCAGCGCCAGGTCCCGGTCGGGTGCCCAGACGACGACCTTGGCCAGCAGCGAGTCGTAGTACGGGCCGACCAGGTATCCGGGATGGCCGTGGGTGTCGACCCGGGTGAACGGCCCGGTCGGCGGCACGAACCGGGTCAGCCGGCCCGGGGTCGGTACGAAGCCCCGCGCCGGGTCCTCGACGTTGATCCGGCACTCGATCGCGACTCCGGAGGCGCGGACGTCCTCCTGCCGCAGCCGCAGCGGCACCCCGCCGGCGATGTGCAGCTGCTCGTGCACCAGGTCGACACCCGTGATCATCTCGGTGACCGGGTGCTCGACCTGGATCCGACAGTTGATCTCGATGAAGTGGAAGCGTTCCGCCTCGTCGACCAGGAACTCGAAGGTCCCCGCACCGGTGTAACCGACCCGCAGCGCGCCGCGCAGCGCGGTCGTGGCCAACGCGTCGAGGGTCGCGCTGGAGAGCGCGGGCGCCGGCCCCTCCTCGACCAGTTTCTGGTGCCGCCGCTGCACCGAGCAGTCCCGGGTGCCGAGGTGCACCCCGTTGCCGTACCCGTCGCAGAGGACCTGCACCTCGACGTGTCGGGCCTGGGTGAGGTAGCGCTCGACGTAGACGCGGTCGTCGCCGAACGCGGCCTGCGCCGCGATCCGGGTCCGCTCGTACGCCGGCACGAACTCCGCGGCGGACCAGACCACGGTCATCCCCCGGCCACCGCCGCCGGCCGCCCCCTTGATGATCACCGGGTAGCCGATCTCGTCGGCGACCGCCCTGGCCTGGGCGGCCGTACCGACGGTCGCCAGGCTGCCGGGTGACAGTGGCAGGCCGGCCTCGGCCATCAGCGCCTTCGCCCGCGACTTGTCGCCGAGGGCCGACATCACCTCGGGCCGGGGGCCGACGAAGACCAGGCCGTTGTCGGCGCAGATCTCGGCGAAGTCCGGATCCTCGGAGAGGAAACCGTAGCCGGGGTGCACCGCCTCCGCACCGGTCTGCCGGGCCGCCTCGACGATCGCCGCCGCGTTCAGGTAACTGTGCCGGCTGTCCGGCGGTCCGATGCAGACCGCCTCGTCGGCCAGCCGTACCACCGCCGAGTCCCGGTCCGCGGCCGAGTACACGGCGACGCTGCGGATGCCCAGTTCCCGGCAGGCCCGCGCGACCCGGACCGCGATCTCGCCCCGGTTGGCGATCAGGACCTTCTCGAACACCGTCGCACCGTCCTCGACTCACGCCGGTACCAGGGCGAGCAGCGGCTGTCCGAACTCCACCGGATCGCCGTCGCCGACGAGCACCTCGACGACCCTTCCGGCCTGTTCGGCCACCACCTCGTTCATCAGCTTCATCGCCTCGACGATGCAGACCACCTGTCCGGCCTCGACCCTGTCGCCGACCTCGACGAACGGCGGTCCGCCGGGCTCCGGCGACCGGTAGAAGGTGCCGACCAACGGCGCCGGCAGGATCCGGCGTACGTCGGTGACGTCCTCCTCCCGGACCGTTCCGTTCGACGGCGGCACGGCGGGCACCGGCGCGACGTCGAACGGCGACGTTCCGACCCCATCCCCCGGCGTCACCGGTTCGGCCTGCCATTCGATCTCCAGCACCGCGTCACCCCGGCGCAGGTGGATCCGGCGCAGTGGACCGGACGTCTCGGCGAGCAGCCGGGACGCCTGTCGACGCAGTTCGGCGAGTTCCGTCCGGTCGCCCTCGGCGCCGGCGTCGACGCCGTTGACGGCGTCGGGCGACACGGTGACCATCAGGACCTCGTTCCGGTCGGCAGCACAACCACCTCGGTCCGGGACGTCCCGGACCACAGCCCCGCGGGTACGACGGCCGGAGCGGCACCCGGTACGGCAGCCGGTACGACGCCCGAGGCGGCAGCCGGTACGACGCCCGAGGCGGCAGCCGGTACGACGCCCGAGGCGGCTCCGTACCGGCGGAACCGGCGGCGCCGACGCCGGACCAGTTCGTCGGCGGGCACCTCGGACAGGGGGGCCAGGGTCTCCAGCAGGGCCTGGCGGAGCAGCGCGGCGGCACCGGCCGGATCCCGGTGCGCGCCCTCGGCCGGCTCCGCGACGATCCCGTCGGCGACGCCGAGCCGGAGCAGGTCGGGTGCGGTGAGCCGGAGGGCGTTGGCGGCCCGGGGTACCGCCGCCCGGTCGTTCCAGAGGATCGCCGCACAGCCCTCGGGGCTGATCACCGAGTAGACCGCGTTGCGCAGCATCAGTACCCGGTCGGCGACAGCCAGGGCGAGGGCCCCGCCGCTGCCGCCCTCGCCGATGATCACCGCGACGACCGGGGTCCGCAGGCCGGTCATGGTCAGGATGCTCTGGGCGATCGCCGCCGCCTGGCCCTGCCGTTCGGCCTCGACCCCCGGGTACGCCCCGGGCGTGTCGATCAGGGTGACCACCGGCAGCCGCAGGCCGGCCGCGAGCCGCATCACCCGCATCGCCTTGCGGTAGCCGGCCGGACTCGCCATGCCGAAATTACGTTCCCGCAACTCCCGGGGATGGTGGCCCTTCTGGTGTCCGACCACGGCGACGTACCGGTCGCCGAGCCGGGCCAGGCCGGCGACGATCGCCGGGCAGTCGACGCCGAGCCGGTCGCCGTGCAGTTCGACGAAGCCGTCGAACGCGGTGGCCAGATAGTCCAGGGTGGTCGGCCGGTCGGTGTGCCGGGCGGAACGGACGATCCGCCAGGCCTCCGGCTCCGTCGCCGGACCAACCGGGCCGGAGCCGCCTGCGGTCAGCGTCGATCCGACCGCCGGCGGTCCGGCCGGGCCCGCGGGGACGGCGGGGACGGCGTTCCCGGCCCGTCCGGTACCGGTGGCGGCGAGCAGCCACCGCAGCCGCGCCGGCAGGTTCCGGCGCTGCACCACCATGTCGACCTGACCGTGCCGCAGCAGGAAGTCGCTGCGCTGGAAGCCGTCCGGCAACGTCTGGTGGATGGTCTGCCGGATGACCCGGGGACCGGCGAATCCGAGTCGGGAACCGCTCTCGGCCACCACGACGTCGGTGCAGGTGGCGAAGGAGGCGGCCACTCCCCCGTACGTCGGGTCGGTGATCAGGCTGATGGTCGGCAGGCCCGCCTCGCGCAGGGCCGCGATCGCCTGACTGATCGTGGCCATCTGCATCAGCGCGAGCACCCCCTCCTGCATCCGCGCGCCGCCGGAGGCGGTGACGAGCAGGAGTGGCAGACGCTCGGCCAGCGCCCGCTCCGCGGCCCGGGTGATCAGTTCCCCGGTCACCGAGCCGAGACTGCCGCCGAGGAACCGGAAGTCCATCACCGCCAGGACGAGCCGGTGACCGCCGAGCGTGGCGGTACCGCAGAGCACCGCCTCGGCCAGCCCGGTCGCGGCCCGCGCGGCGGCCAGCCGCTGCGGGTACGGCACGGAGTCGACAAATCCGATCGGGTCGACCTGGACCGCCGGATCGGGCAGCGGGTCGAAGCTGCCCGGGTCGACCAGCTGACGGATCCGCTCCGGCGCGTCGAGCCGCCGGTGGTCCCCACACTCCGGACAGACGTCGAGGTTGCGCCGCAGCCGCTTGCGGTAGAGCAGGGCCGGGCAGGCCTGGCACCTGATCCACGACGGCCGGTCGGGGTCGGTGAACGCCTCCGGGGTCATCGCCCACCTCCGGTCGAGCCGGCGGTCCCGGCCGGGGCGTCCCAGCGGTAGAAGCAGCGGGCCATCGCGTCCGCCGGACCGCGCCAGGTCGCCAGGTACGGCGTGACGTGCGGAGACAGCCGCTCGCTCACCCGGACGAACTCCGGGTGCCGGCGTACGCTCTCCACCGCGGCGGCGCCCGGATGCTCGGTCTCGATCAGGTGGACGTACAGGTCGTGCAACCGGAAGAGCGAGCGGTGCCGTACGCCGACGAGGCGCGGCAACTCGGTCCGGTCCGACTCGGCGAAGATCCGCGCCACCTGTTGTTCCGCGGCCGGAACGACCTTCGCGACGATCAGTGAGCGATCCATGGGGCAGCCTCCCTGGGCCCAAGTCCCGCACTCCGGGATCACTGGCAAGCGGATCCGGGCCGCACGGCGAGGACTGCCCTGGTGGCGGTCCCCCGACTGCGGCCTCGTCCGGACGACTGGGAACCACCCTGCTGGTGGCCTGTCACCGCGTCGTCACCCGAGCAGGTCCCCGGATGAATTCCACTGGTGACGCTCTGGTGACGGAAGACCGGCACAATACGCCCGCTCGGGCGCTCCGAGCTCTGCCGAACGGACCGGTCGACGCGGGCTTATTAGCAGCTCAGCCGGGATGTCATCGGATCACCCGAGCGGGTCGGATTGCTGACCAGCCAGTTGACCGAGCGTAACGACGATTGATAGCGTTCGTCACGCTCTGAAATATCCGGCTGGCCGAATCCGACGCCGGCCGGCCGGGCGGCGTCCGGAGCGCCGCCGGCGGGGCAGGACGGCGGAACGCGGCGCCGTCCAGCGGAGCGGGCTCCGGGACGCTGACTTCCGGGTGCAGGAGGGTGGGCCGTGACCTCTCGGCAGAGCACGCGGCACGGCGATGCGCACGGGCCACCGGCCCGTCAGTCCGACCCGTCGTCGCCCCGCTCGATCCAGCTGCTGCTGCTCGACGGATTCGGCCTGCTGCACGACGGGGTGCCGGTCGCCGTACCCCGGGGTCTGCAGCGGATCGTCGCGCTGATCGGGTTGCGGCCGGGCGCGACCCGGGCGCACCTGGCCGGGCTGCTCTGGCCCGACACCTCCGACGACCGGGCGATGTCCTCGCTGCGGACCGCACTGTGGCGACTGCGCCAGGACGGCAACTGCCCGCTGCTGGTCACCGGCGACACGGTCCGGCTCGACCCGGTCGTCGCGCTCGACGTCGACGAACTCGTCCGGACCGCCGACGAGGTCCGGGACGGCGGCGACCCGCGCCGGGCCGCGAAAACCATCACCAGCGGCCGACACGACCTGCTGCCCGGCTGGTACGACGACTGGGTCCTGCTGGAACGCGAACGGCTGCGCCAGTTGCGGTTGCACATGCTGGAGGAGATCGCCCGTGGTCATCTCCGGGCGGGACAGCACGGCGAGGCGTTGCAGGCGGCGCTGGAGGCGGTCCGGGCCGAACCGTTGCGCGAGACGCCACACCGGTTGATCGTGGAGACGCATCTGGCCGAGGGAAACGCCTACGAGGCGTTGCAGGCCTTCTACGTCTACCGGGACCTGCTGCTGCGCGAACTGCAACTGGAGCCGTCCCCGGCGATGTCCGAGCTGCTCAGTGATCTGCTCGCGCCGATCCCCCGGCCGACCATCACCCGTTCGCCCCGGCCCCGCCCGTATCCGGCCCGGCCCGGCCCGTACGACGCGGCCCAGCCGGCCCCGCCCACCCCGGGTCGGGCGGTGTCCCCCGGTACGGCCCGGCCCGCGACAGCCACCGACCGGTCGCCGCTGTCGGCGATCCCCGGCCGACGCTGACCCGCACCAGCGGCCGACGCCGACCTGCCCACGATGGGCTCATCGTGTCCGGTCCGGCGTCACCCACGCGTCAACCGACGGCAACGGGCCGCGGCCGACGGATGATGGCCGGGTGACGTGGTCGGGGCGATGGTGACCGGGCCGACCGCCCTTCCCACCACTGAGGAGCCGACATGAACCGTGTGCTGATCGTGGGCCGGATCGTCCCGGGCACCGAGGAGGAGATCGCGAAGATCTTCGCCGAGACGGACGAGACCGACCTGCACACCGTCACCGGGGTGCGGCACCGCTCGCTCTACTGTCTCGACGATCTCTGTCTGCATCTGATGGAGACCGAGGACGACGCGCCGGCCCGGCTGGCCCAGGCGAACCGGCACCCGCTCTTCGTCACCGTCCAGGAGCGGCTCGGCGCCTTCGTCTCGCCGTACTCGCCGACCTGGCGGTCGCCCCGCGACGCGATGGCCCGGTGCTTCTACCAGTGGAACGGTCCCGGGTCGGCGACCGGCGACGTCCGCTGATCCCGGCGACGGGAGAGTTCCGATGACCGACGAACCGTTGCACGTGCTCATCATCGGCGCCGGCACCGGCGGCATGTGCCTGGCGCACGGACTGCGCCGCGCGGGGATCAGCGTGGCGGTGTACGAGCGGTACCGCACCCGCAGCGACGGCCTGCACGGCTACCGGGTGGGGATCAACCCGACGGGCTGCCGGGCGCTGCGGGAGTGCCTGCCGCCGGAGCTGTTCCAGACGTTTCTGGCCACCACCGCCCGGCCGCCCCGGTACTTCAACGTGCTCACCGAGCAGCTGCACCGGACGGCCTCGTTCCCGCTGCGGCCGGACGCCGACCCGACCAGCATCGACCAGTCGGTCTCCCGGATGACGCTGCGCCAGGTGCTGCTCACCGACATGGAGGACGTCGTCCACTTCGGCCGGACCTTCACCCACTTCCAGCAGCGCGACGGCCGGGTCACCGCGTACTTCGCCGACGGCACGTCGGCCACCGGGGACCTGCTGGTCGCGGCGGACGGCACGCACTCGGCGGTCCGCCGGCAGTACCTGCCGCACGCGGTGGTCAAGGACGCCGGCAGCATCAACATCGCCAGCAAGATCCCGCTCACCGAGTACACCCGGAGTCTGCTCTCCGACGAGGTGCGGCAGGGCATCTCCCTGATCTTCGGGGCCGGCGGTGTGATGGGCGTGCTGCACGTGATGGAGTTCAAGTGGGATCGGCGCGGTGAGATCAAGCCGGGGATCGGGGTCACCGACGCCAGCATGATCTCCAGCTGGCCGGGCCTGCTCTACGACAACACCCGGGACCACATCAACCTGATCATCTGGACCACGGCGAGCCGGTTTCCGGCGAACGTCATGGAGCTGCGCGGCGAGCCGTTGGCGCAGATCGCCCTGGAGCTGACCCGCAACTGGCACCCGAACCTGCGGGAGCTGCTCCGGCACAGCGATCCGGGCAGTGTCGTACCGGTCAAGGTGGCCACCTCGGTGCCGGTCGAACCGTGGCCGAGCAGTCACGTCACGCTGCTCGGCGACGCGATCCACACCATGACGCCGGGTCGGGGGGTGGGCGCGAACACCGCGCTGCGGGACGCCGCGCTGCTGCGCCGGGAACTGGTCGCCTGCGCCGCCGGTGCCAAGTCGCTGCTGTCCGCGGTCGCCGACTACGAGGCGGAGATGATCCGGTACGGCTTCGCCCGGGTCGCCGACTCGCTGCGGACCAACGGCACCAACGGCGACGACCGGATCTACAAACCGGTCATCGGTCGGCTCGCCATGCTCGCCGCGCGAGGCTACTTCAGTGTGACCAGTCGGGTGCCGCCGCTGCGCCGCAAGTTCGTCGACCAGCTCTACGAGTACCGGGGCGCGGACGGCTGACCCGGACCGCGGTCGGGGCGGCGCCGTCCACCGGGGCCGCGCGGGCCTCCCCCGCCCACCGGGGCGAGAGCCGGAGCCCGGCCAGCCTGGTCAGGCCACCGGGGTGAGCCGGAGTCCGGTGACCCGCTCCGAGACGTCCCAGAGCCGTCGGGCGAGCGCCGGGTCGTCGGCGGGCGGGACCAGCGGGACCGGCCCGGGCCGCATCCGCCCCGTCCGCCGCTGTGGACCGACGTAACTGCCGCCGGGCAGGTCCGGGACGGTGGCCGCGTAGAGCAGCGGCAGCGCCCCCTGCTCGGCGTCCCGGCCCAGCGCCGCGCCGATGACGGCGACCACCAGACGCTCGACGGGCGTCCGGGCATTGTCCTGCATCGGGGTACGCGCCATGCCGGGGTGGGCGAGCAGGCTGCGGACCGGCGAGCCGCTGGCGCGCAGCCGCCGGTCGAGTTCCACCCCGAACAGCGCGTTGGCCAGCTTGGAACCGACGTAGGCCCGGCCGGGCGAGTAGCCGCGTTCACCGGCCAGGTCGTCGAGGTCCAGCCTGCCCCACGGATAGAGGGCGGAGGTGACGGTGACGATCCGGGGGTCGGTGCCCCGGGTCAGGCTCTCCATCAGCCGCAGGCTGAGGGCGAAGTGACCGAGGTGGTTGGTGGCGAACTGGCTCTCGTACCCCTGTGGGCTCAGCCGGTGCGGCTGGGTGGCGATGCCGGCGTTGTTGATCAGGACGTCCGCCGGCCGCTCCTCGCCGGCGAGCGGGTCGGCGAAGGCCCGTACCGAGTCCAGGTCCAGCAGGTCCAGCGCTCTGAGTTCCAGGTCGGCCGCGGGAAGGAGTTCGCGGAGCGTGCTGGCGGCCCGCTCCCCCTTCGCCAGGTCCCGGACCGCCATGACCACCGACGCGCCGCGGGCCGCCAACTGCCGGGTGGTGATCAGACCGAGTCCGCTGCTGGCGCCGGTGACCACGATCCGGCGGCCGGACAGGTCCGGCAGGTCGTCGGCGGTCCACGTCTCTGAGCGGGTCCGTGGTGTTGACATCGGTGCCTCCTGGGCACGTCAGGACGCCGACAGCCGGCGTACACCCTTGAAATTCTCAAGCATTTCCATGACAAACTCAAGGAGACTCTCAAGGAGTTATACTGATCACGTGGCCGATACGCAGCTCACCGGCACCCTGGTGGACCAGGTCGTCACGTTGGCCCAACGGACCCTCGACGACCTGCGGGACATCCTGCGTACGCTCGACCTGACCGAGCCGGTCGCCAACCTGCTGTGGCTGGTGGACCCCGCCGCGGACCCAGCACCCCTGCGCCAGCTCGCCGAACGGCTGCACTGCGACCCGTCGAACATTTCGCTGATGGCGACCAAGCTGGAGGAACGGGGTCTAGCCGAGCGCCGGCCACACCCCCGGGACGGCCGGGTCCGCACCCTGGTCCTGACCGATGCTGGGAAACGGGTCCGGGCCCGGCTCGCCGACCGGATGGAGACGGCGTCACCGCTGGCCGCGCTCAGCACCACCGAGCAGCGGCAACTGCACCAGCTGCTGTCCAAGGCCCTGGGCACCCACCGCAGCGGGCGGTAGCCGGTAACCACCCGACCCGTCCCTGGGCCGACCGGATCAGCGGCCTCACCCTGGTTCGGCTGCTCGGCCGCACCGCCGGCCTGGTCGCCGCGCTGGCGCTGCTGCACCCCGATCCCGCCGCGTCGGCTCCGGCCACCGCCGACGCCGGCAGCGGCACGCCGCGCCCGGCGACGCGGTACTCCCGGCCGCATCCGAGCGCTCGCCGGGCCGACGGCCCGGCCACCGCACAGCGGCCGGGCCACGGTACAGCGCGGACCGGGCCGGTCGCCCGGGTCGGAACCGGCTGGTGCGTCAGGAGGAGGCGACATCCTCCATTGGATCGCGGTGGATGGAATCCAGCAGGGCCAGATCCTCGCCACTGAGGCGCAGCGCACCGGCGGCGACGTTCTGCCGCAGATGGTCCGGGTCGCCGGTGCCCGGAATCGCCAGCACGTGCGCCCCCTGGTGCAGCGTCCACGCGATGCGAATTTGGGCCGGGGTCACGCCGTGCGCCCGGGCGACGGAGTGGACCGCCGCGTTGTCGATGCCGCTCGAACCAGACTCACGGCCGGCGGCGGCGATCGCGAAGAACGGTACGAAGGCCACGCCCCGCTCGCCGCAGACGCGTACGAAGTTGTCGTGGTTGCGCCGGTAGTCGATCCCGTACGGGTTCTGCACACAGACCACCGGGGCGATGGCCTGGGCCTGGTCGAGGTGCTCCGGTCTGACGTTGGAGATACCGAGATGCCGGATCAGCCCGGCGTCACGGAGTTCGGCCAGGGCGCCGAAGTGCTCGGCGATCGACTCGAGACCGTTCTGGCGCAGGTTGACGACGTCGAGGTGGTCGCGGCCGAGCTGACGCAGGTTCTCCTCGACCTGGCCGCGGAGCTGGTCGGGCCGGGCCAACGGCAGCCACCCGCCGGACGGGTCCCGGCCGGGACCGACCTTGGTGGTGATCACCAGGTCGTCGGGGTACGGGGCCAGTGCCGTGTTGATCAGTTCGTTGGCGGAACGGAGCGCCGAGAAGTAGAAGGCAGCAGTATCAATGTGGTTCACGCCCAGCTCGACGGCCCGTCGCAACACGGCTGTGGCCCGGTCCCGGTCGCTGGGGGTGCCGTCGGCGGCGGCGGTCAGCCGCATCGCACCGAAACCGAGCCGGTTCACCGTCAGGTCGCCGAGCGTCCAGGTGCCCGATGCCCCGGCGGTAGTGATCAGGTCCGAAGTCATCTGCAAAGCCTGCCAGTTCATCGCAGCCCGCCCCGAGGGGGAGTACGTTCCGAGGTCAGGGAAGATCGCGGCACATGCAGACCCGGGGCCACTCGTCCAGTCCGAGTGCCGCCTCGTGTGCACGGATCGCCCGTAGTCCCGGGGTCAACTCGGAGTTGTCAAGGACCCGGAAACCGCACCGCCGGTAGTAGGGCGCGTTCCACGGCACCTCAAGGAAGGTGGTCAGGGTCAGCGCCGGTACGCCGTCGGCCACCGACCGGCCGGCGACGTACTCGATCAGGGACCGGCCGATGCCGCGCCGCGCGTACCCGGGATGCACCGACACCTGCTCGACGTGGACGTTGCCGTCGACCTCGTCGGTGAGCAGGTAGGCCACCGGATGGTCGTCCGGATCGGCCGCCGTCCAGATCCGACCGGCCTGCCGGAACCCGGACAGCGCCTCGACCGTCGGCGGCTCGTGGTCGGCGACCTCCGGCATGCCGTACTCCCGGAAGGCCTCACCCGCCGCCAGTTCGATCTCCCGCAGGAGTTCCAGCTCGTTCTCCGCAGCCTGTCGAATCCGCACCGCGCTATTCTGCGCCGGAGCCATCACCAGGGCCCGCGAATATCGGTCCCCGCCGGGCGTACCTTCCGCTGCGACGTGCCCATCCGCTGACCGGTCCAACGCCCTTGACCAGTCGGGAGCGTCAGGTGGCCAGCGACGTGGCGAGGAAGGCGTTACGACGGGCGATCAGCTGGCTGAGGTAGCCGGAGAGGCCCAGCCTGGCCACCAGGACTCCGACGACTCCGACGGGCGCGGTGAAGTCGATGGCGTCCCGCATGATGGTGCGGGCGGGGTCGGAAGGGTCGGGCGTGAAGGTGTGCTCGTGCCACCACCGGGTGAACGGCCCGCGCAGCTGCTCGTCGACAAACCGGTACGGCCGCTGATACTCAGTGACCTGCACGGTCATCCGCCACGGAACACCACAATGCCGGGCCCGCCAGGTGACGACATCCCGTGCGCCGAGCCGGCCGGTGGTGACCCCGGCGACCGCCCGCTCCCGACTGCCTGTCATTGATCTGGTGTGCAGATCCACGTCGAGGCAGGCGTCGAACACCGACTCCAGGTCGGCCATGACGGTGGTGGTCAGCTCGATCCGGGCCATGGCGGCGATCGTACCGACAGGTCACCGCGAGCCTCTGGTGACGGCCTCGGCCGACACCGACCGGTGGCCGTACCCGGTCCGGACGCCGGTGGGGCATGCTGTCGCGTGAGATGGTTCGAGGAGCCCGGGGCGATCCTGCGCAAGGATCCCGGGACGTGATTGTGGGTCCGTGCGACGTCGAAGGACGGGATCTCGGCGGTGCGGCGGGCGTTGCCCGGCGAGTGGTTGCTGGACGGGCGGTAGGCTCGCCGGCCAGTTGGCGAGACCTTTGACGTGCTCATCGACGGGGAGGAGCCGCGCAGATGGCGATCCTGGTGGAGTTCGAACTGGTCCGGAAGGACGGCCGAGAGGTGGAATACGCCTTCGGCCACCCCCCGGACCTGGACCGTCGGCTGGTCATCGAGAAGGCGACCGGCGAGGGGGCGCCGCGCGACGGGCGGCGGGACATGGCGTACGCCGCAGCGTTCCGGAAGATCATACGGTTCCACCACAGTGAGCAGCGGTGGCCCTCGAGAGGCGGCTATGCGGCATGACCCCGATCGGAGGATTCCGTGACACCGACGGGATCACGGTGACCGGTGCGGCGGCTGTTCGACCGCCCGTCGCAGCTCCCCGAGCAGCTGGTGGAGGTGGGTCGGGGACGACGGCTCTACCTGCACGCCATGCACAGTGTCGTCGACTGGCTGGCGTTCGCGGTCTGGGAGGACGGCCGACTGGTCCGGTCCCTGAGTCTCTCGCCTGGCGGCGGCATCGCCGAGGAGATCGGCGACCGGCTCCCATTCGAACGCCCCTACTGGGCAGGGCAGTTTCCGGTGGAGCCCGATCCGTACCACGAGGACGACCAGCCGTACGCGCTGCCGTTCCATCCGCTCGACCTGGGCGAGCGGGCGATGCTGGAATTCTTCGGCTTCTGCGTCGAGGGGTGCTCCACGGGCGAGGATGTCCCCGAGCCGGTCGTGGACGTCTGGGGCGTCGAACTGCAGGGCTTCCGGCTGACGCCGGCCGGGTGACGGCGGGGTCGCCGTAGCGGAACCGCGTCGCGGGGCGAAAGGCCGGGCCGGACCGGGCCGCGCTACCTGCGGATGCCGGGGGGGCTCGCAGTTGTACCAGGTCGCGCTGGTCCTGGCCGGCGGCCGAAAGTTTCGGCCTAATGCCGAAACATCCAGTCCGTCACCAGAGGATCGGCGAACCCCGGCCGGGGAGCGCCGGCTACGAATGTTCATGCAGGTAAACACGGATTCGCCAACGTTGCGCAGTGGAGGGCTCCACCTCGGGTGACGCCGTGACATCCGAGCTGAACCGGTTTGGATCTTGACGTGGCGACCGGAACGGGGTTAGCTCGGGAAAACGGTTACCGATAACCCTGACCCTGGCTGTCCACTATCGACACTGGTCACCGCGCGGCCCTGACCGGCGGCAGCGGGACCGGCGGTCGCGGCATCCCGCCGAGCGAAAGGCACCCGAGCTCATGACCTCCGCAGACGGTACGGCCGACCGGGCCGGCACCCTGACCGTCACCCACGAACACGGGCACCGGATCGTGGTCGACGTCGCCGGGGTCGAGATCGCCACCTACGTCTACGACGACAGCCGGATCGACCCGTACGAGTCACCGAAGCCGTACCTGCACCCGTTGCGCACCCTCGGCGGCGCGCTGGTGTCGGCGTACCGGCCGAACGACCACCGGTGGCACAAGGGCATCCAGATGACGATCTCGCACCTCTCGGGGCAGAACTTCTGGGGCGGACACTCGTACGTCCGCGACCAGGGCTACACCCGACTGGACAACATCGGACGGATGCGGCACGACTCGTTCGAACTGGTCGACGTCACCCCGACCGAGCTGACCCTGCGCGAGACGCTCACCTGGCTCACCTCGACCGGCGAACACTGGGTCGCGGAACACCGCGAGCTGCGGCTCCACGGTGTCGACCGGGCACGCGGCAGCTGGATGCTCGACTTCGGCACCGAGCTGCGCAACATCCGGGGCGCCGACCTGTCGATCGGCAGCCCGACCACGCACGGTCGGCCGAACGCCGGCTACACCGGGTTCTTCTGGCGCGGGCCGCGTGGCTGGGCCGGCGGTCAGATCGTCACCCCGGACGGCGGCGGCGACCCGGAGAGCATGGGCACGGTGTCACCGTGGCTGGCGTACACCGGGGAGCACGACGAGGTCGACGGCGGCGGCACCGTGCTGGTCTTCGCCGGCAGCTCCAGCGCGGACGTCCCGCTGAAGTGGTTCGTCCGGAACACCCCGTTCCCGGCGATCAACCCGTCACCCGCCTTCGACCAGGAAATCCCGCTCGCTCCCGACGAGACGCTGCGGCTGCGACACCGGGTGGTGATCGCCGACCGGGCCTGGGACCGGGCCGAGATCGAGTCCTTCGCCGCGGAACACCAGCCGTGACCGACGCACCTGCCCCACCTCCCGGCGGGGCGCCACCGCCGTTTCCCGGCGCGGTCGGCATCACCGGGTTGGAGGTCTATCCCTGGCGGACCGACGACGGGCTGCACGGCGGCTCGCCGCACGTCCACCTCTGCTGCACCGAGTGCTACGTGGTGACCGGCGGCCGGGGCCGGCTGCAGACCCTGACCCCGGGCGGCTTCACCGAGTCGCCACTCGCCCCCGGCGACGTCGTCTGGTTCACCCCCGGCACCATCCACCGGGCGGTGAACGACGGCGACCTCCAGGTGGTGGTCGTCATGCAGAACGGCGGCCTGCCGGAGGCCGGCGACGCCGTCCTCACCCTGCCGCCCGAACACCTGGTGGACTCCGAGACGTACCGGCGGGCGGTGTCGCTGACCGACGGCTCCGGGGAACCGTCGGCCGACCGGGCCCGGGCCCGCCGCGACCTGGCGATCGAGGGCTTCGCGGAGCTGCGGCGACACGTCGAGGCCGGCGACACCGGGCCGCTCGACGCCTTCTACGCGGCGGCGACCGCCCTGGTCCGACCCCAACTCGACACCTGGTCCCGACGTTGGACCGACGGGCCGGTGGCGGTCAGCCGGCGCACCGGGGAGCAGATCGAGGCACTGCGGCGCGGCGACCACCGGCACCTGACCGGGGCGACCGTCTCCCGGATCGCCCGACCCGAGCAGACCACCCTCGGCATGTGCGGCTTCCTGCACGCGTACGACCCGCTGCGCACCGGCCCCGACTGACCCCGAACCCCACCTGAGGAGCTGTGCCGTGGAACCCCTCCGCGTCGCCGTCGTCGGCACCGGCAACATCGCCCGCATCCACGCCGAGTCGCTGCGGGAGCTCGGCGATGACGTACGCCTGGTCGGCGCCGTCGACGTCAACGCCGACCGGCTCACGGCGTTCGCCGACCGGTACGACGTACCGGCCCGGCACGCCGACCTGACGAGCCTGCTGGAGAAGGACCGCCCCGACCTGGTGCACCTCTGCACCCCGCCCGGCTCGCACCATCCGCTCGCCCTGGCCTGCCTCACCGCCGGCAGCAACGTCCTGGTGGAGAAGCCGCCGACGCTGAGCCTGGCCCAACTGGACGAACTGGTCGAGGCCGAGAAGAGGTACGGCGCCACGGTGGCGACCGTCTTCCAGCACCGGTTCGGGACCGGGGCGCTGCGGCTGCGGGCGCTGCTCGACTCCGGGGTGCTCGGACGTCCGCTGGTCGCGGTCTGCCACACCACCTGGTTCCGCGACCAGGCGTACTTCGACGTCGAGTGGCGGGGTCGGTGGGACACCGAGGGCGGCGGGCCGACGATGGGGCACGGCATCCACCAGATGGACCTGCTCTGCGCGATCCTCGGCGACTGGACCGAGGTGTCCGCGATCGCCCGGCAGCAGGCCCGACGAATGGAGACCGAGGACGTCAGCATGGCGCACGTCAGCTTCGCCAACGGTGCGGTGGCCAGCGTGGTGAACAGTCTGGTCTCGGTCCGGGAGGAGAGCTACCTGCGCTTCGACTTCGAACGGGCCACCGTCGAGGTCACCCACCTGTACGGGTACGGCGACGACGACTGGCGGATCACCGCCGCCCCGGAGCACGCCGACGAGGTGCTGGCCGCCTGGCGGGCCGGCCCGGCCGGGGTACGCAGCGCCCACCGGGCCCAGTTCGCCGAGGTGGTCCGGGCGCTACGGGCCGGTACGCCGCCCCCGGTCGACTCGGCGGAGAGCCGGCGGACCATGGGACTCGTCGCCGGGGTGTACGCCTCCGCGTTCACCCGCTCCCCCGTCCGCGCGGCCGACCTGACCGCCGACTCACCGTTCTACCGCAAGATGGAAGGCAACGGACCCCGATGGTGAACATCTCCGCCCCCGTCGTACCGGCTCCGGCCCCCGCACCGGCCCCGCTGCCGGGCGGTACGCCGGCCGGGTCCGGCCGGTCCGGCGGGCCCGGCAGCGGGCTGACCGTCAACCACGACGTCGGCCGGTCGGTACGGGTCGGCTGGCATGGCGCCGAACTTCTCCGCTACGTCTACACCCCGGAGGAGCCGGCGGAGGAGTCGCCGCGCCCGTACCTGCACCCGCTGCGGACCCTGGCCGGCAACGAGGTCAGCCTGTACCGGCCGCACGACCACCGGTGGCACAAGGGACTCTGCTTCGGCATCTCGAACTTCGGGCCGGACAACTTCTGGGGCGGCGGGACGTACGTCCGGGGCCGGGGTTACCAGGCACTGGACAACATCGGGCGGGTCGAACACCACGACTTCCCGGTGCTGCGCCGGGACGCCGACGCCGTACGGCTGACCGAGCGGCTACGCTGGGTCGCCGCGCACGGTCACCCGGTCGCCATCGAAGAGCGCCGGCTCGCGGTGGCGGTCTGGGCCAACCTCAGTGCCTGGCTGCTGCAGTTCTCCACGGTGCTGCGCAACAACACCAACGAGACGATCACGATCGGCAGCCCGACCACCCAGGGTCGGGAGAACGCCGGGTACGGCGGAATGCTCTGGCACGGACCCCGCTCGTTCATCGGCGGCCGGGTGGTCACCGAGGACCGGACCGGCGCCGACGAACTGATGGGCTGGCGTGGCCGCTGGCTCGGTTTTGTCGGTCAGCACGACGGTTACGGGCCGCCCGGCACGCTCGCCTCCACGCTGGTCTTCCGGAACCATCCGACGAACCTGGGCGCCGAGACGACCCGCTGGTTCGTCCGTACCGAACCGTACGCCTGCCTCGGCCCGGCACCGTTCTTCGACCGCGAGTACCCGCTCGCGCCCGGCGCCGAACTCCGGCTGCGCTACGACGTGGTGATCGCCGACGGCGAGCGGGACGTGGCCGGCTGTGGCCGGCTCGCGGACCGCGCCGGCGGCACCGACCTGTTCGCCCGCGACCCTGAGGAGCACCATGGCTGACATCCCCTCCCCCCGGCACGGCTTCGTCCGGGTCGACGGTGACCGGCTGGTCACCGACGACGGCAGCACGGTGGTGCTGCGCGGCGTGGGCCTCGGCGGCTGGATGAACATGGAGAACTTCATCACCGGCTACCCGGGGACCGAGTCGCAGCAGCGGCGGGCGCTGCGGGCGACCCTCGGCGCGGAGGGCTACGAACGGTTCTTCGACCGGTTCCTCAGTGTCTTCTTCGCCGACGCCGACGCCGACTACCTCGCCTCGCTCGGCCTGAACTCGGTCCGGGTGCCGTTCAACTACCGGCACTTCGAGGACGACGACCGGCCGTTCGAGTTGAAGGAGGAGGGGTTCCGCCGGCTGGACCAGGTGGTCGACGCCTGTGCCCGGCACGGCATATACACCATCCTCGACCTGCACGCGGTGCCCGGCTACCAGAACCAGCACTGGCACAGCGACAATCCCACGCACTGGGCGCACTTCTGGACCCACCGGCACTTCCAGGACCGGGTCGTGCACCTGTGGGAGGCGCTCGCCGACCGGTACAAGGACAACCCGTGGGTGGCCGGCTACAACCCGGTCAACGAGCCCGGTGACGCGGTCGGCGAGGCGATCGGCCCGTTCTACCGTCGGCTGGAGGCGGCGATCCGGGCCGTCGACCCCCGGCACGTGCTCTTCCTCGACGGCAACCGCTACTCCACCCAGTTCGACCAGCTCGGCGACCCGCTGCCGAACACCGTCTACACCGCGCACGACTACACCCTGCCCGGCTTCGTCGACGGCGGCCCCTACCCCGGGATCTCCCGGGGCGAGTACGTCGACCGGGACGTCCTGGAGCGGACCTTCCTGGCCCGGACCGCGTACATGCGCGACACCGGCACCCCGATCTGGGTCGGCGAGTTCGGGCCGGTCTACACCGGTGACCCGGAGCGGGACACGCAACGCCGGCAGATTCTCGCCGACCAGCTGGAGATCTACGCCGAGCACGGGGCGAGCTGGGCACTGTGGACGTACAAGGACATCGGGTTGCAGGGGCTGGTGCACGCCGACCCGGACGGTCCGTACCTGCGCCGGATCGCTCCGGTGCTGGAGAAGAAGGCCCGCCTCGGGGTCGACTCCTGGGGCTCGGTGGACACCGGGGTACGACACGTCATGGAGCCGATCGAGCGGCTCTTCGCGGAGGAGTTCCCGGACTTCCAGCCGTACCCGTGGGGACAGCACGGCTGGGTCCGGGGTCTGGTCCGGCACATCCTGCTCGCCGAGCCGATGGTCGGCGACTTCGCCCGCTGCTTCGAGGGGCTGACCCCGGAGGAGGCCGAGGCGCTCGCCGACTCGTTCGCCTTCGACCGGTGTCTGCGCCGCGAGCCACTGGCCGAGCTGCTGCGTGACGCGCCGGGGAGGCACCGTGTCGACGGCTGACTCCGGCTGGGCGCTGGCCGCCGCGATGCTGCCCTTCCCGGCCGAACTGCGGCCCGGCGTACCGGTGCAGGACGCACCGGCCCAGACCTGGCGGGACATCCTGGCCGAGGTCGCCGCGGAGGGTTTCACCGAGGTCGACCTGACCGACTCGTGGGTCCGGGTCGCCGACCTCCCGCCGGCCCGGTTGACCGAACTCGGCGAGGCGGTCCGGGCGGCCGGGTTACGCGCCGAGGCGGTCTCGGTGATCCGGCGCAGCGTCATCGACCCGGTGGCCGGGGAGGAGAACCTCGCGTACAGCCACCGGGCGATCGAGGCGGCCGCGGCGCTCGGCTGCTCGGTGGTCAGCGTCGGCCTGCACCGGCCGCTGACCGAGCGGCAGCGTGCGGTGCTGTGGTTCTGGACCGTGGACGGGCCGCGTGACGCGGACGACCCGGAGAACCGCCGGCTGGCCGCGGCCCGGCTGCGCGAGCTGGGTCGGCACGCGGCCGAGGTCGGCGTCGCGCTGTCGCTGGAGATGTACGAGGACACCCTGCTCGGCACCGCCGACTCGGCCGTCCGTCTCGTCGAGGAGATCGGACACCCGAACGTCGGACTCAACCCCGACCTCGGCAACCTGGTCCGGCTGCACCGCCCGATCGAGCCGATCGAGGTGATGCTCGAGAAGTGCCTGCCGCTGACCAACTACTGGCACGTCAAGAACTACCACCGGTTCGAGGACGGCACGACGGGTGCGGTGCTGAGCACGCCGACGTCGATGGAGCTCGGCGTGATCAACTACCGACGGGCGGTCCGGGACGCGATCGGGTACGGCTTCACCGGCGCGTTCTGTCTGGAGCAGTACGGCGGGGACGGCCTCGGGGTGATGGCCACGAACCGCCGCTACCTGGCCTCGATCCTGCCCCCGAAGGAGGCGCCGTGAACCGCGATCCGGTCGACCACAGTGGAGCCGCGACGGCTGCCCCGGGACGGGACGGCGCCAGCACGACGGTCGCCGTCCTGGGCCTGGGCGCGATGGGGCTGCCGATGGCACTCCGGCTCGGCGGTGAGTTGCCGGTGTGGGCCTTCGACGTCTCCCCGGAGCGTCGGGCCCTCGCGGTCGAGGGCGGTACGCACGCCGCGGCCAGCCCCGCCGAGGCGTGCCGGAGCGCGGACGTCGCGGTGCTGGCGGTGCGCGACGAGGAGCAGCTGAGGGGGGCCCTGTTCGGTGCCGACGGCGCGGTCCACACCCTGCGGCCGGGCGCGGTGGTCGTGCTGACCAGCACGGTCGGCCCGGAGGCGGCCCGCGCCGTCGCGGCGAGCCTGGCCGAGGGGGGCGTCGACCTGGTGGACGCGCCGGTCAGCGGCGGGCCGGTCCGGGCGGGCACCGGCGATCTGCTGATCATGGTCGGCGCGGCGGACCGGGCACTCGCGAACGCCCGCCGGGTGCTCGACCTGCTGGCCTCCACCGTGTACGTCGTCGGCCCGAACCCCGGTGACGGCCAGACGATGAAAACGGTGAACCAACTGCTCTGCGGCATCCACACCGCCGCCGCGGCCGAGGCGTTGGCGCTGGCCCGCGCACTCGGTCTCGACCTGGACACCGTGGTGCAGGTGCTCGGTTCGGGGGCGGCGGCGTCGTTCATGTTGGCGGATCGAGGGCCACGGATGGCGCGCGCGTACACTGGCGACGTCGAACTGCGGTCCCGGCTGGACGTGATCAACAAGGACATGCACATCGTCGGCAGGGTCGCCTCGGCGGCCGGGGTACCGACACCGGTCGCTGCCGCCGCCACCGCGCTCTACACGCTGGCGATGCGCCAGGGTATGGCGGCCGAGGACGACTCCCGGCTCGTCACGCTGCTGGCGCCGGAGGACGGCACAGCCGGGCCGGGGCCGGCCCGCGCCCGAGGCGAAGGAGCTGACCGTTGACCCGACTCTTCAACGATCCCGCCGCGTTCAGCGACGACATGCTCGCCGGTTTCCTCGACCTGCACCACCGCTACGTCCGGGGTGTCCCCGGCGGAGTGGTCCGGGCCGGCCAGACCCGCGCCGGCAAGGTGGCGGTCGTGGTCGGCGGCGGATCCGGACACTATCCGGCGTTCTGCGGGGTGGTGGGTCCCGGCTTCGCCGACGGTGCGGTGGTCGGCAACATCTTCACCTCGCCGTCGGCACAGCAGGCGTACGAGGTGGCCCGGGCCGCCGACAACGGTGCCGGGGTGCTCTTCCTCTTCGGCAACTACGCCGGGGACGTGATGAACTTCGGGTTGGCCGAGCAGCGGCTGCGCGCGGAGGGGATCGACACCCGTACCGTGCTGGTCACCGACGACATCGCGAGTGCCGGGCCGGCCGAGGCGGAGAAGCGCCGGGGCATCGCCGGCGACTTCGTGGTGTTCAAGACCGCCGCCGCGGCGGCCGAGGCCGGCTATCCGCTGGCCGAGGTCGAGCGGGTGGCCCGGGTCACCAACGACCGGACCCGCACCCTCGGCGTGGCGTTCGCCGGCTGCACCCTGCCGGGCCAGGACCATCCGCTGTTCACCGTGCCGGCCGGCACGATGGGGCTCGGACTCGGCATCCACGGCGAGCCGGGCGTCTCCTCCGACGACCTGCCGACCGCCGCCGAACTCGCCCGGACCCTCGTCCGGGGTGTCCTCGCCGAACAGCCGGCCGGGGCCGGTTCCCGGGTCGCCGTCATCCTCAACGGGCTCGGCGCCACCAAGTACGAGGAGCTGTTCGTCGTCTGGAAGACGGTCTCCGAGGAGCTCTCCGGTGCCGGCCTGACGGTGCTGGACCCGGAGGTCGGCGAGCTGGTGACCAGCCTGGACATGGCCGGGTGCTCGCTGACGCTCTGCTGGTTGGACGAGGAACTGGAGCGTTTCTGGTGCGCGCCGGCCGACACTCCGGCGTACCGGAAGAACCCGCACCTGGTCGAGGTGTCCGCCGGTTCGGCGCCGCCGGCCGGGAACGGGGCGGCCCGGGTGCCGGGCAGCCGTACGAGCGGTGACCGGGCGGCCGCGAGCGGACGCCACGATCCCGGCGGCGGGCCACCGGAAGCGCCTCGGAGCAGTGCCGACTCCCGCGCGTACGGTCGGGCGGTCGCCGAGGCGCTGACCGAGGTCGTCGCGGCGATCGCGGACGCCGAGGCGGAGCTGGGTCGGCTCGACGCGGTCGCCGGCGACGGTGACCACGGACGCGGCATGCTGCGCGGGGTGACGGCCGCGCTCGAGGCGGCCAGGGTGGCGGTCGACGATGGACACGGGCTGGCCTCGGTGCTCGGTGCGGCCGGCGATGCCTGGGCGGCCCGGGCCGGCGGCACCTCCGGGGTGTTGTGGGGGGCGGCGCTGCGGTCGGCCGGCGAGCATCTGGGCGACGAGCGGAGCCCGGTCGGCACCGCCGATCTCCGGGACGCGGTCGGGGCGGCGGTCGAGACCATCCGGGGGCTCGGCGGCGCGGAACCCGGCGACAAGACGCTGTTGGACGCTCTGGTGCCGTTCCACGACGCGCTCGACGCGGCGGCCGGTGCCGGCGACAGCGTCGGGGCGGCCTGGCGTGAGGCGGCGGCGGTGGCCACCCGGGCGGCGGACGACACCGCCGGGCTGCGTCCCCGGGTGGGCCGGGCCCGGCCGTTGGCCGAGCGGAGCGTCGGCACCCCGGACCCCGGGGCGGTGTCGCTGGCGCTCTGTCTCCGGACGGTGGCGACGACATTCGACCGGCACCTCTCTGAGGTGTCATCCGACCGGCACCTCTCTGAGGTGTCCGACCCGGAACAGGAGCCGGCCAGGTGACCGACAACCGGCTGCGTGTCGTCGTCGGCTGCGACGACGCCGGCCTGCAGTACAAGGAGATCCTCCGGGCCGACCTGGAGGCGGACGACCGGGTGGCCTCGGTCGAGGACGTCGGCGTCGGCCGGGGCGACGACACGGCGTACCCGCATGTCGCCGTCGCCGCGGCGCGACTGGTCGCCCAGGGCCGGGCGGACCGGGCCTTGCTGATCTGCGGCACCGGCCTGGGAATGGCGATCGCGGCCAACAAGGTGCCGGGGATCCGGGCGGTGACCGCCCACGACAGCTTCTCGGTGGAACGCGCGGTGCTCAGCAACGACGCCCAGGTGCTGGCCATGGGGCAGCGGGTGATCGGGCTGGAACTGGCTCGCCGGCTGGCCCGGGAGTGGCTGGGCTATCGCTTCGACACGGCGTCGAACTCGGCCGCGAAGGTCGCCGCGATCAGCCGGTACGAGTCGAGCGTCGACGGCGGCGCCGGCCTTCCGGACGACAACCCCGGAGCCGGCTGCGACTGACCGGTCCGGGCCGCTCGGCTCAGGCCAGCCGGGCGGCCCGGAGGGTGAGGTAGTGCCGTTCCGGCAGGCTGGCCGTCCGGTTGGCCGCCGCCCGGTAGTGCGCGATCGCGGCGGCCCGGTCGCCGGCCATCTCCAGCAGGTGGGCGCGGGTGGCGTCGAGCCGGTGCTGGCCGGCCAGCCGGGGGTCGGAGCCCGTCTCCGCGAGGACGGCGAGGCCGGCCAGCGGGCCGTGCACCATGGCGACCGCCACCGCCCGGTTGAGTGCCACCACGGGATTGGCCGAGTACCGCTCCAACACCTGGTAGAGGGCGAGGATCTGCGGCCAGTCGGTCTCCTCGGCCGTCGCCGCCTCGTCGTGTACGGCGGCGATCGCGGCCTGGATCTGGTAGGGCCCGAGCGGTCCGCGCGGCAGCGCCCGGGTGACCAGCGCGATCCCCTCGGTGATGGCGGCCCGGTCCCAGCGGCTGCGGTCCTGGTCGGCCAGGGAGACCAGCACACCGTCCGGCCCGATCCGGGCCGGACGGCGGGCATCGGTGAGCAGCATCAGCGCGAGCAGTCCGGTGACCTCGCTGTCGTCGGGCAGCAGCGCGTGCACGGCCCGGGTCAGCCGGATCGCCTCGCTGGACAGTTCGATCCGGTACAGGTCCGCGCCGCCGCTGCTGGTGTGCCCCTCGCTGAAGATCAGGTAGAGCACGTGCAGCACCTGGCCGAGTGCGTCGGCGCGGTCCGGTCCCTCCGGCATCCGGAACCGGCCGCCGGAGGCGCTGATCCGTTGCTTGGCGCGGCTGATCCGCTGCGCCATCGTCGCCTCCGGCACCAGGAAGGCCCGGGCGATCTCGGCTGTGGTCAGCCCGCCGACCGCGCGCAGGGTGAGCGCGATCCGCGAGGTCGCCGACAGCGCGGGATGGCAGCACAGGAAGAGCAGGAGCAGGGTGTCGTCCCGGTCGGCCGGGGTCGGTACGTCCGCCGCCGGCGCCGACTGCCGGTCCGCCGGCTCCCGTTGGGCGACCACCGCCTCCCGGCGGCGTCGGGCCTGCTCGTTACGCACCTGTTCGATCATCCGGCGGGAGGCGACCTGGATCAGCCAGCCGCGCGGGTTGTCCGGCGTCCCGTCCCGCGGCCACTGCGTCGCCGCGGCGAGCAGCGACTCCTGTACCGCGTCCTCGGCCGTGTCGAAGTCGCCGAACCGGCGGACGAGCACGCCGAGGACCCGCGGCGCCAGATCGCGCAGCAGGTCCTCGGCGGTGCGGTCGAGGGTGTTCAGGACCCGTCACTCCCCCGCGACGTGGTGGTCAACCGTCACAGCTCCTGCGGCGGGGCCGACATCACCGGGCGGACCTCGATCGGCATGTTCAGCGGACGCCCGCCGGGCCCGGGGGCGGTGGAGATGTACGCGGCGAGTTCGACCGCCCGCTCCGGGGTGTCGGTGTCGACGATCCAGTAGCCGGCGAGCCACTCCTTCGTCTCGGCGAAGGGACCTTCGGTGACCACGGGCCCGCCGCCGTCCCCGGCCCGGACGATCTTCGCCTGGTCCGGCATCGCCAGGCCCTGGCCGTCCACGAACTCGCCGGAGGCGACGAGCTTGCCGTTGACGTCGCCCATGAACCCGATGTGCGCCTGGATCTCCTCCGGCGTCCAGGCGTGGATCGGCGGGAACTCGGCCGCGGCCTCGCTGAACTGCATCAACAGCATGTACTTCATCGCTGGCTCCCTACGCCTTCGCGCCCGTCTCGGCGCTCTCACCCTCAGGTAGAAGCCGGCGCACGGTTCTCGACATCCTCGACCGAAGAATGCCAGAAAATCTTGCCGGACCGGTGGCGGAGGGCGGACGGGCCGGTCGCCGGCCCGGCATAGGATCTAGTCTTCCGGGATCGCTGAGCTGCCGTGACGCGGCTGTCAGCAGGAACGAGAGGCGGCCATGTCCGGCGAGACGCGACCTCCGCGCGAACGCATGGTCTACAGCGCGGCGCAGTTGGTGCGGGCCCGTGGGGTGGCCGCCACCGGGGTACGCGACGTGGTCGAACACGCGGCGGCTCCCCGGGGCTCGTTCCAGCACTACTTCCCCCGGGGCAAGGACCAACTCGTCGGCGAGGCGCTGATCTGGTCGGCGGAGTTCGCCGCGGCCTGGGCCACCGCGTACCGGCGGACCGCGGACGTACCGTCGCCGGCCGGTCTCTTCGCCCACCTCGCGGCCTGGTGGCGGGAGGACCTGACGACCCGCGGGTACGCGCGCGGCTGCCCGGTGATGGCCGTCGCCGCCGACCTGGCCGGCAGCGACTCGCCGGTCACCGAGCCGCTGCGGACGGCGACGGACCGGTGGGAGGGTGCGGTACGGGACGAACTCGCGCGGATGGGCCTGCCGCCGGAGCGGGCGCGGGGGTTGGCCACGCTGATGATCAGCTCCCTGGAGGGCGCGATCATGCTGGCCCGGATCCGGCGCGACGTCGGGCAGCTCGACACGGTGGTCAGGGAACTCTCGCTGGTGCTGGGTTAGTCGGCCTGGCACGGCCGCTGTCGGTCCGGCTCTCGATGGCGTGGATGACGGCCGCCATGTCGGCTCCGTCGTGCCCCAGCGCCACGGTCTCGGAGTAGAGCTGGTGGCAGACGTCCAGCAGTGGGGAGGCCAGCCCCGCCTCGCGGGCGGCCTCGGCGACCAGCCGGCTGTTCGTCAGCACGTCGGCGACGGCCGCCTGGGCCGCGAAGTCGTGGTCGACGAGCTTGCGTGCCTTGACCCGGGAGACGGCGCTCGCCATCGGCCCCGCGTCGAGCACGGCCAGCAACCGCCGCAGGTCCAGGCCGTGTCGGTCGGCGAAGTGCACCGCCTCGGCGAGTCCGGTGACCATCGTGATCAGGTACAGGTTGACCGCGAGTTTCATCCGCAGCGCGTTCGGTACCGGCCCGCAGTCGACCGTCTCCCGGCAGATCGGCGCGAGCAGCGTACGGACCGCCCGGGTCGCCGACGGGTCGCCGGCGAGCATCGCCACCAGTTCGCCGGCCTCGGCCGGCTTGCGTGACCCGGAGACCGGCGCCTCGACGTACCGCCCGCCGGCCCGGCGGATGTCGGTCTCCAACGCCTGCGAGTACCCGGGCGCGGTTGTGCCCATGTGCACGACGGTGTGCCCGGCCACGGCCGGTCCGAAGTCGTCGGTGCCCCGGCCGAGCACCCGGTCGACGGCCTCCTCGTTGGCGAGCATGAGCAGCACGGTCTCCGCCCCGGCGAACACCTCGGCCGGGGTGCCGGCCACCCGGGCGCCCGCCGCGCGCAGCTCGGCGCACTTCGCGGCGGTCCGGTTCCACACCAGCAGCGGGGTCCCGGCCCGGGCCAGGTTGAGTGCCATCGGCTGGCCCATCAGTCCCAGCCCGAGGAAACCGATCGCCACGCGTCCTCCCGCCCCGGCAGCGCTCCGCCACCGGGCGGAGTATGACAGTCGTCATGATACGTACAGTCATGACGACTGTCATAGTCCTACCTGGCGAAGATCTGCGACTCGTCGCGGAACGCCTTGAACTCCAGCGCGTTGCCGGCCGGATCGCGGAAGAACATCGTCCACTGCTCCCCCGGCTCGCCGGCGAACCGCAGGTACGGCTCGATGACAAACTCGCCGCCGGCGGCGCGGATCCGGTCGGCCAGGGTGTGGAAGTCCTCGATCGACAGGATGAGCCCGAAGTGCGGCACCGGTACGTCGTGCCCGTCGACGGGGTTGCGGCCCGCGTCGGACTGCCGCGCCACCGGTACGACGTGGGTCACCACCTGGTGACCGTAGAAGTTCCAGTCGACCCAGGCGTCGGCCGAGCGTCCCTCGGCGAGCCCGAGCACACCCCCGTAGAAGGCGCGGGCCCGGGCCAGGTCGTCGACCGGGATCGCGAGGTGGAAGGCGGGGCGGACGGTCATCGGGGTACTCCCTCCCATCGGGCACGCCCGGTCGGGCGTACCGGTCCAAGCATGATCGTCCGCGGCCGGGGTCACCAACCGGGGGCCGGCCCGGAAGGAGCCGGGCTGCCTGGCGCCGTCCGGCGGTCAGCGGTAGCTGAGGTCCAGGGTGTCGGTACGGCCCGACCAACTGAGGGTGAGGTGCCAGCACCCGGGTTGCGGCAGGTCGACGATGGAGGGGCCGGGCCCACCGGTCACCCGCTGGGTCACCGAGGTGTCCGAACCGTCGAGTTCCGCCTCGATGAGCAGGTCGCCGGGCGGGTCCGCGGCCCTGGACACCCAGAGGATCTTGTTGGTGGGGCCCTCGGGCCGGGAGACGGTGAGCGGGTAGCCGAAGATCGCGGCCACGATCTCGCCCCGGTCCCCCAGCACGTGCGGCATGCGCGCGTCGCCGGAGAACCCGGTCCGGGCCCACTCCGGCAGCGGACCGGTCTCGACCGGGGAGCCACAGCCCGGTCTGGCCGGTGGGGACGTCTCTGGAGTGGACGCCGCCGTCCCGGTGGGCGCGTTCCCGGCCGTGCAGCCGGTGACGAGGGCGACCACCGTGCAGACGAGCAGGACAGCCGATTGCGAAGATCTCATGCAGACGGAGAGTCGCCGCGTCGACCTCGGGTTCCGACAGACTCGCCCCGGCCCCTGTCGGACGCCGGATGACGCCAGGGCGGAGCCGGTGGGAGCGAAAGCCGGTGGGAGCGACCGTCACAGTACGAAGCGGACGGGGGTGCCGGGGGCGGCCTGGGCGGTACGTGGCAGGTCGTCCGGGTGCACCACCCCGATCACCGGGTAGCCGCCCATCGTGGGATGGTCGGCGAGGAAGATCACCGGGGTGCCGGCGGCAGGCACCTGGACCGCGCCCAGCACCACCCCCTCACTGCGCAGTTCCGTGGTGATCCGGCGCGGCAACGGCGGACCGTCCAGCCGCATGCCGATCCGGTTGCTGGCGGTGGAGACGACGTACCGGCCGGTGGTGAGGATCCGGGGGGCCTCGTCGGTGAACCAGTCGGCGCGGGGGCCGAGCACGATCCGCAGCGCCAGTTCCTCGGGCAGGGTCCCGGTCGGCGCGACGTCGACCGGGCCGGGCGGCCCCGTGACCTCGCCGAGTGGCAGCCGTTCGCCGACGGCGAGCGGAGTCGGCCCCAGCCCGGAGAGCAGGTCGGTGGCGCGGCTGCCGAGCACCGGCGCGACGGCGATCCCGCCGGAGACGGCGAGGTAGCTGCGGACGCCACGCCGCGCGGTGGCCACGTCGACCTGGGCACCGGCCGGCACGGACACCGGCGCCGACCAACTCGCCGGGCGTCCGTTGACGGTCACCGGCGCCCACGCCCCGGTGACCGCGACCGTGCCGGCCTGGCCGAGCCGGACCGAGACGCCGGTGAGGGTGGTCTCGATCGTGGCCGCCTCCGGCGGGTTGCCGACCAGCCGGTTCGCCAGCAGGTGTGCCGGCAGGTCGAGCGCGCCCGACCGGGGCACCCCGAGGTGGGCGTGTCCGGGGCGGCCCAGGTCCTGCACGGTGCTGAGCGCCCCGGAGCGGACCACCTCGACGTATCGGGTGCGGGTCATCCGCCGAGGTTCCGGAACCGGACCCGGACGCCCGGGGTGAGCAGGGCGACCGGATCCCGGTCCGGGTCGAAGAGCACCACGTCGGTACGGCCGAGCAGCTGCCAGCCGCCGGGCGAGTCACGGGGGTAGATCCCGGCGTAGCCGCCGGCGACCGCGACCGACCCGGCCGGCACCCGGGTCCGGGGCACCGGTCGCCGGGGCAGGTGGTAGTGCTCCGGCAGCCCGGTCAGGTAACCGAAGCCGGGGGCGAAGCCGCAGAACGCGACCCGGTACTCCGGGGTGCTGTGGATCCGTCCGACCTCCTCCTCCGGCACCTGCCAGAGCCGGGCGACGTCGGCCACGTCGGCGCCGTCGTACCGGACCGGGATCTCGACGAGCGGGCCGTCCGGCGGCCGGACCGAGGCGGGTCGCCAGGCGGCGAGCCGCCCCGCCAGGTCGGCGGGGTCGGCGACGCCGTCGACGAGCACGGTCAGCTCGCCCGGGACCACGTCGTCCACCCCGGTCAGGTCACCGTCGGTACGTCGCCGCTCCAGATCCGCCACCAGCGCCTGGACGTGCGCCGGGGTCGGCAGCTCGACCAGCAGCGCCCGCAGTCCGACCGGAATGATCCGCACCCTCATCCACTCCCCGCCGGTCGACTCACAGTCCGAGGTACGAGCGTCGTACCTCGTCGGACTCGGCGAGTTCCGCCGCCGGGCCGGACATCACCACCCGTCCGGTCTGCAACACGTACGCCCGGTCGGCCAGGTCCAGCGCGGCCCGCAGGTTCTGCTCGACCAGCAGCATGGTGGTGCCGGTACGTCGGATCTCGGCCAGCACCTCGAAGATCATCTTGGTGAACTTCGGTGAGATGCCGAGTGACGGCTCGTCGAGCATCAGCAGCTTCGGCCGGCTCATCAGGGCCCGGCCGAGCGCGACCATCTGCTGCTCACCCCCGGAGAGGGTCCCGGCCCGCTGACCGGAGCGCTCGGCGAGGATCGGGAAGAGGTCGTAGACCCGTTTCAGGTCGGCCTGCCGTTCCGCCTCGGTCCGGTGGTAGCCGCCGAGCATCAGGTTCTGCAGCACCGTCTGGTGCCCGAACAGCCGCCGTCCCTCCGGCACCAGCACGGCCCCCCGGCGGGCGATCCGGTACGCCGGCAGCCCGCTGACGTTCTCGTCGAGGAAGGTCACCGTGCCGCGTACCGGTCGGTGCAGCCCGGAGACGGCGGCGAGCAGGGTGCTCTTGCCGGCACCGTTCGCGCCGACCAGTGCGACGAGTTCGCCGGCCCGCACGGTCAGGTCGACGCCGCGCAGCGCGACGACTCCGGCGTAGTCCACGTGGAGATCACTGACGGTCAGCATCTAGAGCGCCTTCCCCAGGTACGCCTCGACCACTGTCGGGTCGTGCGCGACCTGCTCCGGCGTGCCCTCGCTGATCTTCTCCCCGTAGTGCAGCACGACCAGCCGGCCACAGAGCGGCATGATCACCTCCATCACGTGTTCCACCATCAGGATGGTGACGCCGTCCCGGTTGATCGCCCGGACGATCTCGACCGCCTCCCGGGCCTCGGTCGGGGTCAGGCCCGAGAGCACCTCGTCGAGCAGCAGCAGTTTCGGCTCGGTGGCCAGCGCCCGCCCCATCTCCAGCCGCTTCTTCCAGGCGGCGGTCAGCGAGGCGGCCGGGGCGTCCAGGACCGGCCCGAGCCCGGCCAGGTCGGCGACCTCGGCGGCCCGGCGTCGGGCGTCCCGCAGCCGGGGGTGCCGGACGAACGCCGCCGTGGTCAGGTTCTCCAGCACGCTCATCGAGCCGAAGACCCGCATCAACTGGAAGGTCCGGCCCACCCCGGCCCGGGCCGCCGCGTGCGGCGCCCACCCGGTCACGTCCCGCCCGTCGAACTCCAGCCGGCCGGCGGTCGGCCGCTGTGCCCCGGCCACCATGGAGAAGAGGGTGCTTTTGCCGGCACCGTTCGGACCGATCAGCCCGACGATGGCGCCCTGTTCCACCTCGAAGCTGACCTCCCGGTTGGCCCACAGCCCACCGAACCGGCAGGAGAGCTTGTCGATCCTCAGCAGGCTGGTCATGCCCTCACCTCACCAGATCCGGTCGGCTCCGGGGCCGACCTGCGGCGCAGCCGACGGGCGATCGGGGCCCAGATCCGCTGCAGGATCGCGAGCAGGCCGCCCGGCTCGGTGATCGAGATCAGGACGATCAGCGCGCCGTAGAGCAGCAGGTCGACCGAGCGGCCGGTGCCGGAGAACTCCTGCCGGGTGACGTCCTGGACGAAGACCAGCACCCAGGCGCCGAGCAGCGGCCCCCAGAACCGGCCGACCCCGCCGAGCACCGCCATCAGGGTGAACGACACCGACAGGTCCAGGCCCAGCCCGGAGGGCGGGTCGACGAAGAGGACGTACATCACGTAGAAGCCGCCGGCCAGCGCGGTGATCGCGCCGGAGAGCGCGGCCGCCGCCAGCTTGTACCGGTGCACGTTGATTCCGACCGCCGCCGCCGCGGCCTGGTCGTCGCGTATCGCCCGGACATAGTTGCCGGCCCGGCCGCGCAGGAAGAGCCAGACCGCCACCGCCGCGAGGCAGAAGAAGCCGAGCGCCACGTAGTAGTAGGGCCGTTTGTCCAGCAGCGAGAACTGCAGGTTCGCCAGGGACGGCTCGACCACCGGCAACTCCCAGCCGTTCGCCTGGCCGAGCCCGGGCAGGTTGGTGACCAGGATGAAGACGATCTCGGCGACGGCGATGGTGGCGATCGAGTAGTAGTGGTGCCGCAGCCGGAAGCAGGGCCAGCCGACCGCGGCGGCGAGTACCGCGGCCACCGGCAGCGCGATCCCGATCGCCAGCCACGGCGACCAGCCCTGCCGGACCAGCAGCGCGGTGGTGTAGGCGCCGGCACCGAAGTAGAGCGCGTGCCCGAAGGAGATCTGTCCGGTGTAGCCGCCGAGCAGGTTCCAGCCGGTCGCGGCGATCCCGAAGGTCAACGCCAGGATGCCGATGTTGTGCGCCGCCGAGTCCAGGAAGACCAGCGGGTACGCCGCCAGGGCCGCCACCACCAGCACGGCGGTGGTCCACGGCGGCAGCCGCCGGGCCCGCGACGGACGGTCCCCGGCCGGCGCCGACGCGGCCGGGGCGGGTGTGGTGGGTGTGCTCGTGGTGCTCATCGTGTCCCCAGCAATCCCTGCGGTCGTACCAGGACGACCACCAGATACAGGCCCAGCGCGGCGGCCAGCGTGTAGCTCGGGGCGTAGAGGCCGACCAGCCCTTGGGCGACCCCGACCAGCAGCCCGGCCAGGGCCGCGCCGGTGATGCTGCCGAAGCCGCCGAACGCCACCACCACGAACGCCATCAGCGCGAAGCTCACCCCGGCGGTCGGCGAGGCGGAGTACGAGTTCATCAGCAGCGCCCCGGCGACCCCGGTGGCGAGTCCGGCGATCACCCAGCAGAGCGCGTACATCTTCCGGGGGTCGATGCCCATCAGTGACGCCGCCGCCGGGTCCTCCCCGGCGGCGCGCACCGCGCCGCCGAGGCGGGTCCGGTTCATGAAGTACGCGACCGCGCCGGTGGCGAGCAGTGCGCCCACCGCCATGATCACCTGTGGGCCGCCGATCACCACCGGGCCGATCTCCCAGCGCAGGTCGGCCGCCCAGGGTCGGGGCACCGTCCGGGTGTTCGGCGTCCAGAGGAACTGGGCCAGGCCGCGCAGGAAGACCTGCAGCCCGAAGGTGACGATCACCTGGGCCAGCGGGGACCTGCCGAGCACCCGGCCGACCGCACCGACGTACAGCAGCGCGCCGGTGAGCGCGATCGACACCCCGGCCAACGGAATGGAGAGCAACGGGTCGAGGCCGAGCAGCGACCAGGCGAAGAACGAGGTGTACATGCCGAGCATGACCATCTCGCCGTGCGCGAAGTTGACCACGTCCATGACCCCGTAGATGAGGGTCAGTCCGACCGCGACCAGCGCGAACACCGCGCCGATCAGCAGTCCGTTGACGATCGACTGGAGCAGGTCGCTCATGCCGTCCCCCGGGTCACTTCCGGGCCCCGTTCATCGGCCAGACCGGCTGCACGGAGGAGAGTTCGGCCGGGAAGACCACCCGGTACCGCCCGTCGATCATCTGCTCGACCACGCCGGCCGCACCGGTGTTCTGGCCCTTGTCGTCGAACCTGATCCCGGTCCACGGCATGATCGTCTGCTCGCCGGGGATGTCCAGGGCGCGCAGTGCGTCCCGGATCTTCGCCGGCTCGACCGACTTGGCGTTGTCGATCGCCTGGGCCAGCGCCAGTACGGCGGTGAAGGCCCGGGCCGAGTTCTCGGTCATCGGTGCCCCGTACCGCTGCTGGAACAGGTCGGCGACGGTCTTCGCGGCCGGTCGCTTCTCGGCGATCTCACCGGACCAGGCGGCCCGACTCGAGGCGCCGTCGGCCAGCGCGCCGAGACCGGTGACGAACGCCGGGTCGGCGAAGCCGCTGCCGTACGCGAGCAGTGCCGGCGGGTGGTAGTCGAGCTGGTCCAGCGTCTTCATCAGCTTGATCGCGGCGTCGGTGTAGGCGAGCACGAAGAGCACGTCGGGGTTCTTCCCGCGTACCTGGGCGACCTGGGAGCCGAGGTCGGCGGCGGTCGGGTCGAACGCCACGTTGACCGTGACCGGCAGGCCCACCTCGGCGGCGACCTTCTCGGTGACCCCGGCGCCGTCGTTGCCGAACTGGTCGTTGCTGTGGAAGATGCCGACCGTCCGGACCTGCTCGCCGGCGGCCTGCCGGGCCTTGAGGTAGTCGAACATCGACCGGGCGAACGTCTCGTCGGTCGGCCCGGTCCGGAAGAACCACTTCAGGCCACGTTCGGTGAGCGCCACCGAGGACGACGCCTCGTTGACGAACGGCACGCCGAGCCGCTCGGCGCGCTGGCTCGCGGTCAGCGTCACCCCGGACTGGTACGACCCGATCACCGCGGCCACCTTCTCGCTGGTGACCAGCCGGTCCACCTCACCGGCGCCGATCTCCGGCTTGCCCTGGGTGTCACCGGTGATCAGCTTGACCGGCGCGCCGCCCAGGCCGGGCAGGCCCTTGCCCGGTCCGAGTGGCAGGGCCAGTCCGGGGTGGTCGTTGTTGACGACGTCGACGGCGAGTTCCGCGCCGTGCAGGACGTCGGTTCCCTGGGTGGCGTTCGGTCCGCTCAGCGGCCACAACCCGGCGAGCTTCACCTCGTCGGTCGAACCGGAGTCGGACCCCCCGCACCCGCCGAGTCCGACGGCGAGCACGAGGGCGGCGCCAAAACTGACGATCTTGCGCATGGTCAGGCCTTTCTACTGACGGATGCAGGTGTGCGGACGGGCCCCTTGTTTTCGCTTCCGCGATCAGGAAGGGGTCCTTCCGATCGGCCGGGGCGGCCGGGGGCGGGGGCGGTCGTCACCCCCGGCCCCGGCCGGCGGCTCAGGAGACGGCCGCGCCGGCGGCCTTCACCAGGGCGACGGTCTGCTCGATCGTCTGGGCGCGGTCGGAGGCGAACGCGGGGTCGATGATGTCGAGCGGGTTCTGCGGGTAGACCAGCGAGGAGATGTGCAGGTGCCCGCCGGGTACGTCGGTCGCGCCGAGCGCGAGCCGCAGCCGGTTGGAGCGGTACATGCTCTCGTTCGAGAGGTAGTTGCCGCCACCGCCCTGCTGCGCCTGGGCGTCCGGGGACGGCCCGTTGTCGTGGCAGGAGACCTTGGCCGGGTCCGGCCGGGTGTTGCCGGTCCACTCGCAGATCCGCGGGTTGAGGGCCACCGGCCACGGCGTCGTACCCGCGTCGATCATCTGCTGGTACGGCAGCGTGGTCTCGATGAACTCGGGGTTCGGCTGCGGCTGCGGCCAGTTCGTCACCTGCGGTACGACCTCGGGTGTGCCCTCGTTGTTGTTGTCCGCGCTGCCGCCCCGCCAGGCGCCGGCCCACTGCTCGATCGCCATCCGGGCCCGGCCACCCTGGCTGATCGTCATGATCAGGTCGGCGCGTTCCCGGCTGTTCCGGGTCAGGTGCGGCCCGAAGGTGTCCTCGACGTAACCGAGGTCGAAGCCGCTCCAGGTCACCGGCAGCGAGACCGCCTGGATCTGCACGGTACGGTCACCGACCTGGTACTCCTGGCCGTCGAGCTGCAGCGCCGAGGCGCCGGACGGGTTGGAGCGGCGGATCTCCCCGTTGAGCTGGTACGGGTCGAAGCCGCTGACCAGTACCCGGGTCACGTTCCGGCTGGTCGAGAAGTCGGTCGACGAGATGCCCCGGGAGGCGTACTCGAAGGTCTTGAGCAGGGCGGCCCGGGCGGTGTCGGTCAGCCGGAACGCCGGCTGCCACTGGCGCAGGTCGCGGGTGCCGATCAGGCGGGCCCAGTAGAGCGGCCGGTCGTCGTACCGTTCGATGCTGCCCATCCACCGCTTGCCCTGGGCCCGCTCGGCCGCGGTCCGCCACAGCTCCGCGCCCCGGGTCTGGAGCAGATTGTCGGCCTGCTTGACCGAACGCACCTCGCACAGTTCGCGGGTCAACCGCGTGACGTACGGGGTGAAGCCGCCGATCTCGACCAGGGTGGTCGGCACCTGGACCCCGCCCGGGGCCGCCGGGGTGTCGATCCGGGTCTCCTCGTACGTCGTCCGGGCACTCCGGTCGTAACACTGTCCGGGGGTGCCGCCGTGACCGGCGAGGGGTGCCGGGCCGGCGTCGGCCGTTCCCGGCATCAGCACCAGCGAGGCGCCGATGGCGGTGGCGGCGATCAGCCTCATCCGCCCCCGTACACTGTCGGTTAGCTTCTGCACATTCAAAGTGATCCTGACCCTTCCTGGATAACCGCGTCGGTTCCGTCGTCCGGGCCCAACCAGGGGGACGGAGCCGGCGCGCTGACGGGTTGGTGCAGTTCCGCCCGGGGGATCGGGCGGCGTTTCGAGGTGCGGGAGTCGGTCACCGTCGGCGGGGCGGGCCTGCCCGGCCGTCGGTGACCGGTCCGGAGGCGCGGGTCGGAGGCCGCCGGTCAGAGCTGCTGGGTGTGGGCCGGGGGTGACGTCGCCTCAGCTGAACGCGGCGAGCCGTACCCCGGCGTCCTGTAGCGCGTCGCGGACCTGGCGGGCCAGGTCCACCGCGCCCGGGGTGTCTCCGTGTACGCAGAGCGAGCGGGGGTTGACGGTGACGCTGCTGCCGTCGACGGCGGTCACCCGACCGGTCGTCGCCATCTCGACGCAGCGCGCGGCCACCTCGGTCGGATCGGTGACCAGTGCACCCGGGCTGCCCCGCTTCGCCAGGCTGCCGTCGGGTCGGTAACCCCGGTCGGCGAACGCCTCGGGCTCGGCCGGCAGCCCGGCCTCCTCCGCCTGTCGCAGCAGGTGCGAGCCGGGCAGGCCGAGGATCGGCAGGCTCGGGTCGTACGCGACGACGGCGGCGACGACGGCGGCGGCCTGCGCCTGGTCGGTCACCGTACGGTTGTAGAGCGCGCCGTGCGGTTTGACGTACCGCACCCGGCCACCCTCGGCGCGGGCGATGCCGTCCAGCGCGGCGAGCTGGTAGAGCACGTCGTCGGCGAGTCGGTCGGGCTCGATGTCCATCGCCCGGCGGCCGAAGCCGGCCAGGTCCCGGTAGCCGACGTGGGCGCCGACGGAGACGTTGCGGCGCACCGCCTCGGCGCAGACGCGTCGCATGATCGTCGGATCGCCGCCGTGGAATCCGCAGGCGACGTTGGCGCTGGTCACGATCTGCAGGAGGGCGAGGTCGTCGCCGAGCTGCCAGACCCCGAAGCCCTCTCCGAGGTCGCTGTTCAGGTCGAGGGTGATCGACATTGCGCCTCCCGGGGGATGTGTGGTGAGGACCGCAGGTTCAGGTTGGCAGACTGTTGAACAATCCGTCAATGGTCATGTTGACTTGTAACCTCGTCGTAGCACGAACCCTTCTGCCGATTGAGGGCGCGAGAGAATGACGGACAATGACCGCGTGACGTGGCTGACGAAGCTGCAGGACGACCGGGCGCTGATCAGCCGGGCCAGCACCGCGCAACGGGTTGCCGAGATCCTGCGCGCGCGGATCACCGAGGGAGCTCTGCTCCCGGGCACCCGGCTCTCCGAGGAGATGATCGGCTCCGCGCTCGGTGTCTCCCGCAACACGCTGCGGGAGTCGTTCCGGCTGCTGATCCACGAACGACTCGTCGTACACGAGCTCAACCGGGGTGTCTTCGTCCGGGTCCTCGACGTCGAGGACGTGATCGACATCTACCGGGTGCGCCGGGTGCTCGAGTGCGCGGCGGTCCGCAACGCCCGGCAGAGCCCGCCGGGCGCGACGGAGGCGATCGAGGCCGCCCTGCTCCAGGGCGAACAGGCCGCCGCCGACCAGCGGTGGTTCGACGTCGGCACCGCCAACATGCAGTTCCACCAGGCCATCGCCGGCCTGGCCGGCAGCCCGCGGGTCGAGGAGATCATGCGGCAGACGCTCGCCGAGATCCGGCTGGCCTTCCACGTGATGGCCGCCCCGCAGACCTTCCACCAGCCCTATCTGGACCGGCACCGGGAACTGCTGCGGCTGATCCGCTCCGGGGACGTGGAACGCGCCCACGAGGTGCTCGACGACTACCTGCGCACCGCCGAACGCCAGCTCGTCGAGGCGTACCGCGAACGGATGGTGGCGGCCGTTCCGACCCCGCGGTAACGGCGCGGCCACCTCGCCGGCAAGCGACAGCGGCGGCCGGTCGTCCGGCCGCGGGTCCACCACGGGCGCGGACGTCACCTGCCGCGCCGGCCGCGCGCCTCACACGCTGCGCAGGGCGTAGACCCCACCGTCGGTGCCGGCACCGGCCGGGCCGCTCAGCGCGGCCCAGGTGGCGCCGTCCCAGGCGGCGACATGCGCCGCCGCCACCCCGCCGGCGGTCGTGAAGAACCCGCCGGCGACCAGCCGTCCGTCGTGGACCGCGAGCGACAGGACGGTGTCGTCGGTGCCGGTGCCGCCGGGGCCGGCCAGCCCGGCCCAGGCCGTGCCGGTCCACCGCGCGAGGTAGTTCGTCACGGCGCCGCCCGCCTCGCTGAAATGTCCGCCGACGACCAGCGCCCCGTCGTGTACGGCGAGCGCGCGCCCCTCGGCGTCCAGCCCTCCGCCGAGCGCCGCCCAGGCACCACCATCCCACCGGGCGATCCGGGCCGCCGGCACACCCCCGGCCTCGGTGAACCCGCCCGTCGCCACCAGCGCACCGGAGAAGACGGCCAGCGCCAGCACCTCGCCGTTGAACCCGGTGCCCAGGGTCGACCACGCCTGCCCGGTCCACCGGGCGATCCGGTTGGTGGCGAGCCCGCCGGCCTGGCTGAAGCCGCCCGCGACGATCAGCGCACCGTCGTGTACGACCAGGTCCGAGACCGGACCCACGTCGACGCCGGTGCCGGCGGCGCCGGTCAGTGGGTGCCACCGGGTGCCGTCCCAGCGGGCCACGTGGTTCGCGGCCACCCCGCCGGCGGTGAGGAACTGCCCGCCGACGACCAGGTCCCCGTCGAAGACCGTGAGTGCGTCGACGAAGTCGAGCGGGGTGCTCATCACCCCGGTGCCGGCCGGCCCGGTCAGCGGCGCCCAGGCACTGCCGTCCCACCGGGCTATCCCGTTCACCCGTACCCCGCCGGCGGTCAGGAAACTGCCGCCGACGACGAGGTCACCCTGGTAGACGGTGAACGCGGTGACCGGACCGTCCGGTCCGGCGCCCGGCACGCCGGACCACGCCGTACCGGACCAGACCGCGACCCGGTCGACGGTCGTCCCGCCGGCCCGGGTGAAGGTGCCGCCGGCGTACAGCCCGGGTGCGGCGGCGACCGCCCGACCAGCGGCCGCCGCCGGGGCACCGTCGGTGGGGCCGGCCGCGGCGACGCCCACGGCACCGAGGACGAGCGTGTGGGCGGCGACCAGCGCCAGAACGCGGCGTCCGCACCGGCGACGCGCCGGGGATGTGCCGGGTTCGCTCATGGCCGCTCCCTCCGCCAGGTCCGCCCGACCGGGGTCGGATCCTGCCACGAAAGATATATGAATATCTATTTGTCGGCAATTCCGGCCGGGCCGGATCACCGGTTCCGGACCGCCCGGGTACGACGGTTGTTCGCCTTCCGGATCGCGTCGACGAGTTCCGCCTTGGTCATCCGGGAGCGGCCCCGTACGTCAAGCCGCCTCGCCACGTCCATCAGGTGTTCCTTGGTCGCGTTCGCGTCCACCCCACCAGCGGTACCGGTGGACCCGGCCGGCCTGCGCCGGGCCGCCTGGGCGTCGCTCGGCCCCTTGCGCCCCTTGGCCTCCCAGTGGTCGCCGACCTTCTCGAACGAGTGCTTCACCGCGGCGAACGCGGTACGGTGCGCCCGCTCCCCCTCCCCGTACGACTCGACCGCCGAGTCGTGTGCCTTCGCCCAGGTGTCCCGGGCCTTCTTCGGTGACCGTCTCAGGGTGCTGGGCATCTCCTCACGAGCCGGCATCACTGCCTCCTCCGGATCTGTCGGCCCTGCCCTCCGGCAGGGCCCGTACCCGGTGAACGGTGCCCTACCACCGACCGGGATAAACCGCCCGGCGCGCCTGCGGCCCGAGCGGTCAACCGTCCCCGGGGTCGAACGGTCAGCCGCCCCGGGTCGGGTGGTCGAGGAGACAGAACTCGTTGCCCTCCGGGTCGGCGAGCACCACGAACGGCTCGTCGCCGCGCTGTCCCACGTCGGCCCGACGCGCACCCAACCCGATCAGCCGCGCGACCTCGTCGGCCGCCACGCCGTCCCGTACGGCGAGGTCCAGGTGGAGCCGGTTCTTGCCCGCCTTCACCGGCGCCGTCGGCTGCAGCCAGACCGACGGCACCGTCGGCGGCGCACCGTCGGGTGGGCAGAGCTTGACGCTGCCGTCGTCCTTCGGCACGCACCGGTAGCCCAGCGCCCGGGACCAGAACCGGGCCATCAGGTCAACATCCCGTACGTCCAGCGTGTACTGGCTGACGAATGCCGCCACGCCACACCTCCTCGATCTGTCGATGGCCCCCGCTCCGGTCCTCGTACCCGGCCCGGCGGCGATCCATCCCGATCCGTCGCCGGGCCGTCGACCACCGGCCCCGGCGGGCAGCCGCGTCACCGTCCGGTCCGACCGCCCGGCTCCGCACCGCCTGACCAGGTTTTCCGCCGGTACGCCGAGGGAACGGAGAGCCCTGGGAAGGGACTCCCGATCCGGGACAACAACCCTGATGAGCGGAGATCTCCACATGGCGCGACAGATCGTTGAGGAGAAGATGTCGTCGAACCGTCGGGAGGAGCCGTCGACACGGCGGTGGCTACGTAACAACGCCCTCGCTCTGACGATGTTCGGCGCGTTCCTGCTCTTCCTCGTCCTGCAGAGCATCTTCGGCTGGCAGACCCACAACGAGGAGCTGACCCAGTTCGGCGCGGCGCCCCAGGGCTACCTGCACTATCTCGGCACCGGGCACTTCGCGGAGGCGGTCTTCGAGAACTGGGAGTCGGAGTTCCTCCAGATGGGCGGCTACGTGCTGCTCACCGCCTATCTGATCCAACGCGGCTCGTCGGAGTCGAAACCCGAGCCGGACACCGACCGGCCCGAGGACCACGCCCGCAACGCCAAGCCGAACTCCCCCTGGCCGGTGCACGTCCGGGGCGTGGCGCTCACCCTGTACCGCAACAGTCTCTCCATCGCCCTGCTGCTGCTCTTCGCGCTCTCCTTCGTCTTCCACCTGCTCGGCGGCACCGCCGAATTCAACGAGCAGCAGCGCCTGGAAAGCGGCGCGCCGGCGATCAGCGCCTGGCAGTTCCTGCAGACCAGTGACTTCTGGTTCCAGTCGATGCAGAACTGGCAGAGCGAGTTCCTCGCCGTCGGCGCGCTCGTCGTGCTCAGTGTCTTCCTGCGTCAACACGGCTCACCGGAGTCCAAACCGGTCACCACCCCGCACCACGAGACGGGCGCCTGACCCCGACGGCGGGGCCGGGCCGCCGGACGGGCGGTCGGGTCACGCCGCGCGCCCCACCAGGTTGGCGAGTTGATCGACAATCGGGGATGGGCGGGTCCGCCTCCGTCACCGGCCACCGTCCGGGCACGACCAGCGGCCGACCTACGATGGAACCGGCCAGGGGGGCGGAGGGCGACGGCGGGAGGGCTGACCGGTGCCGAGTTGGTACGAGTCCCGGATCGAACGCCAGATCCGCGAGGCGCAGGAGCGAGGCGAGTTCGACAACCTCCCCGGTGCCGGCAAACCCCTGCCCGGCTACGGTACGGGCTACGACGAGAACTGGTGGATCAGGGACTGGATCCGTCGGGAGGAACTGACCGGGCTGGCGCCGACCTCACTGAAGATCCGCAAGGAGGTCGAGGAGCTGCCGCGGCGCCTGGCGAAGGAGTCGACCGAACAGGCGGTCCGGGCTGTCGTCGCCGAACTCAACCAGCGGATCCTGCTGGCCCGTCGTGGCCTGGTCGACGGACCTGCGGTGGTGCTGCCGACCCTCGACGTCGAACGGGCGGTCGAGGCCTGGCGCCGCCGTCGGAACGGCACGGACCGGCCGAAACGCTAGGAGAACGGGCCGGCCCTCCGCACAGCGGGCCGGACCTCCCCCGGCCAGGGCACGCCTCGGGGAGCAGCCGGGGCGATCCGGTCGATACGCCGGACGCCGCAGGCAATTGCCGGCCACCGAGCGGCATATTCCGCATCGCCGGCGGCCCCTACCCACCAAGACTCCGCGACACGGCCGCAAGTCACAGTGTCGGTTGTCGTTGGCTCGCGGTATCGCGACGCCGTTGCCGAACCTGACGCAGGCAATCCGCCCAGGCCGATTGTCTGAACCGGTTCATGGCCCTGTCTGCACCACCCACGATGACGAGGCAATCTCTCCTTCAACGCCAGGAGCAGCCCAAATAGGGTCTGCACCCTGAACCGGTTCACGCGCTTAACAGTTCAGTTCCCCCGCATCGTTGTCACGTCGTTGACACGGCCGTAACCCACAGGTACTTTCCCTGCAAGTCGCGCTGCCCTCCCCTTCCTCGCGGAAGCGCGAAACGACGCATCGCGCAACGTCTTTGTGGACACCGAGAGGTGGGACGCGCATATGAGGAAGTACGCATTCGCCGGTGTGGCACTCGTACTGTCGCTGGCCCTGGCGGGCTGCGGCGGGGACGACGGCGGCTCCGACGACACGGTGTCCGGCGAGATCACGGTGCTGACCCAGCGCACCGACATCGTCAACACCGTCTTCCAGGAGTACAAGAAGACGTTCGAGGCGAAGTACCCGGGGACGACGGTCAAGTTCGAGGCGATCACCGACTACGAGGGTGAGATCCGGATCCGGATGAACACCCGGGAGTACGGCGACGTCCTGCTCATCCCGAACTCCGTCACCGCCGACATGCTGCCGACCTTCTTCGAGCCGCTCGGCAGCGTCGACGACCTTGACGATAAGTACCGGTTCGTCCGCAGCGAACAGAGCTTCGAAGGCACCGTCTACGGCCTCGCCATCACCGGCAACGCCCAGGGCTTCGTCTACAACAAGAAGGTGTGGCAGCAGGCGGGCATCACCGCGCCACCGAAGACCCCGGCCGAGTTTCTCGCCGCGCTGGCCGCCATCCGGGACAGGACCGACGCGATCCCGCTCTACACCAACTACAAGGACAAGTGGCCGCTCGGCCAGTGGGAGGGCGGCCGCGGTGTGATCAGCGGCGACCCGGAGGCGGCGATCAAGCTGGGTCGGGACGACGCGCCCTGGGCACCCGGGCAGGAGCACTTCGTCCTCGACTCGCTGCTCTTCGACGCCGTGGCCCAGGGGCTGACCGAGCCCGACCCGACCACCACGAACTGGGAACAGTCGAAGGGCCTGCTCGGCACCGGCAAGGTTGCCACCATGATGCTCGGCTCGTGGTCGATCGTGCAGATGCAGGACGCGGCCCCGAACAGGGCCGACATCGGCTACCTGCCCTTCCCGAACCAGGTGAACGGCAAGTTCCACACCGTGATGGGTGGGGACTACAAGAACGCGATCAATACCAACTCGAAGAACAAGGCGACGGCCCGGGCCTGGATCGACTGGTTCGCCAACGAGTCGAACTACGCCGTGGACCAGGGCGGGATCTCGCCGGTGATCAGCCAGGCGATGCCGACGACGCTGGCCGACCTGACCGCCGCCGGCACCGAGTTCATCGAACTGGCTCCCGCGCCGAGGGGCGAGGAGGGGTTGGCCGACAAGATCGGCAACGAGGCCGAGATCGCCCTCTACGACGGGGCGTACCGGCAACGGATCGTGGACGCGGCCCGGGGGGCGAGAAACGAGACCAAGGAGCAGATCTTCGCCGACCTCAACAAGAAGTGGGCGCAGACCAGGGCCAAACTCCGGTAGCCGGTCGTCCCTGGTGCTGACGGCCGGCGAGGGTGTGCGGGGTTCCGGGCCCCGTACAGCGCACCACGTGGCCGATGCAGTCCCGGCCCGGGACCTGACCGGAAGGTGGGCGTACCAGATGGTGACTCCGACGAACACCGCGAGCCGGGTGCCCGGGCCACCCGCCGGGCGGTGGCGTCTCGGACCGACCGGGCCCCGACGGCAGCCGCCACGACGCCGCAAGCGGGTCGTCACCCCGTACCTGTTCCTGCTGCTTCCGGTGGCGCTGCTGGCGACCTTCACCTACATCCCGGTCGCCAACATGTTCTGGTACAGCGCCACCTCGTGGAACGGGCTCAGCCCGACCAAGGAGTTCGTCGGCGTGGGAAACTACGTCGAGATCCTCACCCGGCCCGAGCTCTTCGGCGTGCTGCGGGTCAGCCTCTACTGAGGTGATCTCAGCAAGGATCCGGGGGCGGTTCGGGATGACACGGGCGTACCGTCCATAGCGGACAGCTTTTGATAAGGACGTGGAGCCATCGGTAGACAGGTTCTTGCGACGGAATCGGTCTC
>NZ_JBDPLT010000022.1:0-114193 GCF_039871775.1 Plantactinospora sp. B5E13
GTACCCCGGGATCCTCCCGGGTACGGCGGCGCCGGCGCTCGCGACGCGTATTCGGTCGCCTGTGGATCCACCTGGTGCGTGGCGCGGACACGCTGCTGTCCGCAGGAGCGGACCGCGGCGAGGGCAGCCACGGGTTCGGGGGGATGGCGACGACAGGCGGGAGCGGAGGGTCACAAGCGACCGAACAGCCGGTGACCTCGGCGCCACCCGAACGTGAAACTGTCCAGGTGACCAATCACGCCTCCCGCCCGGGATGGCAGCCGGAACACCGGGGCGACGAGCCGACGTACCGGGACGAGCCGTACCCCACGCTTCCGCTGCACCTGCCGGTGCCGCTGTCACCGGACCCCGGCCCCGATCCGACCCTGTCGTTTCCGGTCACCGCCGCGTACCCGCTCGCCGCGTATCCACCGTCGGATCCGCCGCTGCGCGGGGAACTCATGCCGGCGCCCGTGCCGCCGGTACCGATCGTGGTGGTCGTACCGCAGAAGTCCGCCGGCGCGGCGGTCGTCCTCGAGTTGGTCCTCGGATTCTTCGGCATCTTCGGCGTCGGCAACCTGTACGCCGGGCGAATCGCCACCGGGTTCCTGCTGATGATCTCGTTCTGGGTGCTCTTCTGGCTCAACGTGGTGCTGGTGTTCCTGGTCGTCGGCCTGGTAACCCTCCCCCTCACCTGGCTCACCTACCTGGTCATGGCACCGCTGCTCGCCGCCGGCGGCGTCAGTTCGCACAACGCCCGGGTCCTCGCCGGCCTCCGTCCCTGAGCGTCACCGCCACCGTGCGGTCAGGCCGGGCCGAGCAGGTCCCAACGGTTGCCGGCGATGTCCCGGAACACCGCCACCCGGCCGTACGCCTCGACCCGGGGCGCGGTAACGAACTCGACACCGGCGGCGACCATCCGGGCGTACGCGGCGGTGAAGTCGTCGACCCGGAGGAAAAACCCGACCCGGCCGGCCGCCTGTTCACCGACCGCGTCCTGCTGCCGCCGCCCGTCGGCGCGGGCCAGCAGGATCCCGGTCTGTCCGCCGGGCGGCCGGACCACCACCCACCGCTTGGGGCGGCCGTCGTTGGTGACCGACGGCGAGTCCTCGACCAGTTCGAATCCGAGGACGGTGGTGAAGAACTCGATCGCGGGGTCGTACTCCTCGACGATCACGGTCACCAGGTCGATCCGCATCTGACGCAGGTTACGCCGGTCGCGGAGTGGACGACACGGTGGGCCGGGACGGACCTCGGCGATAGGGATAGCCGAGGAGCCCCTCCGTCCCGGCCCTGTTGATCAGAGCGCTCCGGGGAGGCCCGGCGTTACACCTGACCGTCGGTCAGGCCTTGACCACGCACCGCACCAACCACCGGGACGGCCGCGATCGGCGATCCGCCGACGGTCCCGCCGGACCACAGCCGGCCACCCGGCCGGCGTCAGCCGGTCAGAGGCGGCAGGCGTGGATGTCGGTGACCAGGATCGCCCGGGCGCCGACCTCGTACAACTCGTCCATGATCCGGTGTACGTCGCGACGCAGGACCATCGCCTCGACCGCGACCCACCCCTCCCGGTGCAGCGGCGAGATCGTCGGGGACTCCATCCCCGGGGTCAACGCGCTCGCCTTCTCCAGCAGGTCGGCCCGGACGTCGTAGGCCAGCATGACGTACCGGCGGGCCACCAGCACGCCCTGCAACCGGCGGACGAGCTGGTCTACCCGGCTGTTGACCGGGGCACCGGCGCGGCGGATCAGCACCGCCGACGAGCGCAGGATCGGCTCACCGATGATCGCCAGGCCGGCCTGGCGCAGGGTGGCCCCGGTGGAGACCACGTCGGCGACCACGTCGGCGACGCCGAGGCGTACGGCGTTCTCCACCGCGCCGTCGAGCCGGATCACCTCGGCGTCGATCCCGTGCTCGGCGAGGTGCCGCTCCACCACCCCGGGGTAGGCGGTGGCGATCCGACGGCCGGCGATCTTGTCGACCGACGCCACCGTCTCCGGCCGGGCGGCGAACCAGAAGGTCGACCCGCCGAAGTCCAGGTCGAGCATCTCCTCGGCCGGGCTGGCCGAGTCGACCAGCAGGTCCCGGCCGGTGATCCCGAGGTCGAGGTCGCCGGAGCCGACGTAGGTGGCGATGTCCCGGGGACGCAGGTAGAAGAACTCGACGTCGTTGGCCTCGTCCCGGCAGACCAGGTCACGGTCGTCGCCGCGTTGGCGGTAGCCCGCCTCACGCAGCATCTGGGCGGCGGGCCCGGAGAGGGTCCCCTTGTTGGGTATGGCGATGCGCAGCATGTCTGGGTGCTCCTCGCGGTCAGCGGAATGGACTGCCGGTCGACTGGTTCGGACTACGGTCAGCGGAATCGGACTGACGCACGCGTTCCCGGCAACGGGAGGCGGCGGGGCACTCACAGATGTCGGTACACGTCCTTGAGCTCCAGACCGGTGGCGAGCATCAGCACCTGAGCCTGGTAGAGCAGTTGGGAGATCTCCTCGGCGGCCCGTTCCGGGCCCTCGTGCTCGGCGGCCATCCACGCTTCGGCCGCCTCCTCGACGACCTTCTTGCCGATCGCGTGCACACCGCGCTCCAGCGCGGCCACCGTCGCCGAGCCGGGGGTGCCGGCCGCGGCCTTGGCCTGCAGCTCGGCGAACAGCTCCTCGAACGTCTTCACGACATCGGATTCTCGCAGCCGGCCGGCCCGGCCCCGGCCGCCGGGTCCGGGTTCCGCCCACCAGGTGGACCGGCGGAGCGGGTCAGGCCCCGTCCACCGGTCCACCGCCGGCCGGCTCAGCGGACCGTCACCAGGTGGTCGTCGTGGTGCTGCTCGCTCCCGTCGGCCAGCGAGGTGGCGTACGCGGTCAGCGTGTAGCGCCCCGGCGGCAGGCTGATCCGCACCCGCTTCTCCCCCTGGGCCGGCCCGGCGACCGACAACGTGACGACCTGCTCGTGGACGGTCCGGCCGTCCTGCGAAACGCGCAGCTGGGCGGTCGCCTCCGGCAGGATGCCCGCCAGGTGCACCTCGAAGCTGCCCGCGACGGTGTCCCCGTGCTGCGGGGAGACCACCCACACCGGGGCAAGTACGTCGACCGCCGGCGCCCGGCGCAGCACCCCGGAGACGTCGACCCGGTTCCAGAGCCGGTCGACCGCGGCGCCGTCGAGTCGCAGCCGTACCCCGGTCACCCCGCGCACTGCGGTGACCGTCCAGACCAGCTGCTGTACGGCGAGCCGCGCCCCGACCCCGTCGGTCGGGTGCCGGGACACCCCGGCCAGGTCGACGGTGGCGACGCCGGAGCGGACCGTCACCGCGCGCAGGTCGGTTCCGACCGGCCAGCCCGTGCGGTAGTCCGGGTCGATGCCGGACGGACCGTCGAGCATGTTCCGCACCGCCGCGGTGACCCGGTCCCGGGCCGAACCGTCCCGCACCCAGAGCCGGTGGAACTCCCGGTAGAGCCGGGGCCGGTCGGCGGGGCCGCCCAGGTAGTAGACGGCGAGGTCGGCGCGGCGCCGGTCGGGTGTCGTACCGCTGCTCGGTGGCGCCGACGGCGTGACCGGTTCCACGGTGGCCGGATCCGACGGTGCCGGGGCCGGGTCGGCGGCGCCGGGCGGGCTCGGCGGCGGCTGCGGGGTGGCCGGGCCGGCGACCGGCGCGACGGTCCGCTCCGGCGGGAGCCCGACGGCGAGTCCGACCGCCAGCGCGGCCACGGTCACCGCGGCGACCGTCAGCACCCCGGCGGCCAGCGGTGACCAGCGCCGCCCGGCGACCGGTGCCCGCAGCCGGTCCGGTACCGGCCACCAGCCGGCTCGGCCGCCGCGGCGGCCGGCGCGGATCCGACGCTGGATCTCCGGCAGCGCGGTCGGCGCCGGCTCGATCCGCTCGGCGTGTGCGGCGAGGATGCGCCGCAGCACCTCCTCGTCGGCGGGTCGCCAACCGTCGACCGCCGGCCGGTCGCCGGCCGCCAGCCCGTTGTCGGGCCACCGGTTGTCGGCCGGTACTGTCCGGAACCCGTCCACCGGCCGTCCCGCTCCGTCGGCGCCGTCGGTGCCACCACCTGCTCGGATGTTCATCGCTGCGCTCCCAGGCTCTGTTTCAGCGCGGCCAGGCCGCGGAAGGTGTGGCTTTTCACCGCGCCCCGGCTGACCCGCATCAACTCGGCGGTCTCCGCCTCGGAGAGCTCGACGTAGTAGCGCAGGACGACCGCCTCCCGTTGCCGGGGCGGCAGGGCCCGCAACGCGGTGATCACCTCGTCGTGCCGGAGCAGGTCGAGCGCGCCGCTCTCCGCGCTGGGCATGTCGGCCCCGGGCCGGTTCGTCGCGACGTACACGGCGGCGACCCGGCGGTGCCGCAGCGCCGACCGGCACCGGTTGACCACGCTGGTCCGTAGGTAGCCCAGCGCCCGGTCCGGATCCCGCAGCCGGGACCACCGGTCGTGCAGCGCCACGTAGCCGTCCTGCACGATCTCCTCGGCCGCGCCCTGGTCGTGCAGGAGCAGGGTGGCGAGACGTACCAGCGGCCGGTAGTGGGCGACGAAGAGCCGGGTGACGGCCTCGTCCGCCGTCCACCCCGACGGAGGTCCGGGATGCGTCATGGTCCTCCCGCCGAGCGGGTCGGAGACCAGGTGGGTTGTCACGCAGAGGTGACGCACCAACACCCGTGGTGGTTTACCGCCCGCCGTGTCGTCTTCCGGTCCGCGCCGTCCTTCCGACCGGTGCGCTGCCGATGTCCTCCGGTGTACCGCCGTCGGTCAGCCGACACCACCGCACGGGCCGATACCCGACTAAACCCGGCCCCGTCCGGCAGATCACCCAGGTCTGCGAATATCAGGGATGAACCGATGAGGATCTATGGATGACCTCGACGTGTGCCTATGCTGTCGGCCATGGCTCGCCGATCTACGTCGCTCGCGTTCGCGACCGCCACCCTCCTGCTCGCGGCCCTCGCCGGCTGCGCGCCCGTGGTCGACCCCGCCCCGCCGCCCGCACAGCACAACGCCTGTACGAAGGAGAACCTGACAACCAAGACCCCCGGCAAACTCACCGTCGCCACCGACGAACCCGCGCACGCGCCCTGGTTCAGCGAGAACATGCCGTCCAACGGCAAGGGCTTCGAGTCCGCGATCGCCTACGAGGTGGCGGAGCGGCTCGGCTTCGCCCGGATCGACGTGCAGTGGATCCGGGTCAAGTTCAACAACGCGATCGCCCCCGGCCCGAAGGACTTCGACTTCACCGTCAACCAGTTCTCCATCAGCGACGAACGCCAGCAGGCGGTCGACTTCTCCTCGCCGTACTACCTGGTCCGGCAGGCGGTGATCGCGACCGGCGACTCGCCGATCGCCGGTGCGACCACCCTCGCCGGCTTGAAGGGTGCCAAGCTCGGCGCCCAGGTCGGCAGCACCAGCTACCAGGCGATCACCGACATCATCCAGCCGAGCGCGAAGGCGCAGGTCTACGACAACAACGACGACGCGAAGAAAGCCCTGCAGAACGGTCAGATCGACGGTCTGGTGGTCGACCTGCCCACCGCCTTCTACATCACGTCCGCCCAGCTCAAGGACGCGGTCATCGTCGGTCAACTGCCCCAGGTGGGGTTGCCGGAGACGTTCGGTCTGGTCCTGGACAAGGACTCGCCGCTGACCGGCTGCGTCAGCAACGCGGTCAACGCGCTCCGCGAGGCCGGCACCCTCGCCGAACTGGAGAAGACCTGGCTCGCCGACGTGGCGGGCGCCCGCGAACTCACGTGAGGTCGACCGACCACCCCCTGTCCCCGGTCGCACTGGAGCGGGCCGCCTACCGGAAACGGCAGACGGTCCGCTCCGTGCTGGTCGCCGCCGCCTCGACCGGCGTGCTCGGCACGCTGCTCGTGGTGACGGTGACCGGCGCCCCCGGCTGGGACCGGGTCCGGCAGTCCTTCCTCGACCTCCGGATCGCCCGGGCGGCGCTGCCGGAGATCGTCACCGGGCTGTGGCTCAACCTCCGGCTGCTGGTCTTCTGCGCCGTCGGCGCACTCGCCGTCGGACTGGTCGTGGCACTGCTGCGTACCCTTCGCGGCCCGGTCTTCTTCCCGCTACGGACGCTGGCCGCCGGCTACACCTACACGTTCCGTGGCCTGCCGCTGATCATCGTGCTCTACGTCTTCACCCTCGGGGTGCCCGGACTGCGGCTGCAGGGCATGCCGTCGGTGTTGGTGCTCGGCGCCGCCGCCCTGGTCCTCACCTACGGCGGCTACCTGGCCGAGGTCTTCCGGGCCGGCATCGAGTCGGTGCACCCGAGCCAGCTCGCCGCCGCCCGGTCGCTGGGCCTGACCCACCGGCAGACCATGCGGTACGTCGTCCTGCCCCAGGCGGTCCGCCGGGTCACCCCGCCCATGCTCAACGACGTCGTGGCGCTGCAGAAGGACGTCGGCCTCGTCTCGCTGGCCGGGCCGATCGACGCGGTACGGGCAGCCCAGATCGCGACCGCCGAAACCTTCAACTACACGCCGTACATCGTCGCGGGGGTGCTCTTCGTGCTGCTCGCCGTACCGTTGATCGCCGTCACCGACTGGGTGACGCTGCGCGCCGCCCGTCGGCAGGCGGCCCGATGACACCGCCGGTGCTGAGCTGCCGCAACCTGCGCAAGGTCTACGCCGGCCAGGTGGTGCTCGACGGGCTCGACCTCGACGTCGACGAACACGAGGTGGTGGCGCTGATCGGCGCCTCGGGGTCCGGCAAGTCCACCCTGCTGCGCTGCGTCAACCTGCTGGAGGAACCCGACGACGGCACCGTGCACCTCGACGGCGAGCACATCACCGCGCCCGGCATCGACCCCGACCTGGTACGACGTCGGATCGGCATCGTCTTCCAGGCGTACAACCTGTTTCCGCACCTGCGGGTGCTGGACAACATCACCCTGGCTCCGGTGCGGGTGCACCGGCGGCCCCGCGCCGAGGCCGAGGCGCAGGCCCGGGAACTGCTCGCCCGGGTCGGCCTGGCGGAGCGGGCCGACAGCTACCCGGACCGGCTCTCCGGGGGCCAGCAGCAGCGGGTGGCGATCGTCCGGGCCCTGGTCAACTCGCCCCGGCTGCTGCTGCTCGACGAGGTGACCTCGGCACTCGACCCGGAACTGGTCGGCGAGGTGCTGACAATGATCCGGTCTCTGAAGGCGGAGGGCATGACGATGGTGCTGGCCACCCACGAGATGGGTTTCGCCCGGGAGGTCGCCGACCGGGTCTGCTTCCTCGACGGTGGCCGGGTCCTCGAGCAGGGGCCGCCGGAACAGGTGCTCGGTGAGCCGACGCAGCCGCGAACCCGGCGGTTCCTCCGCCGGATCATCGAGGCCGGCCGGCTCTGACCGGCAGGCCCGAAGCTATCCCGCCCGCTCGACGGTGAAGGTGTAACAGCCCCAGGCGACGTTGCGGCTGTGCAGTTGGACGATCGCCGGGTCGCTGAACAGGTCGGCGATCGCCGTCTCCGGGTCGCCGCCGTCGTGCACCCGGGCGGTCCGGATCCAGCCCCGGTTGTCGTACGCGCGCAGGACCTGCTGGCGGCCGCGGAAGGCGGCGGGATAGCCGTCGCCGCCCGGGCCCGGACACGGCTCGGCGTGGGTGTACACCGCTCCGGTTTCCCGGTACGGGCTGGCCGGCATCGGTGGCCGGTAGCCGAACAACAGGATCGGCTCGTCCGGTTCGGCCAGCCGCAGGCAGCAGCGCAACTGTTCGCCGCCCTCGGCGGTCTGCCGCTCGACCGGGTGGCCGGAGGCGTCCCGCCCGCTGGTCCGTACCCGGTCCAGCTCGATTCCGGCGATGGCCCGCACCCTGAACGTGGTGGTGGTCGTGGTGGTCATGTTCCCGATCCTGCTCCGGCCGCCGACCGGATGCTGGCGGGAATCGGTCCTGGCGTCGGCTGTCCGCCCCGGCTGGTAGAACCGTCGCGTGATTCAGGTGACCGACCCGTTGGCTGGACTCGACGAGGTCGGGTGGGATTCGCTGTACCACGCGTACGGGCCGGCGGTCGACGTACCGGACCAGCTGCGGGGGCTGCGCTCGGCGGAGTCGGCGGTCCGGCACGCGGCGCTGTCGGAACTGTACGGCAACGTCTACCACCAGGGCACCCGGTGGGGAGCGAGTCGGTACGTGGTGCCGTTCCTGGTGGCCCTGGTCGACGACCCGGCCACCCCGGACCGGGCGGCGGTGGTCGGCCTGCTCCGTGCGGTGGTCCTCGGCGACCAGCGCGACGACGCGCTGCCGTTCGAGGCCCGCCGGGTCTTCGCCGCCGCCGAGGGGATCACCGACGAGCAGACGGCGCTTGTCGATCGGCATCTGCAGGCGGAGGACCTGTTCGACCACGAGGAGGTGGCGGAACTCGCCGACGGTGTGGCGGTGCGCTGGGCGGCCGACGCCTACGCCGCCGGGGCCCGGCACCTGGACCGGTACGTCGTCTGGCTCACCGACCCGGACGACCTGGTCGCCGCCCTCGCGGCCGAACTGGTCGCCTGGTTTCCGCCCACCGGCCCCGGGCTGGCCGCGCTCCTGGCCGTGCCCGGGACCCGCCGCGACGTGCGGGCCAGCGCGAACCTGACGCTGGCCCGCTGGCCGGCCGGCTCCATACCGGCCGGTCGGCCGCCCGCCGGATCGACGCCGGACACCCGACCCGACGGGTCACCACGGGTCGACTCCGTCCTCGAGGAACTGCTGACGGCCACCGAGCCGGTCGTCCGGGTCACGGCCGCGGTGGCGTTGGCCCTGCGCCTGGCCCGGCGGGACACCGACCGACTGCCCGACCTCGCGCTCGACGCGCTGACCGGAGCCCACGTCGACGACTACGACGCCGACGTACCCGGTTGGGACCGGCCGGTACGCGGCTTCGTCGCGATCGCCCTGCACACGCTCGGCCTCAACTGAGCCACCCCGGTCGACGCGACGGCCAATCAGGGCCGGACGTTGATCTCCCGGATCGCCACGGCGGCCTCCAGGGCCGCGACGGTCGCGGCCCAACCCTTGTCCTCGGCGGAGCCGGGCAGCCCCGCCCGGTCCCGGGCCTGCTCCAGGTTGTTGACCGTGAGTACGCCGTGCGCGACCGGGGTCGAGGTGTCCAACGCGATCCGGGTGAGCCCCTCGGTCACCGACTGGCAGACGTAGTCGAAGTGCGCGGTCGCGCCCCTGATCACCACGCCGAGCGCCACCACCGCGTCACAACGCCGGGCCAGCGCCTGGGCCACCACCGGCAGCTCCACCGAGCCGGCGACCCGGGCCACCACCACGTCGTCCACGCCGCACGCCTTCGCCGCGGTGACCGCCCGGTCCAGCATGTGGTCGGTGAGTTCACCGTGCCAGCGGGACGCCACCACCCCGATCGTGAGCCCCGACGCGTCCACCGTCGAGGCGTCCGGCTCTCCGAAACCCGCCATCGTCACGCCAACCTTTCCGTAACCTCGGTCAGTCCCGCCAGCCGCGCCGGACCGGCGGCCTGCCCCGCCAACTCCTCCACCGGCCGGGTCGACTGCTCCCCGTGCCGGGTCCGTTCCGCCGGTCGTACCGCGTCGGCCAGCCCGTTGCGCCCCTCCACCCTGACCGGCCCGTCCAGCTCGTCCAGCAGATGCCCCATCCGGTCCCGCTTGGTCCGCAGGTAGCGGAGGTTCTCCGGGGTGGCCCGGACCGGCATCGGCTCCCGCCCGGCCACGGTCAGCCCGTACCCCTCCAACCCGGCCCGCTTGGCCGGGTTGTTGGTCAGCAGCCGCATCGACCGGACCCCGAGGTCGTAGAGGATCTGCGCGCCGGTGCCGTAGTCGCGGGCGTCGGCGGGCAGCCCCAGGTCGAGGTTCGCGTCGACGGTGTCCCGGCCCTGGTCCTGCAACTGGTACGCCTGCAGCTTGTGCAGCAGGCCGATGCCGCGTCCCTCGTGTCCGCGCATGTAGAGGACCACGCCGCGCCCCTCGGCGGCGACCCGGGCCAGCGCGGCGTCGAGCTGCGGCCCGCAGTCGCAGCGCAGCGACCCGAAGACGTCACCGGTCAGGCACTCCGAGTGCACCCGGACGAGGATGTCCCGTCCGTCGCCGACCTCGCCGTAGACCATCGCGATGTGCTCGGCGGACTCGAACTCGGCGCGGTAACCGACGGCCCGGAACTCGCCGTACCGGGTTGGCAGCCGGGTCTCCACGACCCGCTCGACCTGCCGCTCGGTCCGGCGGCGGTACGCGATCAGGTCCGCGATGCTGATCAGCGTCAGCCCGTGCTCGGCGGAGAACTTCTCCAGGTCCGGCAGCCGCATCATGGTGCCGTCGTCGTTGACCAGTTCGCAGAGCACGCCGGCCGGCCGGAGCCCGGCGAGCTGGGCGAGGTCGAGGGCGGCCTCGGTGTGCCCGGCCCGGCGCAGCACCCCGCCCGGCTTGGCCCGCAGCGGTACGACGTGTCCCGGCCGGGTCAGGTCGGTCGGGTCGGTGGCCGGGTCGGCGAGCAGCCGGATGGTGTGCGCCCGGTCCGCTGCCGAGATGCCGGTGCTGACCCCCTCCCGGGCGTCCACCGCCACCGTGTACGCCGTACCGCGCCGGTCCTGGTTGGTGTGGTACATCGGCGGCAGTTCGAGCCGGTCCGCCTCCTCCTCGGTGATCGGCGCGCAGATGTAGCCGGAGGTGTGCCGGACCATGAAGGCCAGCAGTTCGGGCGTGGCCTTCTCGGCCGCGAAGATCAGGTCTCCCTCGTTCTCCCGGCTCTCGTCGTCGACGACCACCACCGGGCGGCCGGCCGCGATGTCGGCCAGGGCCTGTTCGATGCTGCCGAATCCCGTTGTCATGCCACGGCCTCCAGTCCGTCGGCCGGCAGTCGTCCACCGGTCGTCAGCAGTCGCTCCACGTACTTGGCGAGCACGTCCACCTCCAGGTTGACCGGCTCGCCGACCTGCTTGGCGCCGAGCGTGGTCGCCTTGAGGGTGGTCGGGATCAGCCCGACCGAGAACGTCTCCGCGTCCAGCGCGGCCACCGTCAACGAGATCCCGTCGACGGTGATCGAACCCTTCTCCACGACGTACCGGGCGAGACCGGCGGGCAGGGTGAAGGTCACCGTCTCCCACTGCTCGGCCGGTTCCCGCCGGACGATCGCGGCCACCCCGTCGACGTGTCCCTGCACCAGGTGTCCACCGAGCCGACTGCCCAGCGTGGCGGCCCGTTCCAGGTTGACCGGGTCGCCCGGACGCAGCGCCCCCAGCGCGGTACGCCGGAACGTCTCACCCATCACGTCGGCGGTGAAGACGTCGCCCTCGACGTCGACCACGGTCAGACAGACCCCGTTGACCGAGATCGAGTCGCCGTGCCGGGCGTCGGAGACGACCAGCGGACCACGGATGGCGACCAGGGCGGAGTCGCCGCCCGTGTCGGTCCGTCGTACCAGTTCGCCCAACTCCTCCACGATTCCGGTGAACATTCGCTCAGCCCTCCGTCTTCCGGGGAAACGCGGTGACCCGCAGATCGGGTCCAACCGGGGTGATGTCGGTGAACTCCAGGTCGATAACCTCGGAGATGGTCGTGGGGCCGGCGTCGGCCAGGGCGGCGGGGCCGGCGCCGAGCAGCTTCGGCGCCAGGTAGCCGACGACCTTGTCGACCAGGCCGGCGGCGAGGAACGCGCCGGCCAGGATCGGCCCGCCCTCCAGCAGGGCCGCGCGGACCCCGCGCTGGTAGAGGGCGGCGAGCAGGGCGGGCAGGTCGACCTTCCCGTCCGCGCCGGCGCCGACCTCGTCGGCGGTCGCCACCCAGGTGGGGGCGGCGGCGTCCCGGACCCGGGCGTCGGCCGGGGTACGTCCCTCGCTGTCCACCACGACCCGCAGCGGCTGGCGGATGGCGAGGCTGCCGTCGCGCAGGTTCCGGACGGTCAGCCGTGGGTCGTCGGCGAGAACCGTGCCGACCCCGACGATCACCGCGTCGACGGTGCCGCGCAGCGCGTGCACGTCGATCCGGGCCGCCTCGGACGTGATCCACATGCTGGTGCCGTCGGCCGCCGCGATCCGCCCGTCCAGGGTCGCCGCGTACTTCCAGATCAGGTAGGGGCGGTTCCGTCGTACCGCGGTCAGCCAGGCCAGGTTGCCGGCCTCCGCCTCGGCGGCCCGGACCCCGAGCTCGACCTCGACCCCGGCGGCCCGGAGCGTCTCGGCGCCGCCGGCGGCGACCGGGTTGGGGTCGGTGACCCCGACCACGACCCGGCGGACACCGGCCCGGATCAGTGCCTCGGTGCAGGGCCCCGTGCGACCGGTGTGGTTGCAGGGCTCCAGGGTGACCACCGCGGTGCCGCCCCGGGCCCGCTCACCGGCCTGGGCGAGCGCCACGATCTCGGCGTGCGGGCCACCGGCGTAGGCGTGGAAGCCCTCTCCCACGATCTCGCCACCCGAGTCGAGCAGCACGCACCCGACCAGCGGATTGGGACTTGTCGTACCCAGACCGCGGGCCGCCAGCACGATCGCCCGGCGCATCGCCTCGTCGGTGGAGACACTCCCCATGCCGATCCTTCTCCCTCTCCCTCGCGCGGTTTCCCGGTGCGCGCGGGCGGGGCGGGGAGGCTGCCGGCCGGTGGGCCGGGCGAACGGAGACGGGCAGGGGACGGCAGCAGCCGACCCCGGCGGACCACGATGGTCGGCGCGGCGAAGCCGCCCGACCGGGCCCGTCCGTCCCGCGCGCTGTCTCCCATCCGGACTGTCTGGGCGTGGGCGGATGCCCGCGCCCAACCGTCGGCCCCGGAGTCTCACCAGGTCCACCGGTCGGCCGTACGGCCGACCGGGTCGCGGGCTTACCGGGAGCTGTCGCCCCGGATCACCGCCGGTTCGGAATTTCACCGAGTCCCGCCAGCGCGTGGTGGGTACCGGTCGAGTGTTACACGAAACGGGGCGGCAAAGGTCAACGAGGCGACGGACTTCACAGCACAGTGACCCCGGTCACGTTCGCCCCGGGGCCGTCCAGGGCGGGACGACTCAGCTGAGTTCGCCACCACCGCGGGTCTTCGAGCCGCGCCGTCGGTCCATCGCGACGAAGGAGCCGGGCTGGCTCTTCGCCACCGTCTTCATCTCGGACGCGGCCGCGATCACCTCGAGCGGGTCGGTGAACCGACGCTCGGGCACCGAGAGCGAGACCCCGATGGAGAGGGTGACCAGGTGGGCCCGCTGGATGTTGCCCCGCCGGTCCTTGAGCTCGACGTAGCCGCGCTTGGCGTCCTCCGGGTCGTACAGTTCGTCGGCGGTCTTCTCGAAGTCGACGACGGCCCGTTCGGTGAGCGGCCGGACCTGCTCCGGGGCGCAGACGATGACAAAGTCGTCGCCGCCGATGTGTCCGAGGAAGGCCGGGGGCAGCCCCACCGAGACGACCGCCCGGTGCAGGCTGCGGGCCAGGGCGCTGATGAACTCGTCGCCCCGGACGAAGCCGTACCGGTCGTTGACGCTCTTGAACCGGTCGATGTCGATGTAACCGACCGCGTAGTCGACGCCGCTGCGTACCCGGTCGCCGATCTCCCGCCGGACCCGGGTGTTGCCGGGCAGCCCGGTCAACGGGGAAACCTCCCGGGCCTCCTTGTTGCGCCGCAGCGTGGAACTGACCCGGGCCACGAGTTCCGCGGTGTCGAAGGGCTTGACCACGTAGTCGTCCGCGCCGGCGGTGAGCCCGTGAACCTTGTCCACGGTCAGCCCCTTGGCAGTCAACATGATCACCGGCAGCGCGGAGGTCATCGGGTTGGCCCGCAGCCGCCGGGTCAGCTCCAGCCCGTCGATCCGGGGCATCCGCAGGTCGACGACGGCGAGGTCGGGACGGCGACGCTCGATCAACTCGAGTGCCTCCTGGCCGTCTCTGGCCTGCATCACCTCGAAACCGTGCAACTTTAGATTGAACGAGACGAACCGGACAATGTCCTCGTCGTCATCGACAACCAGGATCAGGTCGGGCCGCTCCTCGGTCTCGTCGACGCTCATGCCGGCACCCCGACACCGCACCAGCCGATTCGCTCGCTCCGCTCGCTCATGCCCGGGAGGCGGCGGTTTCGGCCAGCTGCCGCAGCCGGGTCACCGCCGCGGCGGGATCCGCGGCGCCGTAGACCGCGGTGCCGGCGACGAACGCGTCCGCGCCGGCCTCCGCCGCCTGCCCGATGGTGTCGGCCGCGATCCCGCCGTCGACCTCGATCCGCAGCTCCAGATGGCCGGCCGCGACGTGGCGGCGGGCGGTCCGGACCTTGTCGAGCAGTTCGGGGATGAACCGCTGCCCCCCGAAACCCGCCTTGATAGTCATGATCAGCAATGTATCGAAGCTGGGCAACAGGTCAAGGTACGGTTCGATCGGAGTGTCCCGGTCGATCGCCAGCCCCGCCTTGGCTCCGGCCGACCGCAGGTCCTTCGCGAGCGCCACCGGGTCGTCGCACGCCTCGGCGTGGAACGTGACGTTGTACGCCCCGGCGTCGGCGTAACTCGGCGCCCAGCGCCGCGGATCCTCGATCATGAGGTGCACGTCGAACGGCAGATCCGTCGCCGCCAGCAGGCTCTGCACCACCGGCAGCCCGACGGTCAGGTTCGGCACGAAGTGGTTGTCCATCACGTCGACGTGCAACCAGTCCGCGGCGGACTCCACCGCCCGGACCTCGTCGGCCAGCCGGGCGAAGTCGGCGGCGAGGATGCTGGGCGCGACGATCGGCGCTGCTACGGTCACCGCGCCAGTGTACGAATGTCGACTGCCCCGACGATCGCCGGATTCACCACCTGACCGAACGGAACCACCCGCTCACCGCACGCCGACCGCGGCTCGTGATGGCCCGCGAGGCCCCGCTCACCGCCCGCTCGGCACCGCCCCGTCGAGGAAGTGGTCCAGGCTCACCGGCAGGTCCCGGACACGTACGCCGGTGGCATGGTGGGCGGCGTTCGCGATCGCCGCGGCGGTCCCGACGATGCCCAGCTCGCCAATGCCCTTCGAGCCCATCGGGTTGACGTACGGGTCGTCCTCGGGCAACAGGTGCACCTCGACCGAGCCGACGTCGGCGTTGGTGGCGATGTGGTATTCGGCGAGATCGTGGTTGACCACGTGCCCGAACCTCGGGTCGATCACCGCCTGCTCGTGCAACGCCATCGACAACCCCATGGTCATCCCGCCGAGCAGTTGTGAACGGCCGGTCTTCGGGTTGATGATCCGCCCGGCGGCGAAGACCCCGAGCAGCCGGGGCACCCGGATCTCGCCGGTCTCCTCGTGCACCCGCACCTCGGCGAACTGCGCGCCGAAGGCGTACATCGACAGGCGCGCCATCTCCGGGTTCTCCGGCATCTCCACGGTGACCTCGAGCCCTGAGGCCGGCACCGTCCCGCCGTACTCGTCGGCGAGCCGACGGGTCAACTGGTGGGCCGCCTCGACCACGGTGGAGCCCCACGAGGTCATCCCGGACGACCCGCCGGCCGCCATCGCCGACGGCAGGTCGGTGTCGCCGATCCGCAGGTCGATCCGGTCGACCGGCACCGCCAACGCGTCGGCGGCGATCTGGGTCAGGCTGGTCCAGGTGCCGGTGCCGAGGTCGGCCGCGCCGATCAGTACCGCGTAGCGGCCGTCCGGCCCCAACCGGATGGTGGCCACCGAACCCGGCAGCCGGTAGACCGGGTACATCGAGGCGGCGACGCCGGTGCCGATCAGCCAGCCCGCCTCCCGCCGGCTGCGCGGCGCCGGGTCGCGCCCGGCCCAGCCGAACCGGCGGGCCCCCTCCTCCAGACAGGCGACCAGGTTGCGGCTGGAGAACGGCCGGTCCAGTTCCGGGTCGACCGCCGGCTCGTTGATGATCCGGAACTCGACCGGATCCCGCCCACAGGCGATCGCCATCTCGTCCATCGCCGACTCCAGGGCGTACATGCCGGGGGTCTTGCCCGGCGCCCGCATGATCGTCGGCGTCGAGACGTCGAGCCTGACCATCCGGTGCGTGGTACGCCGGTTCGACGCCGCGTACATCACCCGGGTCGGCGTCACGGTCTGCTCGGCGAACTCCTTGTTCCGGGCGGTGACCTGGACGGACTCGTGGGTCACCGCGACCAGCCGACCGCTGTCGTCGGCGCCGAGCCGGACCCGCTGGATCGACGGCGTCCGGTAACCGACCTGGGAGAACATCTGCTGCCGGGTCAGTGCCAGTTTCACCGGCCGGCCCGGAACCGCCATCGCGGCCAGCACCGCCAGACTGACGTCGGCGTGCGCGTGCAGCTTCGACCCGAACGCCCCGCCGACGTGCGGCGACATCACCCGGACCCGCTCCTCGGCGAGCCCGAACAGTTCGGCGACCGAGGTACGCAGCCGGTGCACCCCCTGACTGCCGACGTGCAGGGTGAGCCGGTCGTCGGCCCAGAGCGCGGTGGTGGAGTGCGGCTCGATCGGGTTGTGGTGGTAACGCGGGGTGGTGTAGACGGCCTCGTGCCGGACTGCCGCCCCGGCCAGCGCCGCCTCCGGATCGCCGCGTTCACTGTCGGTCGCGAAGCCGCCGTTGACCACCTCCGGGGCGTACCGCTGCGGATGGTCGAAGCGCAGTTCGACGTCGTGCGGCACCGGCAGGTATTCGAACCGGACGAGCGCGGCGGCGTGCCGGGCGACCTCCGAGGTCTCCGCGACGACCGCCCCGACGAGCTGGCCCCGGAACGTCACCTCGTCGGTCTGCAGGAGCGCGATCTCCGGGTCGTCCGAGGAGGCGACCCGGGTCGCGTTCCGGTACGTCAGCACCGCCAGCACGCCGGGCACCGCCTCCGCCTCGTCGGTCCGCACCCCGACGATCCGGCCGGCCGCGATGGTCGACTGCAGCGGGTACACGTAGGCGGGACTCTCCACCGGCTGTTCGAAGGCGTACCGGGCGGTGCCGGTGACCTTCGCCGGCCCGTCGAAGCGGTCCAACGGCGTACCGATGGCCCGCGCCTGCAGCGTCATCGTCGCCCTCCTCCGCCTCGACCGCCCGTCCCATCCCAGCTTTGCGCACGGAAGGGCCCCTTATGAACGTTTTCGGTAGAGGGCGCGCGCCTTCCTCACGTCTGCGCTCAGCCGCGCACCCGCACGCGCGCAGACACGCAGGCGCGCGCACGAACGGGCGGACGGGCGAACAGGCGTACGGACAGCCGTCCGGGCCGGTCGTCGACCCGGGAGTACGGCGACCCGGCTGCGACGGGGGACGGCTCAGTTGCGACGGAGTACGGCGAGGAACATCGCGTCGGTGCCGTGCCGGTGCGGCCACAACTGCACCGTCGGGCCGTCACCCAGACCCGGCATGCCGGCCGGCAGCAGCGGCCGGGCGTCGACGAAGTCGGCCGGTACCCCGGAACGTCGGGCCGCCTCGGTGACCGAGACGTGGGTCTCCACCACGTGCGGCGAGCAGGTCACGTAGCCGACCACCCCGCCGGGGCGTACCGCCCGCAGCGCGGCGCCGAGCAGTTCCCGCTGCAGCCGGGTCAGCGCCGGCAGGTCGGAGGGTTGGCGGCGCCAGCGGGACTCCGGCCGGCGGCGCAGCGCGCCGAGACCGGTGCACGGCGCGTCGACGAGGACCCGGTCGAACGCCTGCTCCGGCAGGTCGGAATCGCTGCCGACGGTCCGGCCGTCGGTGTGCAGCACGGTGACCGGCAGTCCCCGGGTCGCCTGCTCGACCAGCCGGGCCCGGTGCTCGGCGACCTCCACCGCGGTCAGCTTCGCGCCCCGCATCGCCGCCATCGCGCCGAGCAGCCCGGACTTGCCACCCGGGCCGGCGCACAGGTCGAGCCAACGCTCGTCCGGACCGTCCAGCTCGGCGGCGACAAGCGCGGCGGCGACAAGCTGGGACCCCTCGTCCTGGACGTGGGCCCGGCCGTCCTGCACCGCGGTCAGCTCGCCCGGCGCGCCACCGCCGGAGAGGTAGACCGCGTACGGGGAGAACGCCCCCGGGGCGCCGTCCACCTGCTCGGCCACCTTGACCGCGTCGGCCCGCCCGGGCCGGACGCAGAGGTGCACCGACGGGGGCTGGTTGTCCTCGATCAGCAGCCGGGTCGTCTCGCCGAGGTCGCCACCGAGTGCCTCGCTGAACGCCCGCACGATCCACTCGGGATGGCTGTAGGTGACCGCGAGGTGCCCGATCGGGTCGGTGTCGTAGGAGGGCGCCAATTCGGTCAGCCAGGTGTCGGCGTCCTTGCCGGCGACCTCCCGCAGCACCGCGTTGGCGAACCCGGCCGCGCCCGGGGCCAGCGAGCGCACCAGGTCGACGGTCGAGGAGACCGCCGCGTGCGCCGGGACCCTGGTGTACAGCAGTTGGTAGGCGCCGAGCCGCAGGGCGTCCCGGGGTTGCGGGTCGATCCGGGCGACGTCCCGGCCGGCCGCGGCCGACAGGATCGCGTCGAGGGTGCCCCGCAGCCGCAGGGTGCCGTACGTCAGCTCGGTGGCGAACGCCGCGTCCCGGCCGTGCAGCCGTCGGTCCCGCAGGATGCCGGGCAGGACGAGGTTCGCGTACGCGTCGTCCCGGTGCACCGCCTCGATCGCCTCGTACGCCGCGTGCCGGGGCAGGTCGACGGCGAGACGCCCGGGGCGGGGTGCCCGCCCGGCCCGGTCCCGACCGTCCCGACCGTCCCCGCGGCTCCGGTCCCGGCCGTCCCGGTCGGACCGGCCGCGGTCGACGCCGCGACTCCGGTCGGCGCCGCCCCGGGCCGCAGGGCCCCGATCCCGGTCGGACCGGCGCCGGTCGTCGCCCTGGTTACCGCCGACTGTCCGCATCCGTCCGCTGTCCTCGCTCACTCGAATCGCTCTCCGGCCGCCACCCGCAGCCCACGTGCCCAGTCCGGGGCCGGCATGGCTTTCTTGCCGGCAGCCCGAACCTCGCCCAGGACGACCGGGGTGGTCGCCGTCCCGACGAGTACCCGGGTACGTTCCACCAGCAGTTCGCCGGGTTTGAGTTCGGGTCCGTCGGCAACCGGCCGGACCGGGCCGAGCTTGACCCGGGCATCCCGGAACAGGGTCCACGCCCCTGGTGCCGGCGTCGCCGCCCGGATCCGCCGGTCGACGGCGAAAGCCGGGTCGGTCCAGCGGACCTGACCGTCGGTGGCGGTGAGTTTGGGTGCCACCGACACGCCCTCGGCGGGCTGCGGCACCGCCTCGGCGGTGCCCCGCCCGATCGCGTCGAGGACGGCGACGAGCAGCCCCGCCCCGGCCGCGGCCAGCCGCTCCAGCAGGTCGCCGGAGGTGTCGGTGGGCCGGATCTCCTCGGTCAGGGTGCCGAAAACCGGGCCGGTGTCCAGCCCTTCCTCGAGCTGGAAGACGCTCGCCCCGGTGAGTTGGTCACCGTGCAGCACCGCATGCTGCACGGGTGCCGCCCCGCGCCACGCCGGAAGAAGTGAGAAGTGCAGGTTGACCCAACCGTGGGTGGGGATCGCCAGGGCGACCGGCGGCACCAGGGCCCCGTAGGCGACCACCGGGACGCAGTCCGGTGCGAGGTCACGCAGCCGGTCGAGGAACTCCGGCTCCCGGGGGCGGGCCGGGGTCAGTACCTCGATGCCGCGCTCGTCGGCCCAGGTGCCTACCGGGGAGCGGACCAGTCCCCGCCCCCGCCCCGCCGGCGCGTCGGGTCGGGTGACGACGGCCAGCAGCTCGTGCGACGAGGCGGCGATCGCGTCCAGCGCGGGTAGGGCGACCGCCGGCGTACCGGCGAAGATCAGACGCACTCCGTCGTCACCGACCCAGGCCGAACGGGTTCGCCGAGCGGTCGGAGCCGAGCCCGAACCGGCTGGCCAGCGACTGGCGCCGGCCGGGCGGGGCGTCGTGCGGGCTCACCTTGACCACCGGCGGCGCGGCCTCGTCGTACCAGTCGGCCTGCCGGATGGCCTTCATCGCCTCCTTGCGCGCCTCCGGGTCCAGCCGGTCCAGGAAGAGGACCCCGTCGAGGTGGTCGGTCTCGTGCTGCACACAGCGGGCCATCAGGCCGGTGCCGACGATCTGCAGCGGGTCGCCGTGCTCGTTGAAGCCCTTGGCGATCACGTTGAGCCGGCGTTTGGTGTCGAAGTACAGCCCGGGGATGGAGAGACAGCCTTCCTGGCCGTCCTGTTCCTCCTCGTCCGGGAAGTGCAGTACCGGGTTGACCAGGTGCCCGACCACGTCGTCGACGTCGAAGGTGAAGACCCGCAGGCCGACGCCGAGCTGCGGCGCGGCGAGCCCGGCGCCGTTCTGCTCGCGCATCGTGTCGGTCAGGTCGGCGACCAGCTTGCGCAGCTCAACGTCGAAGTCGACGACCGGTTCGGCCGGGGTGCGCAGCACCGGGTCGCCGAAGAGACGGATGGGCTGGACGGTCACGCGGGGTGGCTCCTTCACGGGTGGCGGAAAACGGCGGTGCCGTACCAGTCTACGGGCGGGACGGCGGTGACCAGGTCACCGCCCGACGCCAAGCGGCGACCGCCGGGACCGCGGCTCCGGGCCGCGCGACCCCGGCCTGGAGATCCGGGTACGACCGCCGGCGCGCCCGGTCACGCCGAGGGAGCGGCTCCGGGCTACGCCGAGGGGCAGCCGGGGTCGCCGGCCAGTACGGTGTCGGTACGGTCCAGGATGTGCTCGGGAAGCGGCAGCTGGGTGCCGTGGGCGGCGTCCCAGTCGTAGATCACGCTCAGCCCGACCTCGGCCCGGAAGTAGTCGATCGCGCTGAGTCCACCGACCACGGTCTCGTCGCACTCGGCGACCAGCCGACCGGGGACCAGTTTGAAGCCGTTGCGGAGCGCCGCGCTGAGCCGTCGGTGGCCGTCGACCACGAAGAACCGCTCGCCGGTGTACCCGATGCTCAGCGGCTCGAGGGCCTCCTCGCCGGCCTGCCCGACCTGGGTGACGAACTCGTCGGAGTCCCAGAGGCCGCGCAGCGACTGGATCTCCACGGTGGGGTAGATCCGGCTTGGGTCGAGCAGCAGCAGCGGGGGCGACTCGCGGAGGATCTCCTGGCCGAAGGTGCCGTCGTACGCGGCGATGACGTGCTCCACCACCTCGAGCGCGGACGCCTTGGTGGTGTCGCAGATCAGGTCGTAGTTGCGCAGCTTCGCCTTGTCGACGCCGTACCGGACGAGGAAGCGGTTCCGTTCGCTGTCGCTGCGCTCCTGGAGTTTGTCCCTCGCCTCCTCGATCGACGAGTAGCTCTCGGCCGGGCCGGACGGCCGGGCGAGGACCCGGCGGGCCGCCTCGGTCGGCTCGGTGATCATGTGGATCTTGAGAGCGTGTTTGAAGAAGTGCCAGGCGAGCCGGCTGTCGACGATCAACTGTTCACCGGAGTCGGCGATGTCCTGCTGGAGTTGGTCGACGTAGCCGTCGACCGCCTGGTCGAGTTCCGCGTGCAGGTTGAGCTGCAGCGCGGTCATCTGCCGCTGTTGTGCCATTTCCCGGTAGAGATCACCGACACTCACCCGCCGCAGGCCCAGCCGCTTGGCGAGTTCGATCGAAACGGTGCTCTTGCCGCTACCAAGATCGCCATTCAGGACGATCGACTGCCGACCGGTCACGACCTACCCACTCCTGATCCCGGGCTCGTCAAGATCAATAGCTTGAGCGCCGAACCGGCGCGATCACTCACCGTTACGCAACCCCGCGTGCAGCATGAGGGGCGATGGTATCACCCGTATCCTGGCCATCCGGTCGGACACCAAGTCCGTCCCCCCTCGGATACCCCGGATCACCCACAGAGAAAACAACTCTCCGTGAGGGAGATCTCGCAACAGGTGAACCTGATTCAGACCCCGGGGGGGTCGGCGACGACGCCGGCTCCGGGATGACAGCCGGTCAGAAGATGGCGTTCGGGTCGACCTGGACGCGTACCGGCTGGTTCGCCTTCCGGGCCGTACGCACCGCCGCCGCGATGTGCAACGCGGCGGCGAGGGCGGCGGCGCGGGACCGGGGCACCCGGACCAGCATCCGTTCCTGCCCGTCGCCGGCCGGCACCGGACCGAGCAGTTCCGCCCCCTCGGGCAGCCGGGCCGCCTCGAGCAACTCCGCCACCGCCGGTGCCGTACCGGTCAGACTCGCCATCCGGGCCGCTGGCGGGAAGCCCAGCTCACGTCGTTCGGTCAGCTCGCGGGCGGCGAACCAGACCGGATCCCAGCGCAGCAGCGCCTGCACCGGCGCCAGCCCGCCGTCGGCGACCACCACCACCCGGCCACCGGCCGGACCGGGCCGGGCCAGCGCCGCCGCCGCCAGCCAACGCCGCAACGCCTCCTCCCCGGCCCGCAGGTCGGCCCGGGTGAGCAACGCCCAGGAGTCGAGCAGCAGGACGGCACCGAACCCGCCCGCGGCGACCGGCTCGGCCCCGGGAGTGGAGATCACCAGTCCCGCGCCACCGGGTACCTCGTCCAGCACCTCCTCCCGGCCCGAGGTCCGCACCGGCACTCCGGGGAACGCCCGGCCGAGTTCCTCGGCGGTACGTCGGGCGCCCACCACCGCCGCCCGCAGCCGCCGACCTCCGCAGTGCGGACAGGCGTACCCGGCGGCGACCCGGGCGCACCACCGGCAGGCGGGGGGCGCACCCGCCGACCGCAGTCCGAGCGGACCGGCGCAGTGCGGACACCGGGCCGGCGCACGGCACTCGGCGCAGGCCACCGACGGCAGGTAACCGCGTCGGGGCACCTGGACCAGGACCGGGGTGTCGGCCTTCAACGCCGTCCGGGCCGCCTCCCAGGCGAGACTGGGCAGACGGGCGGATGCGGCGGCGGGGTCGCGGGCCAGCTGCGGATCGTCCCCGGTCGGCGTCACCCGGGGCGTACGGGACCGCAGGGTCGACCGGTCGGCGACGATCTCCCTCGCCCATCCGGTCTCCACCAGCAGTTGCCCCTCCACCGTCCGGGCGTGCCCGGCCACCAGGGCGGCGGCGTTGCCGAGCTGGGCACGGGTCAGCAGCACCTCCCGGGCGTGCGGGTACGGTGCCCTCGGCTCGGCGTGCAGATCGTCCCCGTCGTCCCAGATCGCCACCAGTCCGAGGTCCGCGACCGGGGCGAACATCGCCGCCCGGGTCCCGATGACCACCGGCACCCGGCCTCGGCAGGCGGCCAGGAAGGCCCGGTACCGCCGGGCCGGGCCGAGCGCCGCGGAGAGCGTGACGTGCCGGCCGGGACCGAGCTGTCGGGTCAGCGCGGCGTCGAGTCGTCCGAGGTCGCGCGCGTCGGCGACCACGGCGACCACGCCCCGCCCGCTGCCCACGGTGGCTGCGGCGGCCTCCGCGAACCGTTCCGCCCACGCCTCGCCGGGCAGGGCGTTCCACACCGCCCGTGGGGCCCGCCCGTCGGCGAGGGCGCGCAGGAACCCCGGGCCGGCCGGATAGTTCCGCCAGCCCGCCCCGTCGCCACCGGACTCCCCGACGCCCACCGGCCCACCCGGCTCCCCGACGCCGGCGGTCACGTCGGCAACCGCCCCGCCCACCGGCCCACCGGGCTCGCTGGCACCGGCATCGACCGCGGCAGCGCCGCCGGACACCGGCCCACCGTCGACCGCCGGCGCGTCAGGAACGTCGGCGACGTCCCCGGCGGCAGCGGCGGGACCGGGATCCGGCGCCTCGCGTTCCACCCGGGCGTGCCGCGGCGGCACCGCCAGTCGTAGGACGTCGGCGAGGTTGCCGGCGTACCGGTCGGCGACCGCCCGGGCCAACCGGGCGACCTCCGGGGTCAGTACCGGCTCCGGGGAGACCAGCCGCTCGAGATAGCTCAGCCGGCCGTCGTGCGCCGACACGTCGGCGCGCTCGATCAGCCAGCCGTCCACCAGCTGGCCGGCGAACCGGACCCGGACCCGGGTGCCGGGCCGGGCCTGCGCGGACAGTTCCTCCGGCACCAGGTAGTCGAAGAGCCGGTCGAGGTGGGCCAGCGGCACATCCACACAGACGCGAGCGACCGGCAGCCCGCTGGCGGGCTGCCGGTCGCTGCGCTTGCCGCTGGTCAGGCTCCCGCGGCCGACTTGAGGTCGGCGGCGCGGTCCGTGCTCTCCCAGGTCAGGTCGGGCAGCTCACGGCCGAAGTGGCCGTACGCCGCGGTCTGCCGGTAGATCGGGCGGAGTAGGTGCAGGTCCCGGATGATCGCGGCGGGGCGCAGGTCGAAGACCTCACGCACGGCGTGCTCGATCCGGTCGACCGGGACGTTCTCGGTGCCGAAGGTCTCGATGAAGAGGCTGACCGGGTGTGCCTTGCCGATCGCGTACGCGACCTGCACCTCGCAGCGCTCGGCGAGCCCGGCCGCGACCACGTTCTTCGCCACCCAGCGGGTCGCGTACGCCGCCGACCGGTCCACCTTCGACGGGTCCTTGCCGGAGAAGGCGCCGCCGCCGTGCCGGGCGTACCCGCCGTAGGTGTCGACAATGATCTTCCGACCGGTCAGCCCGGCGTCGCCCATCGGGCCGCCGATCTCGAACCGGCCGGTCGGGTTCACCAGCAGCCGGTAGCCCTCGACCTGCAGGCCCAGTTCCTCCAGCTCCGGCTCGATGACGTGCTCACGGATGTCCGGGGTGAGCAGCGACTCCAGCGAGATGTCGGCGGCGTGCTGGCTGGAGACCACCACCGTGTCCAGCCGGACCGGGCGCAGGCCGTCGTACTCGATGGTGACCTGGGTCTTGCCGTCCGGGCGCAGGTACGGGATCGTGCCGTCCTTGCGGGTGGCGGCCAGCCGGCGGGCCAGCCGGTGCGCCAGCGCGATCGGCAGCGGCATCAGCTCGGGCGTCTCCGAGCAGGCGAAGCCGAACATCATCCCCTGGTCACCGGCACCCTGCGCGTCCAGCGCACTCTCCGACGAGCCGGAGCGCAGCTCCAGGGCGCTGTCCACACCCTGGGCGATGTCCGGCGACTGGGAGCCGATCGAGACACTGACCCCGCAGGAGGCCCCGTCGAAACCCTTCTTCGACGAGTCGTAGCCGATGCCGAGGATCGTCTCCCGGACGATCGCCGGAATGTCGGCGTACGCCTTTGTGGTCACCTCGCCCGCGACGTGCACCTGGCCGGTGGTGATGAGCGTTTCGACCGCGACCCGGCTACGCGGGTCCTGGTCCAGCAGCGCGTCGAGGATTCCGTCGCTGATCTGGTCAGCGATCTTGTCCGGGTGGCCTTCCGTGACCGACTCGGATGTGAACAGGCGGCGTACCACGGTGCTCCTAAAAGGCTCGAATACACGTTTCGCGGCAGTTTAGTCACCCGCCGCCCTGACCAGTGCACTACAACGTCGCGCCGCGACGTGACGATCCGGTTAAGCGCGTTGTTACCAGATCCCAGACGGCATCGGCGAGATCTTCCTTGGATTGCTCGGAAAAAGCTGTCGTCGACCCGTCAGCGCCCAGTACGACCGCCGTATTGGTGTCGGCCCCGAAGACCTTGTCCGGCCCGACCTCGTTGACGACGATCAGGTCGGCCTTCTTCCGGGCCAGCTTGCCCCGGGCGTTGGCCTCGGCGTCACTGGTCTCGGCGGCGAAGGCGACCAGTACCTGCTCCGGCCGTCGACGCTCGCCGAGCTCGGCGGCGATGTCGGGGTTGGCCACCAGCTCGACGGTGAGCGTGTCGCCCCGGTCCGACTTCTTGATCTTATCGGAGGCGTACGTCGCCGGCCGGAAGTCCGCCGGCGCCGCCGCCATCACCACCGCGTCGGCCGTCTCGGCCGCCTCGAGGGTCGCCTTGCGCAGTTCCTCGGTGGTGCCGACCCGGACCACGTCCGCGCCGGCCGGATCCGGCAGGGAAACGTTCGCGGCGATCAGGGTGACCCGGGCTCCCCGGGCCAGCGCGGTACGGGCAAACGCGTAACCCTGCTTGCCGGACGACCGGTTGCCGAGGAACCGCACCGGGTCCAGCGGCTCGCGGGTGCCACCGGCGGTGACCACCACCCGTCGACCGGCCAGGTCCCGGGGGGCATCCACTCCCCGGGCCAACACCCGGCGGGCGACCGCGAAGATCTCGGCCGGGTCGGGCAGCCGGCCCTTGCCGGTGTCCACCCCGGTCAGCCGGCCGGTCGCCGGTTCGAGCACCAGGACGCCACGCCGACGCAGGGTCGCCACGTTCTCCACGGTGGCCGGGTGCTCCCACATCTCGGTGTGCATCGCCGGCGCGAGCACCACCGGGCAGCGGGCGGTGAGCAGGGTGTTGGTCAGCAGGTCGTCGGCGAGACCGTGCGCGGCCCGGGCCATCAGGTCGGCCGTGGCCGGGGCCACGACCACCAGGTCGGCGCCCTGACCGAGGCGGACGTGCGGCACCTCCTGCACGTCGGCCCAGACGTCGTCGGCGACCGGCTGCCCGCTCAGCGCCGCCCAGGTCGGGGCCCCGACGAACCGCAGCGCGGCGGCGGTCGGCACGACCCGGACCCGGTGGCCCGACTCGGTGAACAGCCGCAGCAGTTCGCACGCCTTGTAGGCGGCGATCCCACCGCCGACCCCGAGTACGACCGAGGTCATCTCCGACGTCCCGGCCGCCGCTACGGCTGGTCGGTCGGCTCTGCGGTGAGCAGACCCGCGTTGATCTCCCGCATCGCGATCGACAGCGGCTTCTCCTGCGGGGTGGTCTCCACCAGCGGGCCGACGTACTCCAGCAGGCCCTCGCCGAGCTGGCTGTAGTAGGCGTTGACCTGGCGGGCCCGCTTGGCGGCGAAGATCACCAGGGCGTACTTGGAGGTGGTCTTCTCGAGCAGCTCGTCGATCGGCGGGTTGGTGATGCCTTCGGGACTGGCGATGGATCCCACGGGAGAAACCTCTGTGTCTGCGCGACCACCCGAGGGCGGTCAGGTCGGAGTCGTTCTGGAGAGCGGTCGTGCGGGACTGCGGTCGTTCTGACGTTCGGTGTCCTGAAGTTCGGTGGTGCTGAAGTTCGGGGTCCGTTCAACGTTGCGTCAGCTCGACGTCAAGTGGCACGAACCGAGCAAGCCTACCAGTTCGTCGGCGGCCCGCTCGATGACGTGGTTGACGACCGTTACGTCGAATTCCCGACCAACGGCGCGGACGTCGACTCCCGGCGGGGCGAGGTACACCAACCGGGCCTCCGGCATCGCCGCCCGGACCTGGCGGGCACCTCGGAGGTCGATCGTCAGCAGCACCGGGCGGCCGGCGGAGAGCCGCATCCGTACCGGACCGCTCGGCGTACCGTAGCGGTGAACGCCTATTTCCGACCACTCCAGCAACTGTCCGTCATCGAGCAGACGGGCGAATTCCGCCCGGTCGACGAAACGGTGGTGCACGCCGTCGATCTCGTGTTCCCGACGGGGGCGGGTGGTCAGCGGGACCGATCGCCACAGCCCCGGCGATCGCGTCCGGACAAGTTCCGTCACGCTGTCCTTGCCGACCCCGGAGGGGCCGGCAAGGACCGTGAGACGAGCCGACTGGCGGACATCGTCATGCGTACTCACTGCTTGTTTCTACACGGCGACTGGAACTAGTTCGCCGAGAACTCTCCAAGCAGTGCCTTGCGCTGCTGCTCACCGAGGCCACGCAGGCGACGGCTGTCGGCAATCTTGAGCTTCTCCATGATCTGGGTAGCCCGGATCTTGCCGATTCCCGGCATCGCCTGAAGGACGGCGGAGACCTTCAGCTTGCCGACGACATCGTCCGCCTCCGCCCGGTCGAGGACGGCGGCCAGGGTGGTCTTGCCCTGCTTCAGCTCTTCCTTGAGCTTGGCACGGGCTTTGCGGATCTCCGCAGCCTTTTCCAGCGCGGCGGCACGCTGCTCGGGGCTCAGTTGGGGGAGCGGCACCAGTTCTCCTCAGGTCCCTATCGCGACGGGCGGAACGCACCGCCGCATCTGTGAAACGTGGTGTGCCTGGGAACCAAAGGGGTACGTGGTTCCCAGCGCCGGGAAAACTAGCGGTCAACGGAGCTTTCGGCAACGTGGGCGCGCCATGATCATGTCAGCGTGACCACAAGATCACTGACCGGCGGCGGTCAGCGCGGACCGGCAGTCGACCAGAACACGGTCCGCCGCGGCCCGCAACGCGGCCGGATCCGGGCCCGCGCCGAGCACCTCCCGGGAGTACGACGGGAGCACCGTGGAGAGCTCGTCGCCGAAGACCGTACGCAGGTCGGCGGCCCGTCCGCCCTGCGCGCCGAGGCCCGGCGCGAGCAGTGGCCCATTGACCTTGGACAGGTCGTGGCCGGTCTCCCCGATCGTGGCGCCGACCACGAGACCGAAGCTGCCCAGCGGCCGCGCACCCTCGTTGAGCTGGGAAATCTCGTCGATGACGGTCTGCGCCACGGTCCGGCCGTCCGCACTGCGGGCGCGCTGCACGCTCGCGCCCTCCGGGTTCGAGGTGAGCGCGAGCACAAAAACGCCGCCGCCGTGCGCGCGCGCCGCGTCGAACATCGGAGCGAGCGCGCCGACCCCCAGGAACGGGCTCGCGGTCACCGCGTCGACATGGAGAGGACTCGATGGATCAAGGTACGCGTCGGCGTACGCGGCGACCGTCGAGCCGATGTCGCCGCGCTTGACGTCGAGCAGAACGAGGGCACCGGCGGTCCGCAACTGTCGGATAATTGACTCAAGTACCGCGAGTCCCTGCGACCCGAACCGCTCGAAGAACGCGGACTGCGGCTTGACCACCGCGACCCGGTCGCCGAGCGCGTCGACCACGGTCCGGCTGAACCGGGTCAGCCCGGCCAGGTCGTCCGAGAGGCCCCACCGGGCCAACAGGGCCGGGTGGGGATCGATGCCCACGCAGAGTGGTCCCCGCTCCGCCATGGCCCGGTGCAACCGGCTGCCGAAGGTCTCCATCGTCTTCTCCTCTCCCCCGGGCCGCCCGGATGGCGACCCGTCAGCCGGCCGCGGCGGCGGCGCCGATCGCCGTACAGATCCGGGCCAGGTCCTCGTCGTCGGTGACGTACGGCGGCATCGTGTAGATCAGGTCCCGGAACGGCCGCAGCCACACCCCGTGCGCAACCGCAGCGGCGGTCGCCGCCACCATGTCGACCTCGTGGTCGAGCTGCACCACTCCGATCGCGCCCAGCACCCGGACGTCCGCGACCCCGGCAGCGGCCCGCAACGGCGTCAGACCGGCTTCCAGCCCCGCCCGCACCCTGGACACCTCCCCTGCCCAGTTTCCGGCCCGTAGCAGCCCGATGGAGGCGTTTGCGGCCGCGCAGGCGAGCGGGTTGCCCATGAACGTCGGGCCGTGGGCGAGCACGCCGGTCGCCGAGATGCCGTCGGCAATCGCCGGGGTGCAGAGCGTGGCGGCCATGCTCAGATAACCGCCGGTGAGCGCCTTGCCGACGCAGAGGACGTCCGGCGTCACCCCGGCGTGGTCCGCCGCGAAGAGCTCACCGGTCCGGCCGAACCCGGTGGCGATCTCGTCGAAGATCAGCACGATGTCGTGCGCGGCGGTGACCTCGCGCAGCACCCGCAGGTAGGCCGGATTGTGGAAACGCATCCCGCCGGCCCCCTGCACCACCGGCTCGACGATCACCGCGGCGATCTCGTCGGCGTGCCGCCGCACCGCGTCCACCAGGGACGCCGCGTACGCCTCGTCGACCGGGGCGTCGAAGCCGGCGGGGGGCAGGTCGGCGAAGACCTGCCGGGGCAGCACGCCGGTCCAGAGCGAGTGCATCCCGCCCACCGGGTCACAGACGCTCATCGGGTGGAACGTGTCGCCGTGGTAGCCGCCCCGCCAGGTGGCCAGCCGGTGCCGCCCCGGTCGACCCCGGCCCCGCTGGTACTGCAACGCCATCTTGACCGCGACCTCGACCCCGACCGAGCCGGAGTCGCAGAGGAAGACGTGCTCCAGACCGGACGGGGTGATCTCGACCAGGGTCCGGGCCAGTTCGACCGCCGGCTCGTGGGTGAGCCCGCCGAACATGACGTGGCTCATCCGGCCCAGCTGGTCGGTGACCGCCGCGTCCAGCGCCGGATGCCGGTAGCCGTGGATCGCCGCCCACCACGACGACATCCCGTCGACCAGTTCCCGGCCGTCGGCCAGGCGCAGCCGTACCCCGGCCGCGCTGTCCACCACGTACGGGTCGGTACGGGCCGGCATCGGGGCGTACGGGTGCCAGACGTGCGCCCGGTCCGCCGCGACGATCTCCTCGGGCGTCATGCCCGCCCGGCCCGGCGCCACCGTCTCCACGCCCATCGCCGTCCGCCTTCCGTGGTCAGTTCCGCGCCGCCCTGGCGAGTCCGCGGACCAGCCCCGGCCCGCGGTAGACGAACCCGGTGTAGAGCTGCACCAGCTCGGCGCCGGCGTCCAGCAGGGCGGTGCCGTCGGCCGGGTCGAGGATGCCGCCGACCCCGATCACCGGCAGCCGTCCCCCGGTCTCCCGGTGCACGAACGAGACCACCTGTCGGGCCCGGGCGGTCAGTGGTCGGCCGGAGAGCCCGCCCGCCTCGCCGGCCCGGGGCAGGTCGACCGGGGCCAGCCCGTCCCGTGCCAGCGTGGTGTTGGTGGCGATCACCCCGGCCGCGCCCCGGTCCAGGCAGACCTCCAGCAGCTCGGCGACCGCCGCGTCGGTCAGGTCCGGTGCGATCTTCACCAGCACCGGCTTCTCCCCCACCAGGGCGGTCAGCAGCGCGTCCAGGTGCGACCGGTCCTGCAGGGTCCGCAGCCCCGGCGTGTTCGGCGACGACACGTTGACCGCGAAGTAGTCGCCGTACGCGTACAGCGCCCGGTAGGAGGCGAGGTAGTCCTCGACCGCCTCCTCGATCGGGGTCACCTTGGACTTGCCGAGCGAGATGCCCAGCGGCACCCCCAGCGGCCGGTCCAGGACGGCCAGCCGGGCCGCCAGCGCCGCCGCGCCGGCGTTGTTGAAACCCATCCGGTTGATCACGGCGCCGCTGCTCGGCAACCGGAACAGCCGGGGCCGGGGGTTTCCCGGTTGCGCGTGCGCGGTGACCGTGCCGACCTCGACGAAACCGAAGCCGAGGGCCGGCCAGGCAGGCAGCGCCCGGCCGTCCTTGTCCATTCCGGCGGCCAACCCGACCGGGTTGGGGAAGTCGAGCCCGAAGACGGTACGCGGGGCGTGCACCGCGTACCGGGCCCGGAGCGCGGCCAACAGCGCCGGCCGCCGGGAGACCCCGGCGAGCCGGCGCAGCGTCCACTCGTGCGCCGCCTCGGCGTCCCCGCCGCCGATCCGGAACAGCGCCGGCCGGACGACCCGGTCGAACAGGGTCGGCGCCGCACCGGCCGGGCCGCCGGGCGTGGTGGTCGGCGCGGTCACTCGCCGGCCCGCAGCACCGCGTGCAGCTGCTGCAGCGGTCGGACCGTCATGTCGCCCCGGATCAGGGCCTCGATCCCCATCACCGCCGCCGCCGCACCCGGCACGGTGGTGATGCACGGGACGTCGGCGCCGACCGCCGCACTGCGGATCTCGTACCCGTCGGACCGGGCGCTGGCCCCCGAACCCTGCGGAGTGTTGATCACCAACCCGACCTCGCCGGCCGCGATCAGCGACACCGCGTCCGGGCCGTCGCCGTCCTCCTCGTAGTGCTTGCGGATCAGCTCGCAGGAGATGCCGTACCGGCGCAGCACCTCACCGGTGCCGACCGTGGCGACGATCTCGAAGCCGAGGTCGGCGAGACGCTTGATCGGGAAGATCATCCCCCGCTTGTCGCGGTTCGCGACGGAGACGAAGACCTTGCCCCGGGTCGGCAGCGAACCGTAGACCGCCGCCTGCGACTTGGCGAAGGCGTGCCCGAAGGCGGTGTCGATCCCCATCACCTCGCCGGTCGACTTCATCTCCGGTCCGAGCAGCGAGTCGATGCCCTTGCCGGTCGGGGTACGGAACCGCTTGAACGGCAGCACCGCCTCCTTCACCGCGACCGGCGCGTCGACCGGCAGTGAACCACCGTCCCCGGTCGGCGGCAGCAACCGCTCGGCCCGCAGCTCGGCGACCGTGGCACCGAGCATGATCCGGGCCGCCGCCTTGGCCAACGGCACGGCGGTCGCCTTCGAGACGAACGGCACGGTCCTGGAGGCCCGGGGATTGGCCTCCAGGACGTAGAGGACGTCGTCCTTGAGCGCGTACTGGACGTTCAGCAGACCGCGTACCCCGACACCGCGGGCGATCTCCACCGTGTAGCGGCGGACCGCCTCCAGGTGGGAGCTGGCCAGGGTGATCGGCGGCAGCGCGCAGGACGAGTCGCCGGAGTGGATGCCGGCCTCCTCGATGTGCTCCATCACGCCGCCGATGTAGACCTCACCGTCGGCGTCGCAGAGCGCGTCCACGTCGATCTCGATCGCGTCGTCGAGGAACCGGTCGACCAGGACCGGGTGGTCCGGCGAGATGTCGGTGGCCCGGGCGATGTAGTCGCGCAGCGTCGGGTCGTCGTAGACGATCTCCATGCCCCGGCCGCCGAGCACGTACGAGGGCCGGACCAGCACCGGGTAGCCGATCTCCTCGGCGATCGCCCGCGCCTCCTCGTACGAGGTGGCGGTGCCGTGCGCCGGCGAGCGCAGCCCGGCCGCGTCGAGCAGCGCGCCGAACGCGCCCCGGTCCTCGGCCAGGTGGATCGACTCCGGCGAGGTGCCGACGATCGGCACCCCGGCGTCCTTGAGCCGCTGGGCCAGCCCGAGCGGGGTCTGCCCGCCGAGCTGGACGACCACCCCGATCACGCCCGGCCCGCCGGCCGCCTTGCCGGAGCTGTCCTCGGCGTGCCAGACCTCCAGCACGTCCTCGAAGGTGAGCGGCTCGAAGTAGAGCCGGTCGGCGGTGTCGTAGTCGGTGGAGACGGTCTCCGGGTTGCAGTTGACCATCACCGTCTCGTACCCGGCGCTTCGCAGCGCCTGTACGGCGTGCACGCACGAGTAGTCGAACTCGATGCCCTGTCCGATCCGGTTCGGTCCGGAGCCGAGGATCAGCACCTTCGGCCGGTCCGACCCGGTCACCTCGGTCTCGTCGTCGTAGCTGCTGTAGTGGTACGGCGTACCGGCGGCGAACTCGGCGGCGCAGGTGTCCACGGTCTTGTAGACCGGGCGCAGCCCGAGCCGGTGCCGCAGGGTCCGGACCCCGTCCTCGGCGGCGAGTTCCGGGCGGAGCGCGGCGAGCTGCCGGTCGGAGATCCCGGCCCGCTTCGCCCGGCGCAGCAGTTCCTCGTCGAGGACGGCCGCGCCGACGATCTCGGCGCGCAACTCGACCAGGCCGGCGATCTGGTCGACGAACCACGGGTCGATGCCGCCGGAGGCGGCCGACACCTCGGCCACCGAGGCGCCGAGCCGCAGTGCCCGCTCCAGCGTGTAGAGCCGCCCGTCGTGCGGGGTGGCCAACGCGGCCAGGGTGCGCTCCAGGGTGACGCCGTCGGGGTCCGGCGTCGTCCAGAAGCCGGCCTCCTTCGTCTCCATCGAGCGCATCGCCTTGTTCAACGCCTCGGTGAAGTTGCGGCCCAGGCTCATCGCCTCACCGACCGACTTCATCGTGGTGGTCAGTTCCCGGTCGGCGGCCGGGAACTTCTCGAAGGCGAACCGGGGGATCTTCACCACCACGTAGTCCAGGGTCGGCTCGAACGCCGCCGGGGTCTGCAGGGTGATGTCGTTCGGGATCTCGTCCAGGGTGTAGCCGATGGCAAGCTTGGCGGCGATCTTCGCGATCGGGAAGCCGGTCGCCTTGGAGGCCAGCGCGGACGACCGGGAGACCCGGGGGTTCATCTCGATCACGACCAGCCGGCCGTCGCGCGGGTTCACGGCGAACTGGATGTTGCAGCCGCCGGTGTCCACGCCGACCTCGCGGAGCACCGCGATGCCGAGGTCACGCAGCCGCTGGTACTCCCGGTCGGTGAGGGTCATCGCCGGGGCGACCGTGACGCTGTCGCCCGTGTGCACACCCATCGGGTCGACGTTCTCGATCGAGCAGACCACCACGACGTTGTCGTTGCGGTCCCGCATCAGCTCGAGCTCGTACTCCTTCCAGCCGAGCACACTCTCCTCGATGAGGACCTCGTGCACCGGGCTCTCGGCCAGACCGGCGCCGGCGATCCGCTCCAGGTCCTCGTCGGTGTGCGCCATCCCGGAACCGAGGCCACCCATCGTGAACGACGGCCGGATCACCACCGGCAGGCCCAGCTCGGCCACGGTCTCCCGGACCTCGTCCATCGAGTGGCATACCCGGCTGCGCGGGGTCTCGCCGCCGGCCCGGGCGACGATCTCCTTGAACAGCTGGCGGTCCTCGCCCCGGCGGATCGCGTCGATGTCCGCGCCGATCAGCTCCACGCCGTACTTGGCGAGCACCCCGGACTCGTGCAGCGCGACCGCGGTGTTCAGCGCGGTCTGCCCACCGAGCGTGGGCAGCAGCGCGTCCGGGCGTTCCTTGGCGATGACCAGCTCGACGAACTCCGGGGTGATCGGCTCGACGTACGTCGCGTCGGCGAACTCCGGGTCGGTCATGATGGTCGCCGGGTTGGAGTTGACCAGGCTGACCCGCAGCCCCTCGCTGCGCAGCACCCGGCAGGCCTGGGTGCCGGAGTAGTCGAACTCGCAGGCCTGCCCGATGACGATCGGGCCGGAGCCGATCACCATCACGTGCTTCAGGTCGCTCCGCTTAGGCATGCTTGCCGCCTTCGATCAGTTCGGCGCCGCGTTGGCCCCTTCGTTCCACAAGTTCCACGAAACGGTCGAACAGGTAGTCCGCGTCATGCGGGCCGGCCGCCGCCTCGGGGTGGTACTGCACGGTGAACGCCGGCACGTCCTTGGCCCGCAGGCCCTCGACCACGTTGTCGTTGAGGCAGACGTGGCTGACCTCGACCCCGCCGAAGTCGGTGTCGATCACCTGGTCCGGCACCACCAGCCCCGCACCGGCGCCCGGCACCTCGACCGCGAAGCCGTGGTTGTGGCTGGTCACCTCGACCTTGCCGGTGGTCCGGTCCAGCACCGGCTGGTTGATGCCGCGGTGGCCGTACCCCAGCTTGTAGGTGCCGAAGCCGAGCGCGCGGCCGAGGATCTGGCTGCCGAAGCAGATGCCGAAGAGCGGGATCTGCCGCCGCATCACCTCCCGGGCCAGCCCGACCGGGTGGTCGGCGGTGGCCGGGTCACCGGGACCGGGCGAGAAGAAGACCGCGTCCGCGCCGGTGGCGACCAGGTCGTCGATGCTGGAGTTCGCCGGCAGCACGTGGGTCGTGACGCCGCGTGCGGCGAGCCGGCGCGGGACGTTCCGCTTGATGCCGAGGTCCAGGGCGGCGACGGTGAACCGGTGCTCCCCCTCGGCCTCGACCGTGTACGGCTTGGCCGTGCTCACCTCGGCCGACAGGTCCGCGCCGACCATCTTCGGCGCCTCGCGTACCCGGGCCAGCAGCGCCGCCGGGTCGACGTCGAGGCTGGAGACCCCGACCCGCATCGCGCCGCGGTCCCGCAGGTGCCGGGTCAGGGCGCGGGTGTCGACCCCGCTGATCCCGACCACACCCTCGCTGGCGAGCCGGTCCTCCAGACCGCCGGTGGCCCGCCAGTTCGAGCCGACCCGGGCCGGGTCCCGGACCACGTAGCCGGCGACCCAGATCCGGCCGGACTCGTCGTCCTCGTGGTTGACCCCGGTGTTGCCGATGTGCGGCGCGGTCTGCACCACCACCTGCCGGTGGTACGACGGGTCGGTGAGCGTCTCCTGGTAGCCGGTCATCCCGGTGTTGAAGACCGCCTCGCCGAAGGTCTCCCCGACACTGCCGTACGACTCGCCGCGGAAGGTCCGCCCGTCCTCCAGGACCAGGATCGCTGGTCGCCTTCTGTTGCTCACCACAGGCCTCCGATCCGGGTCGTGGGGTTGCGGAACTCGGTTCGGATCACTTCACGGCCTTTCCGTCCAGCACCGTCGGCTCGCCGCGCAGGAAGGTGGCGACGATCCGACCGGGCAGTGTGATTCCCGCGTACGGGGTGTTGCGGCTGCGGCTGGCCGTCTCGTTCGGGTCGATCGTCCGGCGGGCCGCCGGGTCGACCAGGGTCAGGTTGGCCGCCACGCCCGGCGCCGGGTCCCGACCGTGCTCGGTCAGGCCGGCGATCCGGGCCGGGGTACGGGACATCCGCTCGGCGATCAGGTCCCACCGCTCGCCGACGACGCTGAGCAGCACCGACAGCGCGGTCTCCAGGCCGAGCATGCCGGGCCGGGCGTACGCCCACTCGCACTCCTTGTCCTCCAGCGCGTGCGGGGCGTGGTCGGTGGCGACGATGTCGATGACCCCCTCGACCAGTGCCTCGCGCAGCGCGGTGACGTCGGCGGCGGTACGCAGCGGCGGGTTGACCTTGAAGACCGGGTCGTACGTCTCGGCGCGGGTGTCGGTGAGCAGCAGGTGGTGCGGGGTGACCTCGGCGGTGACCCGTACCCCACGGGCCCTGGCGTGCCGGAGCACCTCGACGCTGCCGGCGGTGGAGACGTGGCAGACGTGCAGCCGGCTGCCGACGTGTTCGGCGAGCAGCACGTCCCGGGCGATGATCGCCTCCTCGGCCACCGCCGGCCAGCCGGTGAGGCCGAGCCGGGTGGAGACCTCACCCTCGTGCATCTGGGCGCCCTCGGTCAGCCGGGGCTCCTCGGCGTGCTGGGCGATGACACCGTCGAACGCCTTGACGTACTCCAGCGCCCGGCGCATCAGCCGGGGGTCGGCGACGCAGTGCCCGTCGTCGGAGAAGATCCGGACCCGGGCGGCGGAGGAGGCCATCGCGCCGAGTTCGGCGAGTCGCTCGCCAGCCAGTCCGACGGTGACCGCGCCGATCGGCTGCACGTCGACCAGGCCGGCCTCGCGGCCGAGCCGCCACACCTGCTCGACCACGCCCGCGGTGTCGGCGACCGGGGAGGTGTTCGCCATCGCGCAGACGGCGGTGTAGCCGCCGAGCGCGGCGGCCCGGGATCCGGACTCGACGGTCTCGGCGTCCTCCCGGCCCGGTTCGCGCAGGTGGGTGTGGAGGTCGACCAGGCCGGGCAGGGCGACCAGCCCGTCGCCGTCGACCACGGCGGCGCCCCGGGTGTCCAGGCCGCGGCCGACCTCGGCCACCACGCCGTCGCGCAGCAGCAGGTCGGTCGGCTCGGCGCCGAGCACCCGGACCCCCCGGATCAGGTACGACTCGCTCATCGGTTCATTCCCCCCAGCAGCAGGTACAGGCAGGCCATCCGGACGGAGACCCCGTTGGTGACCTGTTCGACGATGGTGGACCGGGGTGAGTCGGCGACCTCCGGAGCGATCTCCATGCCCCGGTTCATCGGCCCGGGGTGCATCACGATCGCGTGGTCCGGCAGCCGGCGCATCCGGGGTCCGTCCAGCCCGTAGCGGCGGGCGTACTCCCGGGCCGACGGGAAGTAGGAGTCGGCCATCCGTTCCCGCTGCACCCGCAGCATCATCACCACGTCGGCGGTCGGCAGCACGGCGTCCAGGTCGTACGAGACCTCGGTGCCCGGGGCCAGTGCCGGCCCGATGTCGACCGGGATCAGGGTCGGCGGCCCGACCAGGGTGACCTTGGCCCCGAGGGTGGCCAGCAGCAGCACGTTCGAGCGGGCCACCCGGCTGTGCAGCACGTCCCCGACGACCGCGACGTGCAGGCCGGCGATCCGGCCGAGCCGGGACCGCATCGTGTACGCGTCGAGCAGCGCCTGGGTCGGGTGCTCGTGGGTGCCGTCGCCGGCGTTGAGCACCGAACCGTCCACCCAGTTGGCGAGCCGGTGCGGGGCCCCGGAGGCGGGGTGGCGGACCACCACCGCGTCGGCCCCCATCGCCTGCAGGGTCAGCGCGGTGTCCTTGAGGCTCTCGCCCTTGGAGACGCTGGAGCCCTTCGCCGAAAAGTTGATCACGTCGGCGGAGAGCCGCTTGGCCGCCGCCTCGAACGAGATCCGGGTCCGGGTGGAGTCCTCGTAGAAGAGGTTGACCACGGTCCGACCGCGCAGCGCGGGAAGCTTCTTCACCTCGCGGCCGGCGACGGTGGCCATCTCGGCCGCGGTGTCGAGGATCCGGGTGGCGGTGGCCGCGTCGAGGTCGGCTCCGGAAAGTAGGTGTTTCATTGGGGTGCGGTACCTCCGATGAGCCGGACCTCGTCGCCGCCGTCAGTCTCGGCGAGGGTCACCTTGACGCTCTCGGAGAGCGCCGTCGGGATGTTCTTGCCCACGTAGTCGGCCCGGATCGGCAGTTCGCGGTGTCCCCGGTCGACGAGGACGGCGAGCTGGACCGAGCTCGGCCGGCCGATGTCGTTCAGCGCGTCCAGGGCGGCCCGGGCGCTGCGGCCGGAGAAGAGGACGTCGTCGACGAGGATGACCCGCTTGCCGTCGATGCCACCGGAGGGCACCTCGGTCGGGCCGACCGCCCGGACGGCGTGCCGCCGGAGGTCGTCACGGTAGAGAGTGATATCGAGCACACCCACCGGTACGTCGATTCCCTCGAAGGCACTGATCCGCGCCGCCAGTCGGCGGGCCAACGGGGCTCCCCGGGTCGGGATACCGAGCAGTACGGTGTCGGCGGCGCCCTGGGTCTTCTCCAGGATCTGGTGGGCGATCCGGTCCACCACCCGGGCCAGCTCGACGCTGGTCAGGATCACCTTCACGGACGGTGGTGGGGCTGGCTGCGGCTGGGCAGCCTGCGGGTACGCCACGGCGGACCCCCTTCCCCGCCTCACGGGACGGGTCGTTAAAGGACGTCGGATTTCCGGCGCTCGCCATGGCGGCACGGGCCGGGGCTCCAGCCACGTTACCACTGGCCACGGGGCCGACCACGACCGGTGGCTGACCGGGCGGTCAGCTGACCGAAACCGGCACTTGGAACAGGATCTTTGGAATAGGTAGGTAACTAGCACTTGACCCCGTGTCGCATTCCCCGTACCGTCACGCTCCGTAGCGATCGCTGGGGAGATCCCCGACCAGCAACCAGCACTGGGAGTGCCGAATGCCCTCTGAATACGCCAAGTCGTTGGGCGCGCGTCTGCGCTCGATCCGTCAGCAGCAGGGACTCTCCCTGCAGGGGGTGGAGGAGAAGTCGAACGGGCGGTGGAAAGCCGTTGTCGTCGGCTCGTACGAGCGGGGCGACCGGGCCGTCACGGTGTCGCGCCTCGCCGAACTTGCCGACTTCTACCGGGTGCCCGTATCGGAGCTGCTGCCCGACGGCAGCGGGGTTCGTCATGAGCCGACGAACAAGATCGTTCTCGACCTGGAGCGGCTGTACGACGAGGCCTCCGAGGACCTCGCCTACGTCGCCCGCTATGCCCGGGCCATCCAGCAGCAGCGGGGTGACTACAACGGGCGGGTGCTGTCGATTCGCGCGGACGACCTGCGGGCGCTCGCGATCGTGTACGACTCGTCCCCCTCCGGTCTGATCGAGCGGCTCACCGAGCACGGTGTGCTCGTCGCCGACCCCCGGGCGCTCTTCGCGTCCTGATCCGCCCCTGACGCGGGGCCCGTACCTTCCGGTACGGGCCCCGCGTTCGTATCCGGAGTCGACCGGTCTGGGCCGACGGTGCCCTGCTGGGCGGGGATGACCGGATCACGGCCGGCCCCGGCTGCGGCGGGCAGCCGGGGCGGAAGAAGGGCCCTGACCCGTCAGCGGGTCGCGTACTCGGCGATCCGGCCCAGGATGCCGTTGAGGAAGCGCGGCGAGTCGTCGGTCGACATCTGCCGGGCCAGCTCGACCGCCTCGCTGATCGCCACCGCGTCGTCGATCTCGTCGACGTGGAGCAGTTCGTAGATGGCGATCCGGGCGAGGTTGCGGTCGACGACCGGCATCCGGTCCAGCGTCCAGCCCTCGGCGTAGCTGTCGATCAGCTCGTCGATCCGGGCCTGGTGTGCCGCGACGCCCTCGACCAGCCCGATCGCGTAGCCCATGTGCTCCGGACGGGGTTGTTCGAGCCGCTGCAGATAGCCGGCCAGCACCTCGACCGCCGGGCGGGACCGCAGGTCCGCCTCGTAGAGGACGTCCAGTGCCCGTTTGCGCGCCTTACGGCGGGCCGGCATCTGCTGCTTGGGGCCCTCGGCCATCAGGCTCGGCCGAGGTAACGACCGTCGCGGGTGTCGACCTTGATCTTCTCACCCGTGGTGATGAAGAGCGGCACCTGTACGGTCGCACCGGTCTCGACGGTCGCCGGCTTGTTGCCGCCGGTGGACCGGTCGCCCTGCAGGCCCGGCTCGGTGTAGGTGACCTCCAGCACGACGCTGGTCGGCAGCTCGATGTAGAGCGGCACGCTCTCGTGGGTGGCGACGATCGCCTCCGCCTCGGGCAGCAGGTAGTTGGCGGCCTCGCCAACGGTGCCGCCGGGGACGGTGATCTGGTCGTACGTCTCCAGGTCCATGAAGACGTAGTCCTCGCCGTCGGCGTAGAGGTACTGCATGTTGCGCTTGTCGACGGTGGCCGTGTCGACCTTGGTGCCCGCGTTGAAGGTCTTGTCGACGACCTTGCCGGAAAGCACGTTCTTGAGCGTGGTACGGACGAACGCGCCACCCTTGCCGGGCTTGACGTGCTGGAACTCGACGACGGCCCAGAGTTCACCGTCGAGGTTGAGAACCAGGCCGTTCTTGAGGTCGTTGGTGGTGGCCATTTCCTGCCTTGATCTTCAGGTCGGCGGACAGACCCGGCAAGTCTACAAGCCGCGTCCAGTTGATCTTGTCCTGGTGCGTCCGACCACCTGATGAGGCAAACCGCGACCGGGCGAAACGCGACCCTCCGTGGCGGCCGAAGATCAGCTCCACCTGGCGGCCCGGCGGCCGGAGATCAGCCCCGCCGGCCCGCCAGGTGGAGCAGGGCCAGCCGGTAGCCGTCCACGCCGAGGCCACAGATCACCCCGGTGGCGATCGCGGAGACCACCGAGTGGTGCCGGAACTCCTCCCGGGCGTGGATGTTGGAGATGTGCACCTCGACCAGCGGGCCGCGCAGCATCGCGCAGGCGTCCCGGACCGCGTACGAGTAGTGCGACCAGGCGCCCGGGTTCAGCACCACCGCCGCCTCCTCGTCGGCGGCGGCGTGCAACCAGCCGAGCATCTCGTGCTCGGCGTCGGTCTGCCGCACCTCGACGTCCAGCCCGAGTTCCCTGCCGGTCGCCTCGCAGCCCGCCACCAGGTCGGCGTAGCTGGTCACCCCGTACACGTCGACCTGGCGGGAGCCGAGGCGGCCCAGGTTGGGCCCGTTCAGCACGTACACCCTCACGCGACGACCTCCTCCGCGACCGCCGCGTACGCCTCGCGCAGCAGGGTGTCGTCCGGGCCGTCCAGGATGGCGGTCCGGGCCAGCCCGTCGAGCACCACGAACCGCAGCCGGTCGCCCCGGGCCTTCTTGTCCACCCGCATCGCGGCCAGCAGGTCCGGCCAGGCGTCCGCCCGGTACGAGGTCGGCAGACCGAGGATCGTCAGCAGGCGGCGGTGCCGATCGGCGGTCGGCTCGTCCAGCCGTCCGGCCCGGCTGGCCAGCGCGGCGGCGTAGACCATCCCGACCGAGATCGCGTGCCCGTGCCGCCAGCGATAGCCCTCGACCTTCTCGATGGCGTGCCCGAGGGTGTGCCCGTAGTTGAGGATCTCCCGCTGGCCGGCCTCGCGCAGGTCACCGGCGACCACGTCGGCCTTCACCCGGATCGCGCGCTCGACCAGTTCCCGGACCACCGGGCCGGCCGGGTCGACCGCCGCCGTCGGATCCGCCTCGATCAGCTCCAGGATCACCGGGTCGGCGATGAAGCCGCACTTGACCACCTCGGCCAGCCCGGCGGTCAGGTCGACCGCCGGCAGCGAGTCGAGCATCGCCAGGTCGCAGATCACCCCGGCGGGCGGGTGGAAGGCGCCGACCAGGTTCTTGCCGGCGGCGGTGTTGATCCCGGTCTTGCCGCCGACGGCGGCGTCGACCATGCCGAGCAGCGAGGTCGAGACCGGCACCCAGCGGACCCCGCGCAGCCAGCAGGCGGCGACAAAACCGGCCACGTCGGTGACGGCGCCGCCGCCGATCCCGACCACCGCGTCGGTACGGGTGAAGCCGGCCGCGCCGAGCTGCTCCCAGCAGCGGGCGGCGACCTCGACGTTCTTGCCGGCCTCAGCGTCGGGCACCTCGACCGTCAACGGTCGGATGCCGGCGGCGCCGAGCCGTTCGGCCAGGTCCTCGGCGTGCGCCTTGAGCGGCGGGGCGTGCAGCACCGCGACACGGTCGGCGCCGTCCAGCAGCGGCGGCAGGCCGGCCAGCAGGTCACGCCCGACGAGTACGTCGTACGGCCGCTCGCCACCAACGGGAATGCGGGTCAGCTCGGTCATCGATGCAGAGCCTAGAGGATTTCCGGCACGTCCCCGCACACCCGGGCCGGTGATACCGGGGACCGGTCAGGGGCGGCCGGCGTCGACCTCGGCCTGGACCAGGTGGATCAGCTCGACGATCGTGGTGGCGACCCGTTCCCCGAACGGGGTGAGGCTGTACTCCACGTGCGGCGGGATGGTGGTCTGCACGTCGCGGCGGACCAGTCCGTCGCGTTCCAGCCCCTGCAGGGTCTGGGCGAGCATCTTCTCGCTGACCCCGTCGACCCTGCGCCGCAGGGCGTTGAACCGGTACGACCCCTCGTGCAGGGCGGCCAGGGCGAGCATGCCCCACTTGCCGGCGATGTTCTCGACGATCCGACGGGACGAGCAGTCCTTGGCGAAGACGTCCGCGACCATCGTGTCGTCGCCGTCGTACCCGTCTGCCGGGATCCCCTCCGCCATGGCCCTTACGGTATCCGGCACCGCCATACTTACCGTTGTGATGGCACTCACCATAGCGTTGCACTTTCGAAAAGTTAGTGCAGTCTTGGCGGAAAGCGCGGAGAACCGCCGAAGGAGCTGAGCATGATCGTCGTCACCGGAGCGACCGGCCACTACGGGCCGCTGGCCATCGAGGAACTCCTGGCCCGGGGCGTACCCGCCGGTCAGATCGTCGCCATCGCCCGCGACCCGGGCAAGGCCGCCGGCCTCGCCGAGCGGGGTGTCCAGGTGCGCCAGGCCGACTACACCGACCCGGAGAGCCTGGCCGCCGCCTTCGCCGGCGCCGAGAAGCTGCTCTTCGTCTCCGGCAGCGAAGCCGGCCAGCGGATCCCCCAGCACCGCAACGTCGTCGACGCCGCCCGCGCCGCCGGGGTCCGGCTGATCGCCTACACCGGCATCCTCAACGCGGACACCACCACCATGGTCCTGGCCGGCGAGCACAAGGCCACCGAGGCGATGATCCGCGAGTCGGGGCTGCCCTACGTGTTCCTGCGCAACACCTTCTACCTCGAGGTCTACACGGCCAACCTGGGCCAGGCGGTCGAGCACGGCGCGATCGTCGACGCCGTCGGCGACGGCCGGATCTCCGGCGCCACCCGGGCCGACCTCGCCGCCGCCGGCGCGGTCGTGCTGACCACCGAGGGACACGAGAACCAGGCGTACGAGCTGGGCGGCGAGCCGGCCTTCACGCTGACCGAACTGGCCGAGGAGGTGAGCCGGCAGTCCGGCCGGACGGTCGCCTACCGCAACCTCTCCCAGCCCGAGTACACCGACTTCCTCACCAGCGTCGGCCTGCCCCGGCCGGTGGCCGAGATCTTCGCCGACGCCAGTGTCGGGGCAAGCCGGGATGAACTCTTCACCGACAGCGGCGACCTGCCGCGCCTGCTCGGCCGCCCCACCACCCCGCTCGCCGACGCGGTCGCCGCCGCCCTCAAGGGCTGACCGCCGGGTCTGCTGCGTACCCACGTTCCCCGGTCCGTCCCGGTGCTCGGGACGGACCGAAAACAGGCCGGCCAGACCGGGAACAGGCCAGACCGGGAACAGGCCGTCAGGCGATCGCCTCTCCGGGAGCGGCGTCGCGAACCGCGTCCGGCACCGGGTCAGCGCCGGTCCGCGTAGCCGGCGAGCCGGGCGGCGTACGCGCTGACGGCGTCGCGCAGTTCGCCGGGGCGTACGACGGTGAACGCCCAGCCGAGTCCGGCGAGCATCTGTGCCATCCCGGTCAGCTCCTCGGCCCGGGTCCGCAGCAGGACGCCGTCGGCGGTGCCGGTCAGCTCGGCGACGCTCGGCGGGATCCGCTGCCGGGCCTGGGCGAGATCGGTTTCCAGCAGCACCTCCACCTCCCAGCGGTACGCCACGCCGGCCAGTGACCGGGTGACGTGCCCGACCGGGTCGAAGTCCTCGGGTGCCTCGAAGGTCACCGAGCCGGGCGTGACCGAGGTGATCCGGTCGAGCCGGAAGGTCCGCACCTCGCCTCGCCGGTGGTCGTGGCCGGCGACGTACCACCGGCCGGAGTGGAACACCAGCCCGTACGGGTCGACGTCGCGCACCGACGCCTCACCGGCCCACGATCGGTAGCCGACGGTGACCCGGCGTCGCGCCCGGGTCGCCTCGCCGAGCGCCAGCAGGGTGGCGGTGGCCGGCCGGGGCGCCTCGGCCCGGGGCCGCAGGCTGAACCCGAGGGTCTGCTGTACGGCGGCGAGCCGCTCGGCGAGGGGCGCGGGCAGCACCCGACGGATCTTCGCCTCGGCGAGTCCGGCGGCTGGCGCGGCGGTGCCGAGCCCGAGCTGCTCGGCGGCGACCAGGCCGAGCATCACCGCCACCGCCTCGTCGTCGGTGAGCATCAACGGCGGGAGTTTGTAGCCGGGCTGGAGTCGGTAGCCACCGTACCGGCCCCGGGTGGCGAGCACCGGAATGCCGAGGTCGACCAGGGTGGTCGCGTACCGCCGTACGGTCCGTTCGTCGACGCCGAGCCGGGCGGCGAGGTCGGCGCCGGTGAGCCGGCGGTGGGCCTGCAGCAGTTCGAGCAGACCGAGCACCCGAGTGGCCGGATGTGGCACGGGTCACCATTCCAATCCGGGCGGAAGCTGTCCGGATTCAACCCTACCGTTCACGGCACATCGGCACGACGGAGGAAAACAGATGGCCACGTACGTACTCGTTCCCGGATTCTGGCTCGGCGCCTGGGCCTGGCAGGAGGTGACGGCCGGGCTGCGGGCGGCCGGTCACGAGGTCCACCCGGTCACCCTCACCGGACTCGCCGACCGGGCGCACCTGGCCGGTCCGGACGTCGGCCTGGAAACCCACACCACCGACATCGTGCGGCTGGTCGAGGAGGCGGACCTGCGGGACGTGGTACTGGTCGGACACTCCGGCGGGGCGATGCCGGTCCAGCAGGCGGCGGAGCGGATCCCGGACCGACTGTCCCGGGTGGTCTATCTGGACAGTGGGCCGCTGCCGGACGGCATGGCGCAGTTCGACACCCACCCGCCCGAGGAGCAGGAACGGCTCCGGAAGTTGATCGGTGACGGGCACCTGCTGCCGCCGCCGGCCTGGGATCCGGCCGAGGATCCGGCCAACCTCGCCGGACTGGACGACGAACTGCTCGACGTGCTGCGGACCCGGACCACCGGTCAACCGCTGCGCACCGCCACCGACCCGGTCCGGGTCGGCGGGGGCCGGGCAGTGCCGACCGCACTGGTCGTCTGCACGTTTCCGGTGGAGTTCGTCCGGGACATGGTGGCCCGGGGCAACCCGTTCTTCGCCGGGCTGGCCGGGGCCGAGCTCCACGGCCTGCCGACCGGACACTGGCCGATGCTCAGCGAGCCGAGGGCGCTGACCGACCTGCTGGACCGGCTCGGCCGGAAAGCCGTGCCGGTCGGCTGATCCGGTCGGAGCTATCCCGCGTCGCTGGCGAGACCCGCGAGGATCTCGTCGGCGACCTGCTCGGGGGTCCGGCCGTCGGTGGAGACCGTCCAGGTGGCCACCTCCGCGTAGAGCGGCCGGCGTTGGTCGAGCAACTGCTTGAGGGTGGCCCGGGGGTTGAGCGCGAGCAGTGGGCGTCCGGCGCCGAGGCCGACCCGCCGCACCGCGTCCGACAACTCCACCGACAGGTGGATCACCCGGTGCCCGGCCAGCGCCGCCCGGGTCTCCTCGGCCAGGATCGCACCGCCGCCGAGGGCGAGCACCCCGTCGAACGACGCCAGCGCCGCCGCCACCGCGGTCCGCTCCAGGGTACGGAAGTACGCCTCCCCCTCGTCGATGAAGATCTCGGGGATGCTCTTCCCGGCCGTCGCCTCGATGTCGCCGTCGGTGTCCCGGAAATCGACGCCGAGCCCCTTGGCGACCAGCAGCCCGGTGCTCGTCTTACCGGCCCCCGGAGCACCCACCAGTACGCAGACCGGCGCCATCAGTGGATCACCAGGTTGTCGAGGTAGCCGGCGAGGTTGCGGCGGATCTCGGCGACCGAGTCGCCACCGAACTTCTCCGTCGCCGCCTCGGCCAGCACCAGCGCGACCATCGTCTCGGCGACGATCGCGGCGGCCGGTACGGCACAGACGTCGGACCGCTGGTTGATCGCGGTCGCCGGCTCACCGGTCGTCACGTCCACCGTGGAGAGGGCGCGGTTCAGCGAGGAGATCGGCTTCATCGCGGCCCGGACCCGGAGCGGCTCGCCGGTGGTGATGCCACCCTCGAGGCCACCCGCCCGGTCGGTGACCCGACGCACCCCGGTCGCGGTCGGGACGATCTCGTCGTGCGCGACCGAGCCACGGGACCGGGCCTGCTGCCAGGCGTCACCGATCTCCACACCCTTGATCGCCTGGATCGACATCAGCGCGGCGGCGAGCCGGGCGTCGAGTTTGCGGTCCCACTGGACGTGACTGCCCAGACCCGGCGGAACCCCGTACGCCAGCACCTCGACGATGCCGCCGAGGGTGTCGGCGTCGGACTTGGCGGCGTCGACCTCGGCGACCATCCGGGCGCTCGCCTCCGGGTCGAGGCAGCGCAGCGGGTCGGCGTCGATCCGTTCGGCGTCCTCCGGGCGGGGCTGCAGGCCGGGCTTGGCGGCCACCGACCCGAGTTCGACCACGTGCGAGACGATCTCGATGCCGAGCGCCTGCTGGAGGAACGCCCGGGCGACGGTGCCGACGGCGACCCGGGCGGCGGTCTCCCGCGCGCTGGCCCGTTCCAGGATGGGCCGGGCGTCGGTGTGGCCGTACTTCTGCATGCCGGCGAGGTCGGCGTGCCCGGGTCGGGGCCGGGTCAGCGGGGCGTTGCGGGCCTGTCCGGCCAGCACCTCGGGGTCGACCGGATCGGCGGACATCACCGTCTGCCACTTGGGCCACTCGGAGTTGCCGACCCGGATCGCCACCGGGCTGCCCAGGGTGACGCCGTGCCGGAGCCCGCCGACGATCTCGACCTCGTCCCGTTCGAAGGACATCCGGGCGCCCCGGCCGTAGCCGAGCCGACGCCGGGCCAACTGTCGGACGATCTCCTCGCTGGTCACCTCGATCCCGGCGGGCACCCCCTCCAGGAGCGCGACGAGGGCGGGACCATGGGACTCTCCTGCGGTCAACCAGCGCAACACGAACCTAACCCTCTCCTCGCCGCGGCCGGGTCGGCCGGTCGCGGGTCAAGTTTGGCACGGACCGGGTCGGTCACCCCGCCCCGCCCGCACCGTCCCGCTCTGCGGACCCGGACTGGTCGCCGGGTTCGGGTTCGGCAAGCAGGTCGGCGAGCCGCCGCAGGTGCGGTGCGGCCCCGATGATCTCCCGGCGGGCCGGCCCGTCGAGCCGGTCCAGGGCCCGCAGCAGCAGGTCGCGACGTGCCGCGGTGACCTCGGCGATCCGCTCGTGCGCGGCCGGGGTGAGTCGGAGCCGGACCAGGCGCCGGTTGTCTGGGTCCCGCTCGCGCTCCAGCAGACCGGCGGTGACCAGGTCACCGACGAGGGTGCTGACCGTGTTGGCGGCGGTGCACAGCCGCTCGGCCGTCTCCTTGACGCTGATCCCGGGACGCCGCTCGACCAGCCGCAGCACCTCCACCTGCGCGTCGGGCAGCGGCGGACGGCCGAGCCGTCGGCTCATCGAGCGACGCAGAACCCGCTGCACCTCGGCCAGGCCGGTGCCGAGCACGGCGACCGCCTCGGACGTCGCCTCGTCCGCCATCTCGTCTCCCCTGTCCTGTCGACCGCCGGGTCCGCGCTGTCGTGGGTCCCTCACGCTGTCGGTGGTCCGACCGGCGCACCACCCCGGCTTGCCTTCCCCCGGCGCGACGGCGTCTACTTCACATCGCAATAGCTCTGCCAACAGAGCTAATGTCTCCGTTCGATGACAGAGCCTAGGGGGACGTCGTGGACGCACCACGCCCGGTAGCGCCGACCGGTCGGGCCGCCGTCGGCCTGCTGGTACTGCTCGGCATCCTCACCGCGGTGGGTCCACTCTCGCTGGACATGTACCTGCCGGCGTTTCCCGCGATGACCGGCGCGCTCGACGCCGCCCCGGCACAGGTACAGCTCTCCCTCACCACCTTCCTGCTCGGCCTGGCACTGGGCCAACTCGTCACCGGGCCGGTCAGCGACCGCTGGGGGCGGCGGCGGCCCATCCTGGTGGGGGTCGCCGCCTACACGGTCTGCAGCCTGCTCTGCGCGTTCGCGCCGTCCGCCGGCGCACTCGCGGCGCTGCGGCTGGCCCAGGGCATCGCCAGCGGCATGGGCGTGGTGGTGGCCCGCGCCATCGTCCGGGACCTCTACTCCGGACGGGCCGCCGCCAAATACTTCTCCCAACTGATCCTGATCTTCGGGGTCGCACCGGCGGTCGCCCCCGCCCTCGGCAACCTGGTACTGCAGTTCGGCGACTGGCGGCTGACCTTCGTCGCCCTGACCGGCATCGGGGTGCTGCTCCTCGTCGCGGTGGTGTGCTGGCTGCCGGAGACGCTGCCCGCGCCGCACCGCGCCGTCGGAGGCCTGCCGACCACCCTGCGGGTGCTGCGGACCCTGCTCACCGACCGGATCTACCTCGGCTACGTCCTCGCCCAGGGCCTGGCCTTCTCCGCCCTGTTCGCCTACATCTCCGGGTCGTCGTTCGTGCTCCAGGAGGTCTTCGCCGTCTCCGCCGGCTGGTTCAGCCTGCTCTTCGGCCTCAACTCCGTCGGGATGACCGCGGTCGGCCAACTCAACGCCCGACTGCTCGACCGGTTCCCCACCCGCCGGTTGCTCACCGTCGGCCTGCTCGGTGGCATCCTGGCTGGGGCGGTGCTGCTGACCGGCGCGACGACCCGCAACCTGCCGGCCGTCGCGCTGGCGCTGCTCGTCTTCGTCTCCAGCATCGGCATGACCCTGCCGAACGGACTGGCCCTGGCGCTCGACCGGCACCCCGGGTACGCGGGCACCGCCGCCGCCCTGCTCGGCTCCCTTCAGCAGGGCATCGCGTCGGTGGTCGCCCCGCTCGCCGGGCTCGGACCGGACAACAGTGCCGTCCCGATGGCCGTGGTGGTGCTCGGCACCACGGTGCTCTCGTTGGTCGCGGTCCGCACCCTCACCCGGGACCGACGGACCGGCGCCCCGGGAGCGAAGGCCACCGGAGATCTCAGCGGGTCGGACGGCCCCGACCGTGGGGCCGGAAACCTCAGCGGGCCGCCCAGGCCGCGGTCAGCGCGGAACGCATCGCCGACACCGGGGCGGCCACCCCGGTGAACTGCTCGAACTGCCCGACCGCCTGGGCCAGCAGCAGGTCGAGGCCGGAGACGATGCGACAGCCGGCGGACGCGGCGCCCGCCGCGAGCGGGGTCGGCCACGGGTCGTAGACGACGTCGAATACCACCGTCCCGGGTTGCCAGGACCGGGCCGCGTCCGCGAGATGGTCGGCGGCGCCCTTCGGCACCGTGGAGACCAGCACGTCGGTCCGGCCGACGTCGGCCGGGTCGGCCCAGTCCTGGACCTCGAACCGCAGCCCGAGCGAGTCGGCCAGCCCGGCCAACTCCTCGCCGGCCGCCCGGCGGCGGACCCGACAGCTGACCCGGCCCGCCCGCAACCGGGCCGCCGCGGCGAGCGCCGCCCGGGCGGTGCCGCCGGCGCCGAGCAACGTCACCTCGGCCCCCTCGGTCACCCCCGCCCCGGTCAGTACCTCGACCATGCCCGGCACGTCGGTGTTGTCGGCGTACCAGGAGCCGTCGGCACGACGTACCAGGGTGTTGGCGGCGCCGATCGCGGCGGCGACCGGCGAGACCTCACCGGCCACCGCGAGCGCCGCCTCTTTCAACGGCATGGTCAGCGACAGGCCGGCCCACTCGGGGCCGAGGCCGGCCACCCGGTCGGGCAGCTCGGCCTCGGCACACTCGATCGCCGTGTACGACCAGCCGATCAAACCGGCGGCGGCGTAGCCGGCATTGTGGATCACCGGTGACAGCGAGTGGGCGATCGGCTTGCCCAGCACCGCTGCGCGGATTCCTTCACTCTGAGGAGCCGTGGAGCCACTCATATACCACCATCACTGTTTATCATCAAGATCTTGTGCGCTACACAGTCGCCTAAAAGCATTGAGTTATCACCAATTCGTTCGGGGAGGCCACCTTTGCGGCAAATCAAACCAACAATCACTGCGGGGCTCGCACTCGCGGCACTCGCCACCGGGATCGGGGTCGTAGCCGCGACTCCCGCGAGTGCCGACACTCTCTACGCCGGCGCCACCCCGAGGTCCGGCAACTCGGCGGTGAAGGTCCGGACCGGGCCAGGAGCCAGCTACACCGCGGTCGGGCAGGTCGGGACCGGACAGTACGTCCCGTGCTGGTATCCGGTCACGGCCGACTGCAACTCGGGCGGCAGCGGTGTATCCACCGGCAGTTCCTACACCTGTAACGGCGCGACCAGCAACAGGTGGCTGAAGGTCAGCTGGGCCGGCACCATGCGATACGCCGCCCTCGGGTGCCTCAACATCAGGCAGATACCCAACGGCGCGGACATCGTCCCGTGAGCTTGCGGGGGCCGTCCGGTCGGACGGTCCCCCGCAAGCCTCCGCTCAGCGATCAGAGGACGCCGTTCTCGCGGGCCTTGGCCTCGTTGCGCAGCTGATCGTTGTAGTTGTCCGCGAACGCCGAGTTGCCGTCCTTGTCGATGGCGACGAAGTACAGCCAGTTGCCCTTCGGCGGATCCATCGCGCCCTCCAGGGCGTCCTTGCCCGGATTGTCGATCGGCGTCGGGGGCAGCCCGGCATGGGCGTGGGTGCTGTACGGGTTCTTTTCGTCGTACATCTCGTCCCGGTTGAGGTCCCCCGACTTCTTGGTCTCCTCCCCCGTCAGCTCCCAGTAGTAGTTGAGCGTCACGTCGAACTGGAGACAGTTGCAGGGAAAGTCCCCGTAGAGCCGGTTGTAGGCAACCCGGGAGATCTTGCCGAGGTCCTTCTTCACACCAGCCTCGGCCTGAGCCAACGACGCCACGATCAACGCCTCGTACGGGGTGATGCCACCACGCTTGGTCTCGACCGTCTTGACAAAGTCGATCTCCTCGGCGGTGTTGAGGAAGCCCTGCACCATCTTCTTGAGAACACCCTCGGCCGTGGAGTTCGGCGGGAAGTCGTAGGTGTCCGGGAAGAGGAAGCCCTCGATCGACTTGGTGGCCTTCTTGCCGTCGCTGCGCTTGAACCAGAAGTCCGGTACGCCGAGTTCCTCCGGGTCCTTCGCCGCCGCCTCGAAGTCCTTGATCGGAATCTTCGTGTGCTCGGAGAGCTTCTTGAAGATCCACTTGGCGGTGTGACCCTCCGGGATGGTGAGCAGGTTCGTCACCTTGTTCTTCGGGTCGAGCAGGGCGGTCAGCGCCAGGGCCGCACTCATCTCCTTGCGGACCTTGTAGAGACCCGGCTGGATGTTCTGGCTGCGGGAGTTCTCGTCGGCCGCCTCGATGAACGCCTTCGTGCTCTTGACGACACCGGCCTCGACCAGGGTGCCGGCGATCTGGGCCAGGCTCTCGCCCTCGGCGATCTGGATCCGGACCTCACCGCTGCCGTTGCCGTCGTAGTCCGGCGTGATGAAGTAGCCCTGGACCCGGTCGAAGCCGTACCAGCCGACCCCGCCGAGCACGCCCAGCAGGACAAAAGCCATCAGCAGCGCGGCCACCGTCCGGCCACGACTGCTCTTCCGCTTTTTCTTCTTCTTGCCGTTCCGCTTGCGCTGTGCGCCAGGCCGGTGCCGTCCCTTCTCCATGTCCTCGTCGAACGCGAAATCGTCGATCATCCCGTCCGCCTCCGCTGCCTCTCCAGCCAGCTCTGCAGAATCTCCACCGCGGCCGCCTGATCGACCACCGCCCGTTGACGCCGACCTCGGACGCCCCGCTCGGCCAGCCTACGAGACGCCACGACCGTCGACATCCTCTCATCCACGAGTTCCACCGGCACCGGTGCGACCGCCTCGGCCAGCCGCGTGGCGTACGCCTGCACGTGTGCCGCCGCGGGACCGTGCCCACCGGCCAGGTTCACCGGCAGACCGACCACCACCGTCACGACCTCGTGAAGTTCGACGAGTCGTGCGACTTCCGAGATATCGGTCGGCACCTGGTCCGTACCGGTCCGTACGTCCCGGGCCAGGGTGACCAGGGGGGTGGCGAGGATGCCGTCCGGATCGGAGAGCGCGATGCCCACCCGCACCTGGCCGACGTCCACGCCGAGTCGCACACCACGGGACCATTCGGTCATCCGAATCCTCCGCGTGGCCCGTCCGTCGGTAGGCCTGCCCCGCTGCGGGGGCGGGCCGTCGTGGCTGGAAATCCAACCACAACGGCCCAACCCCGGGCAACCGAACCCGGCGTGGCGCCACGGTCACCGGAGCACACCGTCACGACCGTCTCTCCCGGCGTATCCGGCATCAGGCCTCGGCCAGCGACTTCTCGACCGCGAGCAGCAACGCGGGCGCCTCGCCGGCCGGCAGTCCGCCGCCCTGCGCCAGGTCCGCGTTGCCGCCGCCCCGACCGGAGAGCGCACCCTTGACCAGGGTCGCCGCCGAGACACCCCGCTCCTTGGCGGCCGGGTTCACCGCGACCACCAACGACGCCTTGCCACCGGACCGGGCGGCCACCGCCACCACCGCCGGACGCGCCGGGTCGATCTTGCCCCGGATCTCCTGGGCGAGGGTACGCACGTCGTTGCCGGCCGCGCCCTCCGGCGCCTCGGTGCCGACGTAGGCGACACCCCGGATGTCCCGGGCCTGCTGGGCCAGGGCCGCCGCGCCGCCGAGCACCAGTTGCGCCCGGAGCTTCTCCAGCTCCCGCTCGGCGTCCCGCAGCTGGGCCACGGTCTGCTCCACCCGGTCCGCAACCTGCTCGCTCGGCACCCGGTACAGCTCGGCGAGCCGGGAGACCAGCAGGTGCTCCTTGGCCAGGAACCGGAACGCGTCGAGGCCGACCAGCGCCTCGACCCGGCGTACCCCGGAGCCGATCGACGACTCGGAGAGGATCTTGACCAGGCCGAGCTGCGCCGAACGGGCCACGTGCGTACCGCCGCACAGCTCACGGGCGTAGTCGCCGACCTCGACGACCCGCACCTCGTCGCCGTACTTCTCGCCGAACAGGGCCATCGCGCCGAGCCGGCGCGCCTCCTCCTGCGAGGTGATGAATGCCCGCACCTCCAGGTCGGCGAGAAGCACCTCGTTGATCTGCTGCTCGACGTCGGTGAGCACACTCGGCGCCACCCCGGTCGGGGTGTTGAAGTCGAACCGCAGCCGGCCCGGCGCGTTCAGCGAACCCGCCTGGGTCGCCGACTCGCCGAGGAAGTTCCGCATCGTCTGGTGCACGAGGTGGGTGGCGGTGTGCGAGCGGGAGATCGCCCGACGCCGGGTGATGTCGATCTCGGCCAGCCCGGCCTCGCCCCGGCGCACCTCGCCCCGGACCACCCGGGCCCGGTGCACGATCAGGCCCGGGATCGGCTGCTGCACGTCGAGCACCTCGACCTGCCCACCACCGACCGTGATCAGGCCGACGTCCGGCTGCTGGCCACCGCCCTCGGCGTAGAACGGGGTGGCGTCCAGCACCAGCTCGATCGTCTCCCCCTCACCGGCCGCCTCGACCGGGGTGCCACCGGTGCCGAGCAGCGCCCGTACCGCCGACTCCCGGGAGACCTCGGTGTAGCCGGTGAACTGGACCGGGCCACCCGCGTCGAGCACCGACCGGTACGCCGACAGGTCCACGTGCCCGGTCTTGCGTGCCTGCGCGTCCGCCTTGGCCCGGGCCCGCTGGTCGGCCATCAGCCGACGGAAGCCGTCCTCGTCGACCTGCAGCCCCTGCTCGGCGGCGATCTCCAGGGTCAGGTCGATCGGGAAGCCGTACGTGTCGTGCAGCTGGAACGCCTTGTCACCGGAGAGCCGGGCACCGCCCGCCGACCGGGTCTGCTCGATCGCGGTGTCCAGGATCGTCGTCCCCGCCCGCAGGGTGGAGAGGAACGCGTCCTCCTCCGCGTACGCGTACGACGAGATCCGGTCGAACTCCTCGGCCAGCTCCGGATAGGACGGGGACATGCAGTCCCGGGCCACCGGCAGCAGCTCGGGCAGGGCCCGCTCCTGCCAGCCGAGCAGCCGGATCGCCCGGATCGCCCGCCGCATGATCCGGCGCAGCACGTAGCCCCGGCCCTCGTTGGACGGGGTCACCCCGTCACCGATCAGCATCAGCGAGGTCCGCACGTGGTCGGCGATCACCCGCAGCCGTACGTCGTCCGGGTGCGACTCCGACGCGGCGTGCCCGGAGTGCGCGCCGTACCGCTTGCCGGTCAGTTCCGCCGCCCGGTCCAGGATCGGCCGCACCTCGTCGATCTCGTACAGGTTGTCGACACCCTGCAGGATCGAGGCCATCCGCTCCAGGCCCATGCCGGTGTCGATGTTCTTCGCCGGCAGCTCGCCGAGGATCCGGAACTCCTCCTTGCTGCGCACGTCGCCGATGTCGTACTGCATGAAGACGAGGTTCCAGAACTCGAGGTAGCGGTCCTCGTCGACCTCCGGGCCACCCTCGCGGCCGTAGGCCGGGCCACGGTCGTAGTAGAGCTCGGAACACGGGCCGGCCGGGCCGGGGATGCCCATCGACCAGAAGTTGTCCTTCTTGCCCCGCCGCACGATCCGCTCGGCCGGCACCCCGGTCCGGCGCCAGATCGCCTCGGCCTCGTCGTCGTCGAGGTAGACCGTCACCCAGATCCGCTCCGGGTCCAGCCCGAAGCCGCCCTGGTCCACCGACTTCGTCACCAGGTCCCAGGCGAACGGGATCGCCCCGGCCTTGAAGTAGTCACCGAAGGAGAAGTTGCCGTTCATCTGGAAGAACGTGCCGTGCCGGGAGGTCTTGCCGACCTCGTCGATGTCCGGCGTACGGATGCACTTCTGCACCGACACCGCCCGCTGGTACGGCGGCGTCTGCTGACCGAGGAAGTACGGTACGAACTGCACCATGCCGGCGTTGACGAACAACAGGTTCGGGTCGTTGATCGCCGGCAGCGGAGCGGACGGCACCACCGTGTGGCCGTTGGCCTCGAAGTGCGCCAGGTAGCGCCGCTTGACTTCCGCCGTTCTCATCTGGTGCCTTCCTCCGGAAATAGCTCACGGTCGCCGAGCCGGGGGTCTTCCCGCAGCTCGGCGAACTGGTCGTCGAACGCCACGCCCTCGGCGAACGCCTCATGGATCTGTTGCTCCCGCTCGGCCATGCCGTCGCGGACGTCGTCCGCGAAGTCCCGCAGCGCCTGGACCAGGCCACCGGCGGACTCGGTCAGCGAGTGGGCTATCCCGCCCGGGGTGTACGCCTGTGCCGTCCGGGTCACCTTGCGGACGACCAGCGCACCGACGGCGAGCCCGATGCCCAACCAGAGCAGTCGCTTCATGGCCCCATCCTCTCTCCGTGCCGGGGTGCCGCACCCGGCGGGTCCACCGCCGGCCACGGCTGGTCCAGGTGCGGGCCCCCGGTCACCGCCCGCCGCGCCGGCTGGCCCGACGCTGCTGCTTCAACGTGGCCCGGACCTCACGCTCGGTCTCGGCGTTGCGGCGGGCGGCGGCGGCCCGGCGCACGCCGTACCCGAACGCCGCGACCTTGACCAGTGGGTTCGCCGCGGCGGCGGAGATCACGGTGGCCAGGTTCGCGACGTTGGCGGTGACGTTCTGGGCGTGCCCGGTCATCGTGTCGATCTTGGCGAGCTGGATGTTGACCCCGTCGAGCGAGGTGTGCACCTGTCCCAGTGCCGTGTTCACGTTCTCGATGGTGACGTTCATGTTCGTGAGCAGTGGCGCCGTACGCTCGTTGATGTCGTTGATCGTCCGGGTCGCCGCGTCGACGGTCCGGCCCAACTTCCAGATCGGCCTGGCCATCACCAGCACCAGCATCAAGAACGCCCCGGCCGCGACGAGCGCGGCGATCTGGCCGATCTCTCCAGCGTCCACCCGTGTCCTCCTCCATGCACCGTCTCGAAACGCGCGACCGTCTCACTCGGACACCGGCGGGTCACCGCTTCACCACGGCCACCCGCCGGAACGCCCATCGGAGTATCAACCGCCAACCCTACCGTCGGTGACGACCGCCGGCCTCACGACGGGGTCGCCGTGGGAATCAGGTCGTCCGGCAACGGCAGGTCGGGGTCGACACCGGGCAGTGACGGCGCCGGGTTCGGCTTCGGGCCGAGCCGGTCGTCCGCGATCGCGTTGCGTACCTTGATCGAGATCCTTGACCCCTGGCAGTCCTCGCCCGTGGTGCCGCCGGCCGCCGGATCGCCGGGCTCGGCGCCCTCCACCGGTGGCACCTCCGGGGACTCGCCCGGCAGCACCTCCGGACAGGCTGGTGGGCGGACCCAGAGGTCGAGGGTCAGCTCGTCCCGCCGCCAGCAGCTGTAGTGCTGGTTCTCCACCGGCTGCTCCGGGCAGAGCGCCACCTTCCAGGGCTGCCAGCCCTCGCCGGTCAACGCGGACTCGTAGGTCCGGGCGGTCTCCTCCCAGGGCCGGTCGGACGCCATGGTCCGTTCCCGGAACCGACACTCGAGCAGGCACCACCGGCTGCCGCTGACCCCGTCCACGATGTCCTGCTCGGCCCAGGTGGGCACGGCCAGGGCGTCCAGGGAGTTGAAGACGGGGTCCCGGGTCGCGGCCCGGACGCCGAAGTACGTCGGCAGTGCGCCGAGCACCAGCAGGCTCGCCAGCAGCAGGGCGATGGTCCGCAACCGACGTTGCTCGCGGATCTGGTTACGCAGCTCCGACCGGGTACCCGGCACCGGCTCCGACGCGTCGGACGTGCTGCCGGACCGATCCTCGGGATGACCGGGCTCGTCCGGCCGCCCGACACTTGGCCCGGTCCGCGGCTCGACAGCGTCCGGTCGGGCGACCCCGGCCACCGGGCCGGGGCCGCCCGACGGAGATTCGCCCGGCGGTACGGCCACACCGGCCCGTGCCGGAGCACCCGGCGGCGGTACCGCCACACCCCCGCGCGCCGGAGCACCCGGCGGCGGTACGGCCGCACCGGCCCGTGCCAGAGCACCCGGCGGCACGGCGGCGCCCCTGGCGGCCGTGGCCGGACCGGGCCGGTCCGACGGCAACGGCGGTTGCGGTGGCCCGACCTGACCCGGTGCCTGCCGGGACTCGGGCCCGGGACGGCCACCTTCCCCCGGTGCTCCCGTGGGCTGTCCGGAAACCGGGCGGGCCCGGCCCGGAGTCATCGGCGCCCGGGCCGCGGCGGCGGGACGGCCAGCCTCCACCGGACCGGTCGGACCGTCAGGACCGCCAGGCCAGGGACCCGCCCCATGCGGAGTGGGCGGAACCGGTGCGGCGCCCGCTCGTACCCCACCGACCGGCGGCGGCCCGTCGACTCGCGGTCCGGCGTCCGCCGGGGTCACCTCCCCCTGTCGGCCCGGCACCACCGGCAGTCCGCCACTGTGCCGGCCGACCGGACCGGGGCCGGCCGGACGGAGGACGGACGGGGGTTCGGCACCGGGCCGGACCCGCGGGCCCCGAGGTGGCGCGACGGCGCCGTCACCCGGCGACGCCTCGTGCCGCCCGCCGCCGTGTCGGATGCCCGGTCGTTCCGCGTCGAGCCCCGGAGCAGCCGTCGACGCATGGGTCGCCGGCGGCACCCCCGGCTCCTGGCTCGCCGGAATGACACCGGTTGCCGGATCACCGAGCGGCGATCCGGGCGGGCCGGCGACACCGGGACCGAAGCCACCGGCCGGAACGATCGGTCGGCCGCGCTCCGGCCGCCCCGCCGGCCGGAACCGGTCCGCCAGTGAAGCGGCGTGGCCAGGTCGGGTCTCGTCAGCGGCACCGGCGGGCCGTAGCGGCGGCGCACCGGGTACGACACCGGACGCTCGGACACCGGGTACGGCCTGCGCGCCCGGTGTCACGGGCGCACCGGGACCAGGCGTGACGCCGGACGGCTGGACACCCGACCTGGGCATGCCTGCCGGGTCGGCCGGCCCTGGGCCGCCGGCGGCCGGGCGGGCGACGCCGGGCCGGGCCGGCGCCGCCGGCGGGCCCGAGACGCCGGGCAGCGGCGGCGCGTTGCCCGACGCGGGGACGACAACGTCGCCGGGCGACGGCGGTTGGCTGTGCCGCCCTCCCCCGGTCGGCGTCGCCGCGGGCGTCGGAGGGTCGTGTCGACCACCGGACCGGTCCTCGGGCCGGGTTCCCGCCGACCGGGGTCCCGGTGGTGGCTCAACCGGTCCGGCCCCGTGGCGGGGCTGGTGGATCCCGCCGGTCGGCGGCTCGGCACCCGGGTCGGTACCCGGTCGACCGTCGGGTCGGGGGCCGGTCGGCGCGGTCCGCTGGTCCGCCGTGCCCCGCTCCACCGGGACCCCCGGCCACGGGCCGGGGCGCACCGGGCCGGCGGAAGGTGGCACGGCCGCCGACGGGGCGCCCGTGATGCCCCCCGGAGGAGGGCCGGCCGGCGGACCGCCCGGGCGGTCCGGATGCTCGGCGGGGCCGATCGGGGAGCCCGGAGGCGCCGGTGGGAAGACCGGGGCGGTCCGGCCACCCGGGGTGGCCGGATCCGACGGCTCCATCCGGCCCGGCGGAGGTTCGGTCCCGCCGGCCGCCGGCTCCACCCGACCGGGCGACGGGTCCGAGAGTTCCGCCAGGGCACGGTCCCGGGCACTGTTCGACAACCCCTCCGGCGGCGCGGCGGGGATCCCGTCACCCGGGCCGATCGCCGAACGCTGTTCCTTGGCGGTACGCAGGTCGGCGATCCAGCCGAGCTCCTCGCCGCTCACCTCGGGCTGCTCGGGCGCCTCCTCCGACTTGCCCCGGCCCCAGCGGCGCCCCTTGCCCCGTGGGTCCCGCCGCTCGTCGTGGCCGTCCTCGCCCGGGTCCGAACCGCGCGATCTCACTGGTCTGCCTCCCCGACCGACGTTCCGCCGTTGTCCTGCGCCACTCTGTCGTCCCCGATCCCGTCCACCGGCCGGCCGTTCGAGGTGGTGTCCCCGGTACGCCCGTTCTGGTCCGTCCTCGTCGCGGCCGCATCCGGTCCGCCTGCCGTACCGCCGCCGTTGCCGGGCGCCGGGCCGCCCCCGGATGTCGGACCGCCCCCGCCGCCGTTGCCGGGCGCCGGGCCGCCGGAGGGTGGCGCGGCCTGACCCCGGACGATCCGGCGGAGCAACGGCAGCCGGGTGCTCACCGCGCGCTCGGCACCGTGTCCGGTCGGTTGGTAGTAGTCCACCCCGACCAGGTCGTCCGGCGCGTACTGCTGGGTCACCACACCCCGGTGGTCGTCGTGCGGATAGCGGTAGCCGATGCCGTGCCCGAGCCCCCGCGAACCCGAGTAGTGCGCGTCGCGCAACGCCCGGGGCACCGAACCACCACGGCCGGCCCGTACGTCGGCGATCGCGGCCCCGATCGCGGTGGTCGTCGAGTTCGACTTGGGTGCGGTGGCCATGTGGATCACCGCCTGGGCGAGGTTGAGCTGCGCCTCGGGCAGGCCGACGTACTCCACCGCGTGGGCGGCCGCGGTCGCCACACTCAACGCGCTCGGATCGGCCATGCCGACGTCCTCACTGGCGAAGATCACGATCCGGCGGGCGATGAACCGGGGATCCTCCCCGGCCACCAGCATCCGGGCCAGCCAGTGCACCGCGGCATCCACATCGGAGCCCCGCATGCTCTTGATGAACGCGCTGGTGACGTCGTAGTGGGCGTCGCCGTCCCGGTCGTAGCGCACCGCCGCCACGTCGACCGCCTGTTCGGCGGTGGCCAGGTCGATCACCGTACCGCCGAGTGCCGTCGCCGAGCCCGCGGCCGCCTCCAGCGCGGTCAACGCCTTGCGTACGTCACCGCCGGCCAGGCGTACCAGGTGGTCCTCGGCGTCCGGTGCCAGGGTGAGCGCGCCGGCGAGGCCGCGCTCGTCGGCGGTCGCGCGGCGCAGCAGGCCGCGGACGGCGTCGTCGGTGAGCGGTTGCAGGGTGAGCAGCACACAGCGGGACAACAGCGGCGAGATGACCGAGAAGTACGGGTTCTCGGTGGTGGCCGCCAACAGGGTCACCGTCCGGTCCTCGACCGCCGCCAGCAGCGAGTCCTGCTGGGTCTTGCTGAACCGGTGCACCTCGTCGATGAAGAGCACGGTCGGCGGGCCGCCGGCCCGGCGCTCCCGGCGAGCCGTGTCGATCACCGCACGGACGTCCTTCACCCCGGCGGAGAGCGCGGACATCGCCACGAAACGCCGCTCGGTGGCCCCGGCGACCAGGTGCGCGATCGTCGTCTTGCCGCTGCCCGGCGGCCCCCAGAGAATCACCGACATCGGCGCCGCGCCGGTGACCAGTTGACGCAGCGGCGAACCCGGCGCCAGCAGATGGTCCTGCCCGACCAGCTCGTCGAGGCTGGTCGGACGCATCCGGACCGGCAACGGCGCGTCGACGGCCGGTACGGTGAATCCAGCGACGCCGGTCCCGGTCGACGCGGCAGACCCGCCACCGGGATCGACAAGCGAGAATAGGCCGTCGGACTCCATCACGAAGACACTACCGGCCCGGTTTCCGGTGCCGGAAATGCACCGATGACCGGGCCGGTCGTCACGGGGTACGGATCAGCCGCGACCAGGACGGCGGCCCCGGTACCACCGTCCGCCACCGCCCGCGGCGCCCGGACCCCGGCCCACCCCGGCCAGGTAGAGCGCGAGACAGAGCAGGCCGATCACCAGCAGGGTGTGGACGTTGAACAGGTCCGGCGCGCCGAGGTCGGAGTCGAGAAGGTCGAGCAGCAGGGCAAAGCCGAAGACGCCGGCGGCGACGTAGGCGAGCATGTTTTCCTCCCGGTGGGGGTCCCAGTAGGTCGGCCAGGTTGTACCCACCGCCGTCACCGGCCAATCCCGGCCGGGGGTCAACCGGCCGGACCTGGCGCAACCGCCGGCGTGGGTGTCGAAACGCCGTCCGGGTCGGCAGAGTCGGCGGACCGTCGTCCGGCCAGCCAGGCGGGCAGGTAGAGCGGCGCGGCGACCGCGAGCACCACGGCACCGACCACCATCGCGGTACCGACCGAGGTCGCCGCGGCGAGGGCGGTCAGCAGCACCCCGCCGAGCGCGGCCGCGGGCTGGGCCATCATCGAGTTCAGCGAGATGGCGCTGTTGCGGTACGGTCCGTCCACCTGGCGGTGCAGCAGTCCCATGTGCAGCGGGTTCGACGCCCCGTGGATCGCGTAACAGAGCAGGTAGGCGGCGATGATTCCGGCCGGGCCGGCGAGCAGCGCCATGCCGACCACGGTGGCGCCCTGCAGGACCCGCAGCAGTCCCGCGGCCAACGGCGCCCCCAGCCAGCGGGCGACATAGGTGATCAGTGCCGCCCCGCCGGCCGAGGCCAGCCAGGCCGCCGAACCGGTGGGGCCGAGCAGCGCCGCCGCCCGGTCCGGGTCACCGACCACCTCGGAGAGCCGTACCGGCAGCAGTGTCTCGAAGGTGACCATGCCGAATCCCCAGAACAGTTCCACCGCGACCAGGGCGAGGACGATCCGGGACCGGCGCAGCAGTCCGAACGCGCCGCCGATCGCCGTCGGCACGGCACGTACCGAGGTGCGCAGCGTGGCGGCGCCACCCGGTGGGCGTACCTCGACCAGGAGCAGCAGCAGGGCGACCAGTGCGACGACCTCCAGCAGCACGGCCACCAGCACCGGCACGGTGAGGGCACTGAACGGGCCGATCGGGCCGAGGGCCACCAGGCCACCGGCGAGCAGCGCTCCGGCCGCGATGCAGACGCCGAGCACCACTCCCCCGGCGTGGAGGCCGCGCTCGTACTCGGTCTCCGGATCGGCGGCCAGCATGGCGTCGACGTACCAGGATTCGAGCGGACCACTGTCCAACGCCCGGAAGATCCCCTGCAGTACGAAGAGCAGGAAGAACAGGACGAAGGAGTCGGCGAGGACGAGGAGCACCAGCGAGCCGAGGTTGATCAGGGTCGCGGTGACCAGTACCGGTTTGCGCCCCAGCGCGTCGGCGAAGCCACCGGTCGGCAACTCCAGGGCCAGCACCACCAGGCCCTGGGCGGCGGCGACCAGCCCGACCTGCGGCAGGGTGAGGCCCCGTTCGAGCAGCAGCAGGGTGATCACCGGGATCAGCAGGCCGATCGGCAGCCAGCGCAGGCCGTGCAGAATCAGGTAGCGGCGCCTGACCTGGACGGCGGTCAAGGTGCTCACGGCGCCTCCTCCTCGGCGTGGTGGCCGTCGGGTCGGGGTGCGGTGAGTGGCATCGGGCCACGGACCGGGAAGGCGTGCAGATAGAGCAGTACGCGCTCGGTCCCGTTCGGTTCCCCGGTCCCGTCCTTCTCCGCGAGGTTGTCCGGGTCCATCGAGACGAGGCTGTGCCGGTAGCGGTCCAGGACGGCGTGCAACTCGTCGGAGAGTTGCCGGAACTGCCCAGGGGTGAGCCGGAACAGGAAGTCCGAGAAGCCGGCTGTGTCCCGCCACTCGGTCGGGAAGTCGTGCTGGTTTTCCAGCCAGCGCTCGGTTTGGTCGGCGTGGACCCGCAGGGCGTACCGGAACAGCCAGTCGGCCGCCGCACGGGCGTCCGGATGCTGGTCGAAGTCGCTGTTCCGCCAGTGGCTGACCTGGTGCGCCGCCCGCCACCACCGCTGCCGGCCGGTGCCCCGCTCGGCCTCCTCCTCGACGAGCCCGGCGTCGGCGAGCTGGCGGAGGTGGTAGCTGGTGGCGCCGGTGTTCGTGCCGAGCTCCTGGGCGAGCCGGGTCGCGGTGGCCGGGCCCTCGCTGCGCAACGTGGCGAGGAGTCGGGCCCGGAGCGGATGAGCCAGCACCCGGATCTGGGCGGTGTCGAGGTGGACCTGGGACGGTTCAGGGTCGAGGGGCGGCGGGGAGGCGGACATATGATGCACAGTAATTGTGCACAGAGCTTGTGCACAAGTTCTGTGCAGAGAAATTATGCGAGCGGCTCCCGTGCCGCAGGGCAGCAAAGAGCCCGCCCCGGCCGCACGCGGCGGTCGGGGCGGGCTCGGTGTTCGCTGTGTCCTGGAGCGAACCGGCGCCGGGGCGCGGCGGTCAGCCGGGGAAGTCGCCCGGGTCCACGTCGCTGGTACGGGCGTTGCCGCCCGCCGTCGGTGTCAGCGTGATCGTCCAGATCGTGTACTGCGAGGAGGTGGTACTGAACTTGAAACTGTCCTCGAAGCGCTGGAAGTTGCAGTCCCGCCCGAACGCCTTGGCCTTGCCGTCCCAGTCCTTGCCACCGGTCATGTAGATCCGGTACGTGCCGTCACGGACACCGCCGACCGTGATCTTGCCCTTGGCCCGGACGTAGACGCTGATCGCCGCGCTCTTGGACCCGTTCCGGACGACGTTGATGACCGCGTCGGTGCTGCCACCGTTCTCGATCTTCAGCTCGCCGAGCCCGCTCCGGTTCCGCTTGAGGAACTTGCCGTTGCTGAGCCGCCGGTTGGTGTCCGAGGTCTTCTTCGGTACGAACTTCCCCACCTGGTACGCCTGCGCCGGATCCGCGGTCGCGAGCGCCTGCTGCGCGGCGCGCACGTCCTCCGCGGCGGCCTCACGGCTGAGCCGGGCAAGCGCTGAGTAGCCGAGGCACACCTCACCGGCCCCGGCCGCCGACCCGGTCTCGGCCAGCGAGTCGCTCAGGCCCTCCAGCCCGCTGAGCAGGTCGGCGTGCGCGGTGGCGACGTTCGGCGGCGGCACGACCCGGCTCAACGCCTCGATCTGCTGCTCGATGGCGGACTCGATGCCGTCGACCGCCGACCCGACCGCCTTGGGGTTCTTCGCCCCACCGAGCTTGCCGAAGGCGTCGCCGACCGACTTGTCGACCGACGCCAGCAGGGCCTGGTACTCCGGTGGGCTCATCGGTGCGGCACTGGGCGACGCCCCGCCGGCCGGACCCGAACCCGCCGTGTTCTTGGGGTCGCCGGAGTCACGGTTCAACCAGAGCAGCACCGGCACCGCCAGGACGACCAGCAGCACGACCGCGACCGCCCCGCCGACGATGGCGAGAATCTTCCCCCTGCCCGAGCCGCCCGACGGCGCCGGTACGGGCGGGTACGGCCCGAACGGGGCGGGGCCCATCGGCGGACCGGACGCCGGCGGACCCGACATCGGCGGCCCACCGTACGCCCCAGCCGGCGGACCCGACATCGGCGGCGCGCCATACGGTCCAGCCGGCGGACCCGACATCGGCGGCGCGCCATACGGTCCAGCCGGCGGACCCGACATCGGCGCACCATACGGTCCGGCTGGCGGACCGGACGCCGGCGGAGCCGACATCGGCGGCGCGCCATACGGTCCGGCCGGCGGGCCGGACGCCGGCGGCACCGCGCCGAACGGGGTGGTCGGTGGCACCGGGGTCGGCGGCACCGCACCGGCGGCCCCGGGGACGAGCCGGACCTGGAGGTAGGCGTCCCGCGGCGACTCGCCGGGCGCCGTCACCGGGCCGAGCCCCGGCAGCTGCAGAACCGCCCCGTCGGTCATGCCGGCCGGAATCCGGACCGGCACACTCTGTCCCGACCACGGCAGGGTGACGGTCCGGACGGTCTCGGACCCCACCTCACTCGGATCTATATCAATGATCAAATCAGGAGTCGGCGCCATGCTCCGAGTATGCGTGGCGGTGGCAACCCCATTCCCGATGGGTCCCCGGCGATATTCGGCCGGAGACCCATCGGGTGTCGAATCAGTGGAAACCGACCCGAACCACCGGTCAGGAGGGTTCGACCGGAGCCGCGACCCCGGCGGTGCCGCCATGTGCCGGAGCCGTCGGCTTCGGCTTGGCGTCGATCCCGGCCTCGGCCCGCTGCTGCCCGGTGATCGGGGTCGGGGCACCGGTCAGCGGGTCGAAGCCGCCCCGGGTCTTCGGGAACGCGATCACCTCACGGATCGACTCCGCACCGGCGAGCAGCATGCAGACCCGGTCCCAGCCGAAGGCGATACCGCCGTGCGGCGGCGGGCCGTACTTGAACGCCTCCAACAGGAAGCCGAACTTGTCCGTCGCCTCGTCCGGGGTGATCCCGAGCAGGTCGAAGACCCGCCGCTGCACGTCGCCCCGGTGGATACGGATCGAGCCGCCGCCGATCTCGTTCCCGTTGCAGACGATGTCGTACGCGTAGGCGAGCGCCCGGTCCGGCGCCTCCTCGAACCGGTCCACCCACTCGGCGTTCGGTGAGGTGAACGGGTGGTGCACGGCGGTCCAGCCGCCTTCGTCCGTCTTCTCGAACATCGGCGCGTCGACCACCCAGCAGAACGCCCAGGCGCTCTCGTCGACCAGGTCGGCCCGCTTGGCGATCTCGATCCGGGCCGCGCCGAGCAGTTCCTGCGCCTCCCGGGTGTTGGCGCTGGCGGCGAAGAAGATCGCGTCACCGGGCTTGGCCCCGACCACGTCGGCCAGCCCGCCCAGGTGCTCCGCCGACAGGTTCTTCGCCACCGGTCCCCGGGCCTCGCCGGTCTCGGCGTCGAGCACCACGTACGCCAGACCGCGGGCGCCGCGCGCCTTGGCCCAGTCCTGCCAGCCGTCGAGTTCCTTACGGCTCTGCACGGCCCCGCCCGGCATCACCACCGCGCCGACATAGCCGCCGGCGTCGATCGCCCCGGCGAAGACCCGGAACTCGGTGCCGCGCAGGTAGTCGGTCAGCTCGGTCAGCTCGACCCCGTACCGCAGGTCGGGCTTGTCGGAGCCGTACCGGGCCATCGCGTCGTGCCAGGTGATCCGGGGAATCGGCCGGCTGATCTCGTGTCCGGCGAGCTCGCGCCAGAGGGTGGCGACGATCTCCTCACCGAGGTCGATCACGTCGTCCTGGGTGACGAACGACATCTCGATGTCGAGCTGGGTGAACTCCGGCTGCCGGTCGGCCCGGAAGTCCTCGTCCCGGTAGCAGCGGGCGATCTGGTAGTACCGCTCCATGCCGCCGACCATCAGCAACTGCTTGAACAGCTGCGGCGACTGCGGCAGGGCGTACCAGGTGCCGGGCTGCAGACGTACCGGGACCAGGAAGTCGCGGGCACCCTCCGGCGTCGACCGGGTCAGGGTCGGGGTCTCGATCTCGAGGAAGTCGCGGTCGTGCAGCACGGTCCGGGCGAGCTGGTTGGCCTTCGACCGCAGCCGCATCGCCTTCGCCGGCCCGCTGCGCCGCAGGTCCAGGTAGCGGTACTTGAGTCGGACGTCGTCACCGGCCTCGACCTGGTCGTCGACCGGCAGCGGCAGCGGGGCCGCCTCGGAGAGGATCTCCAGTCGGTCGACCGTCACCTCGATCTCGCCGGTGACCAGCTCGGGGTTGTCGTTGCCCTCGGGGCGACGGGTCACCTCACCGGTGACCTGGACGCAGTATTCGTTGCGCAGCGCGTGCGCCGCCGCCATCCCCTCGCGGAACACCACCTGGACCACGCCCGAGGAGTCGCGCAGGTCGACGAAGATCACGCCGCCGTGGTCCCGCCGCCGGGCTACCCAGCCGGCGAGGGTCACCGTGCTGCCGGCATGCGTCGCGCGCAGGGTGCCGGCGTCATGGGTACGGATCACGACAAGTGTCTCCTCACGTGGTACGGGCGTCCGGGAACCGGGCGGTCTGCCCCGACATTCTGTCAGGGCCACCCGATGCTCCCGGCAGCCCACCCGGCCCGCCCTCGGGTGGAGCAGGCCGGCACGGCCGCGCCGGGCCCCCGGCGGTTCGGCCCGGCACGGCCGGGTGGGACGGTTCAACCGGCCCGGCGCGGCGGCACCGGCCGACTCCGCGTCAACGTGCCGGCAAGCACGGTCGCCACCAGCGGTGGAACGACCAGGATCAGCAGCAACGACAGCCACGGGGTACGCCAGTGCGCGCCGGTGTGGAACGCGACGTACCCGGCGGCCGGGCCGAGACCGGCGAGCAGCCCGAGCGGCGTACCGAGGCCGACGACCACCGCGGCCTGCGCGGCGGTGATCCCGCGCCGTACCCGGGGACCGGCACCGACCGCGGTCATCGTGGCGAGATCGTCGCGCAGCTCGGACATGGTGAGTCCGACGGCAACCCCGCTCGCCAGCACCGTCACCATCCCACTGACCACCCCGAGCAGCCAAAACATGGTCCGGCTCTCGGTCGGCCCGGTCCGGACCCGGGCCGGCTCGACCAGCATCGGGGTCGCCGGGACCGGTTCGGCGGCGAGCTGCGCGCGGAGCAGCGCGGTGGTCGCGGCGGCGACTTCGTCCGGTCGGGGCATCCGGGTGGTGTCCACCAGCAGGTCTCCGGGCGTCACGGTGAGCCCGGCCCGTCGTGCGGTGGCCTCGGAGACGAGCACCCCGGGCAGGTCCCGGAAGTACTCGCCGCGCACCGCCACCACCGCCGGTACGGTGACCGGCCCCGGTACGCCCAGCGCGATCGCCACCCGTCCGTCGGCGGCGAGGACGTCGTTGAAGAGCACCGCTCCCCCGCCGCCCAGCGCGTCGAGTTCGGCGGGGCTCGGCTCCCGGCCGGTGACCGCCCGGATCGTCTCGGCGCCGCCGACCGCGATCCGGATCTGGTCGCCGGCCACCCCCATCGGCGTCAACCCGGGCAGGGGGTTGAAGACGCTGCCCGGTGGGACGTCCGGGTCGCTGGCCACCCGAAGCGCGACGGCGCTCCGGGTGGGCAGGGTGGCGGCGAGGCGCGCGATCCCGTCCGCGCCGAGTACGGTCGCGGCCTCGGCGGGCAGCAGCACCTGTCCGTCCCGGGCGTCGCGCCAGACCGCCGCCGCCTCGCCGCGGGCGGCGCCGACCAGTCCCAGGGCCACGCTCCCGGCGACCGCGGCACCGACCGCCGCCACCGCCGCCCCGGTGCGCAACCGGTGCCGGGCGGCGTGCCGGAGCGCGAGCCGCCCGGCGACCGGCAGCAGCGGTGCGACCCGACCGACCACCCGGACCAACGCGGGTGCGGCGGCGGCGACCCCGAGCGGCAACAGCAGACCGCCGACCGCGATCAGTTCGCTCCGTCCGTCCGGGTGCGCCGACCGGAGCAGGATCACCGCGCCGACGCCGAGCAGTACCAGGCCGACCGCCAGCCAGCCCAGATCTGCCCGGGACCGGTCCCGTTGACCGCCGAGTTCGGCCCGGACCGGGTTCCGGGAGACGGACCTGGCCGGCAGGTACGCGGCGGCCATGCCGACCAGGATGGTCACCGCCGCCACCCCGACCACAGACCAGACCGGTACGACAATGTTCCGCAGCGGATGGTCGGAGATCCGCTCGATGACCGGCGCGGCCACCAGCAGGGTGCCCAGCCCGAGCAGCGTGGCGGTCCCGGCCGCGACCGTCCCGAGCAGCAACCCGCCGGCCAGCACGACCCGGCCCACCTGTCGGGGGCTGGCGCCGGCCGCCGCGATCAGGGCGAGTTCCCGGCGCTGCCGTCGGGCGCCGACCAGGAACGCCGCGCCGACGAGCAGCCCCACCTGTGTCGCGGCGAAGCTGACCACCAGTGTCGCGGCGGTCGCCTGGATCGCCAGGTACTCCGCGGTCGGTGTCCGGGTGGCGCGGTCGATGATGCTGAACTCGATGCCGAGCGGGACGATCTCCCCGTCCGGCCCGATCTCGTGCCGCGCTCCGGGCGGCGGCCCCGGCCAGCCCACCCCGTCGGGCAGGTCGACCAGCAGGCTCCGGGTGACCCCGCCGGACAGCGGCGCGTCGGCCGGTACGACCAGCGCGGGCAGCCGCAGTGACCGACTCAGGTCGACGATGCCGACCACGGTCAGCGGACGCAGCGGCAGTCCTGCCTCGATCCGGTCGCCGACCGTGACGTCGAGCTGCTCCGCGAGGGTGCGGGTCAGCGCCACCTCGGTGGCCGCCCGGGGCGCGACGCCGGCTCGGACGACGTACCTGCCGTGGTTGAGCGGGTCGGTCGGATCCGTCGCCTCGTACTCGTAGCTGGTCAGTGCACCGTCGGGAGCGGCGACCACGGTCCGGCCGGTGCCGTGCGGGGCGGTCCGGCCACCGGCGGGTACGAGGTCGGCCAGCGTCTCCAGGTCCGGCTGACCCGCCGACAGCACGAGGTCGGCGGTACCCATCTTGAAGCCGGCGTCCCGGTCCAGGGTGCCCAGGTTGGCCCAGCAGGCCAGCAACACGGTCGCGGCGTAGGCGGGCAGGAACAGCATCGACAGGATCAGTACGCTGCGCCCACGGTGGCGGCGTGCCGACCGTCCGGCGATCCGCAGCGCGGTACGCCACGAGCCGGTGAACTCGCCGGTCATGCCCGTCCGCCCGGTCATGCCCGTCCGCCGAGGAGTTGGTCCGGGGTGGCCCGGGGACCGGTGGAGTCGATCAGCCGACCGTCGCGGAGGAAGATGGTGCGGTCGGCCCAGCCGGCGTACCGGGGCTCGTGGGTGACCAGCACTCCGGCGGCGCCCGCGTCGACGTGGGCCCGGAGCACCTCGAGCACCGCCTCACCGGTTTCCGAGTCGAGCGCGCCGGTCGGCTCGTCGGCGAGGACGAGCCGCCGCTGGCCGATCAGTGCCCGGGCGATCGCGATCCGCTGCTGCTGTCCACCGGAGAGCTGGTCGGGAAAACGGTGGGCCAGTTCGCCGAGGCCGACCCGGGCCAGCGCGGCGATCGCCTCCCGACGGGCAGCCCGGGGGCGTACTCCGGCGAGTTCGCGGGGCAGTGCGACGTTCTCGGCGGCGGTGAGGTCGTTGACCAGGTTGTAGTCCTGGAAGACGTAGCCGATGCGGTCCCGGCGCAGTCGGGCCAGCGCGACGGCGGCCAGATCGGTGAGCGCGGTCCCCTCGACCTCCACGGCGCCCCGGGTGGGAGTGTCGAGACCGCCGGCCAGGGCCAGCAGGGTTGACTTGCCGGAGCCGGATGGTCCCATCACCGCGACCAGTTCGCCCGCCTCGACGTCGAAACTCACCCCGTCCAGCGCCCGTACGTCGGAGTCGCCGGAGCGGTAGGTCCGGCTCACTCCGGTGAACCGCAGCACGACGTCGGTCATCGGACCGGCTCGGTTCCGTCGGTGGCGGGCGTTCGGTGCTCGGCGGACGCGGCGCCGCCACCGGTGACCGCCCCGCCGACGGAGCCGGTGGCGGGACCGGTGGCGTCGGGCGTGGCCGGCCGGGCTGCCCTGCCGGCCGTCCGCGTGCGTCGCTGCCGGCGCAGCATGGTGGCCTCCACGTGGTCGAGCCAGCGGATCTCGCTCTCCAGTCCGAAGACCAGGTGGTCGAGTAGGAGCAACCAGGCGATGTCGTCGCCGTCCCGGTCGGCGTTGCGCCGCAGGTCGGTGAAGTCCCGCATCTGCCGCATCGACTCGGTGCGCTGCGCCTGGACGACGGCGGCCACGTCGACGTCCGGGGTGGCCGCCGCCATGGCGAGTTTGATCGCCAGTTCGCTGCGCGGCCGGTCGGTGTCGGTGACCGGGGTGGCGAACCATTCCGCCAGCGCGCTCCGGCCGGCGTCGGTCATGGCGTAGACGGTGCGCCCCTCGTCGTTGGTGCCCACCTCGGCGACCAGGCCGTCCCGGTCGAGCCGTTCGAGGGTGGTGTAGAGCTGGCCGACGTTCAGCGCCCAGGTGCCGCCGGTCCGCGCGTCGAACTCGGTTCTCAGTTGGTAGCCGTACTTGGGACCGTCGGCGAAGAGGGCGAGCAGTCCCCAGCGCACTGCGTTTCGTTGCATGCCGAGGAACTTACTCGACAAGTACTTACTGAGTAAATAACCACCGCCGACGACACAAAAATTCGAACTGGCGTTCGATCACGGGTTAGGATGGCGGGCATGCCACAGGCCGCCTACCAGCCCTCGATGCTGGACTTCGGGGCCGGGGCCGGGGCTGGCGTCGCGGGCGACGGCGCCGCCCTCGGGCCGCTCGCCGGACGGGTCCGCCGCCACGAGCTCACCCGGGGCGCCTGGGTCGACCACCTGCCCGGCTGGGTCCAGGGCTCGGACGCCGTGCTGACCACACTGCTCACCGAGGTCGACTGGCAGGCCGAACGCCGCCGGATGTACGACGACGTGGTCGACGTACCCCGGCTGCTCCGCTGGTACGGCGCCGGGGAGCCGCTGCCGCATCCGCTGCTGACCGCCGCCCGTACGGCCCTGACCCGGCACTACGCCGCCGAGTTGGGTGAGCCGTTCGTCACCGCCGGCATGTGTCTCTACCGCGACGGGCGGGACAGTGTCGCCTGGCACGGTGACACCCTCGGCCGCTCGGCCACCGTCGACACGATGGTCGCGATCGTCTCCTTCGGGTCGCCACGACCGCTGCTGCTCCGGCCACGCGGCGGCGGGTCGAGTCTGCGCTTCCCCCTCGGTCACGGCGATCTGGTGGTGATGGGTGGCTCGTGCCAACGCACCTGGGAGCACACGATCCCGAAGACCTCCCGGCCGGTCGGCCCCCGGGTCAGCGTGCAGTTCCGGCCCGTCGGCGTCGCCTGAGCCCCGGCATCCTCAGCGCGGCCGGGGAACGTCGTCCGCCCACGGCCCGTCGCCAGGCGTGCGCTCCGGCGCGCTGCTGCTGGAGACGAGGACCCGAAGCTGGTCGATGGTCGCGGACGGGGCGAGGATGGCCGCCCGCCACCGTCGGATCATCGCGGTGGCCTCGCGGACCACCGACCGGAGTTCGCTGATCTCCCGGGTCGCCGCCTCGACCTGGCGACGCGCGCGGACCGTCTCCGCCTCCAGCTCGGCGACCCGCGCCTTCAACGGTTGGACCAGGATCAACGCGGTGTCGGTCAGGACGTCGGCGGCGTCGGCCTTGAACTTGCGGCGTTGCACCAGCACGGTGGCGACGGCCGTGATTCCCCCCGCACCGCCGAGCACGCCGATGACGGAAACCAGGATCTCGACCCAGGGCGGACCGGACGGAGGAGGTGGGCTGGGCGTGGTCACGGTGGATCTCTTTCTACGAGTTCTACGAGCACCGGTACGTCGACCGGGACGTCCGCCTGGTCGGGCCGGGCGAGCCGGCCGAGGTCACGGATGATCTGCACGCCGCGCCACCAGGCGGCGACGGCGACGGCGGCGGTGAAGCTGGCCGCGACGATCCCTGGCGTGCCGACGGTGACCGCCAGGGCGATCGCGTACATGCCGGTGACCGCCCCGAGGCCGACGAGCCCGCCGAGTTCCACGCCGAGCGCGGTGCCGAGTCGTCCCGGCCAACCGAGGCCGAGCAGCCCGACGATCCCCACGGCGACGAGTCCGAACTCCCAGAGCGGTTCCAGGTCACCGGGGATGACGGCGGAGACCGACGGCGGGCTGCCCTCGATGACCGCGAGGACGATCCCGCAGAGCAGCGCGGAAGCCAGGGCCATCACCTCGAACGGATGCCGCGCCGGGCCGATCCGGCCAGGCCGGTCCCGCCCCGGACCGGCGCCGACCAGGAACCGGTTCATGGCAGCACCGGTCGACCGGTGTCGCACCAGACGTTGCTGCCGTGCCAGAGGACGCCAGGCTGCGTCGACCGGAGGACAACTCCGAAGCGGTGGCTCCGACCGAAGACGTTGCGCCTGAAGACCACGTTGGACGCGACCAGCCCGGGACGGAACGTGACCGTGTACGCGCCCCCGTCGCAGTAGTTCTCCTCGAACCGCAGGTGGTGTACCGCGCCACCCACCGACAGACAGGAGTTCACCGACGCCCCCGTACCCGGTTGGTAGCGGCCCAGCCGGTTGTGCCGGACCAGGATGTCGGTCGCGTCGGTGACCTGCAGGCAGTCGTTGTGTGAGCCGGCCGCTCCCACCAGGTCATGGATCCAGCAGTCGACCACGCTGGTCCGCGAGCCGAGCCGGAGCCCGTCCTGGACGTGGTGGATGTTGACCCGCCGGAGGGTGTAGTCGTCGAGGTGGAGGCCGGCGGGCGCCCGGCCCCGCCCATCGATCTCGACATCCTCGACCAGCAGGTTGGCTGCGGAGCCGAGGGTACGGATCGCGAAGCCGGGCCCGTTCGACGTGATCTTCGAGCGGCGGATGACAACGTTCCGGGCGTACACGTTGATGTGGCCGGTGACGTGCAGGTTAGTCACCACCTGGCCGTCCTGCTTGAGCTCGAGGGGTCCCGACGGGGTCAGCACACTGCCGGGTGGTACGCCGGTGCTGGTCGGGCCGGGCCACTGGGTGAGTGGAACGAGTGGTGTGGGCATGGGCTCTCCCGTGAAGACCGTGACGGGCAGGGCATGTGCCGGGCGATTGCCCAACGCCGCTCCGCCCGCCCACTGGTCTTCCGGGGCGCCGCCCCGGGGGCCACTGGCCGGTCCGCCAGGCCGATGATCAAGGATCCCGTCTCCCCGGATACCCCAAGTGTTACAGATGTACCGAGTGCGAGACGTGTGTCGATCAGACGGATCCCGGACAGATCAGTGGCCCCACCCGCTCAGCTCACCGGCGAATAGCCGGGCGGGTGGCCGCCGGGGGCGGACATCCGCGGCGACCGACCGCCGCACCGGCCCGCTGCCGTGTCCGAGCCGCTGCCACGCCGGCCCGCCGCCGTGCCGAACCGCCGCGAACCCCGCGTAACCTCATCGAAATATCTGACTGACACGATCCGTTCAGTTCGTCGCCGTCACGGAGGTGTTGATGTTCCTCACCCGTCACGAGCAGGAACGGCTGATGGTCCACGTGGCGGCCGATCTGGCGTGGCGCAGGCGCGAGCGTGGGCTCCGGCTCAACCATCCCGAGGCGGTCGCCGTGATCACGGCGTTCCTGCTGGAGAGCGCCCGGGACGGGCGTACCGTCGCCGAGCTGATGGAGGCGGGACGGACCGTGCTCGGCCGCGACGACGTACTCGACGGGGTGCCGGAGATGATCGCGGAGGTCCAGGTGGAGGCGACCTTCCCCGACGGCACGAAGCTGGTCACCGTGCACGAGCCGATCCCGTGACCGGGGCGGGCATGATCCCCGGCGAGGTGCTGCCCGGATCGGGCGAGGTGGTTCTCAACCCCGGCCGTCCGGTTCGGACCCTCGCCGTGGTCAACACCGGTGACCGGCCGGTCCAGGTCGGCTCGCACTACCACTTCGCCGAGGCCAACCTTGCGCTGCGCTTCGACCGGGCCGCCGCCTGGGGGCACCGGCTCGCGGTGCCGGCCGGCACCTCCGTACGCTTCGAGCCCGGCATCCATCGTGATGTCGACCTGGTGCCGCTCGGCGGCGCCCGGGTGGTCCCCGGGCTACGCGGCGAGTGCGCCGGCCCGCTCGACGGCGCCGACCCGTCCGGCGACCCCGGGGAGCCGGCGTGACCAGTATCGACCGGCGCCGGTACGCGGCGCTCTACGGTCCCACCGTCGGTGACCGGGTCCGGCTCGCCGACACCAACCTGCTGATCGAGGTCGAGCAGGACCACTGCGGGTACGGCGACGAGGCGGTCTTCGGCGGCGGCAAGGTGATCCGCGAGTCGATGGGGCAGTCCCTGGTCACCCGGGCGGACGGCGCTCCCGACACGGTGATCACCGGTGCGCTGGTGCTGGACCACTGGGGTGTGGTCAAGGCCGACGTCGGGATCCGGGACGGCCGGATCGCCGCACTCGGCAAGGCCGGCAACCCGGACACCATGGACGGGGTCCACCCCGACCTGGTGATCGGGCCGGGGACGGAGATCATCTCCGGAAACGGGAAGATCCTGACCGCCGGGGCGGTCGACAGCCACGTGCACCTGATCTGCCCGCAGCTGCTGGAGACCGCACTGGCCAGCGGAATCACCACGATCATCGGCGGTGGCACCGGGCCTGCCGAGGGGACCAAGGCGACCACCGTCACCCCGAACCCGTGGTACCTCGGCCGGATGCTGGAGGCGCTCGACCCCTGGCCGGTCAACGTCCTGCTGCTCGGCAAGGGCAACACGGTCAGCGAGGACTCGCTCTGGGAGCAGCTGCGTGGCGGGGCCGGCGGCTTCAAGCTGCACGAGGACTGGGGCACCACCCCGGCGGCGATCGACGCCTGCCTGCGGGTCGCCGACGCCTCCGGGGTGCAGGTGGCGATCCACACCGACACGCTGAACGAGGCCGGTTTTGTCGAGGACACCCTGCGGGCGATCGGCGGGCGGTCGATCCACGCGTACCACACCGAGGGGGCGGGCGGTGGGCACGCGCCGGACATCATCACCGTCGCCGCCGAACCGAACGTGCTGCCGTCGTCGACGAACCCGACCCGGCCGTACACCCGCAACACCCTGGACGAGCACCTCGACATGCTGATGGTCTGCCACCATCTGAACCCGACGGTGCCGGAGGACCTGGCGTTCGCGGAGAGCCGGATCCGGCCCAGCACGATGGCGGCCGAGGACGTCCTGCACGACCTCGGGGCGATCTCGATGATCGGCTCGGACTCGCAGGCGATGGGCCGGATCGGCGAGGTGATCATCCGTACCTGGCAGACCGCGCACGTGATGAAGGCCCACCGGGGGGCGCTGCCCGGCGACGGTGCCGCCGACAACCTGCGGGCCCGCCGGTACGTCGCCAAGTACACGATCTGCCCGGCGGTCGCGCACGGCATCGACGGCGAGGTCGGCTCGGTCGAGCCGGGCAAGCTCGCCGACCTTGTCCTCTGGGACCCGGCGTTCTTCGGGGTACGCCCGCACCTGGTGCTCAAGGGCGGCATGATCGCGTGGGCGCAGCTGGGGGACGCGAACGCCTCGATCCCGACCCCGCAGCCGATGCTGCCCCGGCCGATGTTCGGGGCGTACGGCGTGGTGCCGGCCGCGACCAGCCTCGCCTTCGTGGCCCCGGCCGCGATCGACGCGCTGCTCGCCGACCGGATCGGGCTGCGGCGGGCGCTGGCCCCGGTCGCCGACACCCGGTCCCGGGGCAAGGCCGACCTGCCGTTGAACGACGCACTGCCCCGGATCGAGGTCGAGCCGGACACCTTCACGGTCCGGATCGACGGCGAGGTCGTCGCACCGGAGCCGGTCACCGAGCTGCCGATGGCCCAGCGCTACTTCCTGTTCTGAGGCATCGTGACCACCCCTACCGGGTCGCCCGCCCTGGCCACCCTGCTCGTCCTCGCCGACGGGCGGCTGCCGGCCGGCGGGCACGCCCACTCGGGTGGCCTGGAGGCGGCGGTCACCAGCGGCCGGCTCACCGACCTGCCCGGACTCGCCGGGTTCCTGCACGGCCGGCTCGACACCACCGGCCGGATCGGCGCCGTCTTCGCCGCCGCCGCCTGCACCGCAGCCGTGCCGGGCGGCGCCGTGGCGGGTGCCGTCGACCGGCGTCGGCTGGACGAGTTGGACGACGGGTTGGACGCCCGCACCCCGTCCCCGGCACTGCGCCGGGCGTCCCGGGTGCAGGGTCGGGCACTGCTCCGGGCCGGTCGGGCGATCTGGTCGGTCGACCCGGCACACCGGGACCGGCACCATCCGGTCGCGCTCGGCATCGTGGCGGCGGCGGCCGGGCTCACCCCGGTCGAGGCGGCGGTCACCGCGGCGTACGGCTCGGTCAGTGGTCCGGCCAGTGCCGCCGTACGCCTGCTCGGCCTCGACCCGTACGCGGTGCACGCGTTGCTCGCCGTACTGGCCGGTGACTGTGACCGGCTCGCCGTCGAGGCGGTCGCCCGGGCCACCGAACCGGTCGACCTGCTGCCCGCCGACTCCGCGCCGCTGCTGGAGATCGGTGCCGAGATCCACGCCAGCTGGGAGGTGCGTCTCTTTGCGTCCTGAACCGCACGAGCACGAGCACGGGTCGGCCGCGCCGCCCGGCCATCCCGGGGACGAGGTGCCGCACTCGCATCCGGATCCCGGAGTCGACCCACATCCGCCGTTGGCTCCGACGGCGTCCGACGGCCTCCGGCCGCTGCGGGTCGGCATCGGTGGCCCGGTCGGTTCCGGCAAGACCGCGCTGGTCGCGGCGCTGTGCCGGGCGCTCGCCGACGAGCTGCGGCTCGCCGTGGTCACCAACGACATCTACACCACCGAGGACGCCGACTTCCTGCTCCGCAACGGCGTCCTGCCCGCCGACCGGATCCGGGCGGTGGAGACCGGCTGCTGCCCGCACACCGCGATCCGGGACGACATCTCGGCGAACCTGGACGCGGTCGAGGAGTTGGAGGCGACTCTCGGTCCGCTCGACCTGGTGCTGGTGGAGAGCGGCGGCGACAACCTGACCGCGACGTTCAGCCGGGGCCTGGTCGATCGGCAGATCTTCGTTGTCGACGTCGCCGGTGGGGACAAGGTGCCACGCAAGGGCGGCCCCGGGGTCACCTCGGCCGACCTGCTGGTGGTCAACAAGACCGACCTGGCGCCGCTGGTCGGCGCCGACCTGTCGGTGATGGCCCGGGACGCCGCCGCCCGGCGTGGTGAGCTGCCCACCGTCTTCCTCTCCCTGGTCGGGGACCCGACCGCGACCGAGGTCGCCCGGTGGATCCGGGGACTGGTGGCCGGCCGGCCCGGTGCCCCCGCGAAGCTGCCGGGCTGATGCGGGCCCGGGCCCGGATCGTGGTCGTCGCCGACCCGTCCCGGGGCAGCCGGCTGGCGACGGTCCGGGGCGAGCCGCCGCTGCTGCCGCGCCGTACCCTCTCCGCCGACCCGGCGGATGGGGTGCAGCTGCATCTGGTCGGCGGGGCGGCCGGGCCGCTCGGCGGCGACGACCTGGGGTTGGAGATCGAGGTCGGTCCGGGTGCCCGGCTCTGCGTACGCGGTGTCGCGGCGTCGCTGGCGCTGCCCGGGAAAGCCGGTGGTGCGTCCCGCCTGCACGTGACGGCCCGGGTGGCGGCCGGCGGTGTGCTGCGCTGGCTGCCCGAGCCGCTGATCGGGGCGGCCGGCTGTGACCACGTCACGGTCACCGAGGTCGACTGTGCCGAGGGCGCCGCCCTGTGCTGGCGGGAGGAACTGGTCTGCGGCCGGTACGCGGAGCCGGGCGGCGACGTACGGATCTCGACGACGCTGCGGTACGGCGGCCGTACCCTGCTCCGCAACGATCTCGCGGTCGGGCCGCGGGCGCCGGGCTGGTCGGGCCCGGCGGTGCTCGGCGGTGCCCGGGTGGTCGGCTCGGTCCTGGTGGTCGACCCCGCCTGGGCGCGGACCGGCCTGCCACCCGCCGCCGGCTGTCCGCCGACGGCCCGGCCGGGTGTCGTCTCGGCGGCCCGGCCCGACGGTGTCCCGGCCGACCTGCCCACCGACGTCTCGGCAGCGGTGCTGCCGCTGGCCGGTGGTCCGGCGGTGCTGGTCAGCGCGGTCGGCTCCGATCCCCGGGCGGTACGCGCGCAGCTCGACCGCCTGTCCAGGCTCGGGAAGCCGGACAGGTCGGCGGCACTGGCGTAGCGGGAGCCAGCCGCCCGACAGGAGACCCGGATGTTTCTACCATCCGGATGTTGGGAGTATCTTGGCCCGGTGACCGTCCTGACCGACCAGCGGTGGCTGGTGCTGCACGCCCTCCGGTGCATCGGGTTCGCCAACCTCACCCGGCTCGCCACGGCGACCGGGCTCGACGCGGCCGACGTGGAGTCGGAGCTGATCGACCTCGCCGTCGCCGGACTCGTCCGACACGAGGCCGGCGACTTCGGTGGCTGGGGGCTGACCGGGGCCGGCCGGGACGCCGACACCACCCGGACCGCCGACGAGCTGCGGACCACGGGCACCCGGGCCGCCGTCACCGAGGCGTACGACCGCTTCCTGCCGCTCAACACCGAACTGCTCGACCTCTGCACGGCGTGGCAGACCCGACTGATCGACGGCATCGTGACGGTCAACGACCACCACGATCCCGGGTACGACGCCCGGGTGTTGGACCTGTTCGTCGCCTTCGACCGACGGGCCGAACCGGTCTGCGCCGCCCTGTCGACCGTCCTGCCCCGGTACGGCCGCTACCGCGTCCGCCTCGCCGACGCCCTCGCCCGGGTGGCGGCGGGCGAACGGGAGTACCTGACAGACCACCTGGAGGCGTACCACACCGTCTGGTTCCAACTGCACGAGGACCTGCTGGCCACCCTCGGCATCCCCCGATGAGCTGGATCCGTCCACTCTCGACGGAGGTCGACGAGCCGGCCGACGTACTCGGGGCCAAGGCCGCCGGCCTGGTGCTGCTCCGGCGACTCGGGTTGCCCGTACCGCCGGGTTTTGTCGTCACCACCTCGGCGTACCGGGCGTTCCGGCAGGCCGGGCGACTGCCTGACGGGTTGGACGGTGAACTCGCCACCGCGATCGCCGACCTCGAACGCACCACCGGACGCACCTTCGGTGGACCCGGGCGGCCACTGGTGGTCTCGGTACGCTCCGGCGGCGAGGTGTCGATGCCCGGCATGATGTCGACCGTCCTCAACGTCGGCCTCACCACCGGAGCCACCGCCGGGCTGGCGGCCGAGACCGGCGATCCGCGGTTCGCCCTCGACTCGCGGCTGAGCCTGCTCACCAGCTTCGCCGCCGCGATCGCGGAACAGGGCGGCCCGCCGCTGCCCGACGAGGCGGTCGGGCAGCTCAGGCTGGCGGTGACGGCGGTGCTGGACTCCTGGGACACGCCCCGGGCCCGTACCTACCGGCAGCTGCACGACGTCCCAGACGATCTCGGCACCGCCGTGGTCGTGCAGGCGATGGTGTTCGGCAACCGCGACCCGGACAGCGGGACCGGGGTCGCGTTCAGCCGCGACCCGGACACCGGCGAACCGATGCCGTTCGGCGAGGTCCTGTTCGGACGGCAGGGCGACGAGGTCGTCTCGGGACGGTCACTGACCCGGCCGCTGGCCGACCTCGCCGAACGGCTCCCGGCGGTGTGGGCCGCTCTCCGGCAGGCGATGGAGCGAATCGAGCGGCACTACCGCGACGCCTGCTACCTGGAGTTCACCGTCGAGGCCGGGCAACTGTGGCTGTTGCAGGTCCGTCCCGCGCGGTTCGTCGGCGCCGCCGCCGTCCGGCTCGCGGTCGACCTCGCCGACCAGGGCATCATCGGACGGAACGCGGCACTGCTGCGGATCTCCCCCGGGCAGCTCCGCCAGCCGCGTACGCCCCGGCTGGCGACGGTCGACGAGGCCGACGTGCTCGGCCGTGGTCGGGGCGCCGGTCCGGGTGTCGCCGTCGGTCGGGTCGCCACCACCGCCGACCGGGCCGCGCGGATGGCGGCGACCGGCCCGGTGATCCTGGTACGCCCGGAGACCTCCCCGCTCGACCTGCACGGGCTCGCGGCGGCGGTCGGGGTCGTCACCGCACGCGGCGGCCCGGCCAGCCACGCCGCCGTGGTGGCCCGGGCGATGGGCAAGGCCGCCGTGGTCGGGGTCGCCGACCTCGTCGTCACCGACGACACCATCCGGATCGGGGGGCGGACCATCGCCGAGGGCACGGTGATCGCCGTCGACGGCAGCGCCGGGATCGTCGTCCTGGGCGATCCTCCGATCACCGGGACCGGGGACGATCTACACCTGCGTCAACTGCTCGACTGGGCCGACGCCGTGTCGGGCGATTCCTCGGACCGGCCCGGAGACGTACGCCTCGAGGCGGCTCACGCCGTCCTCGCCCGTCGCCAGTCAGCATCGTCCGGTCGCCGGGCCCACTGAGCCTCGGCGGACCCGTCAAGTTGTCGGTTCAGCCGGCCTGGGTCAGCACGTCGTTGAGGATCTTCAACACGTCGTCGCGGCTCTCGGCCGGAGACGACACGTAGACGCCGACCTGCCAGTGCTTCGACCCGCCGCCCGGATCGCGGAAGAAGTGGCTGGCCACCACCTCGTACAGGCCCTGCGGGTTGCGCTTCGTCTCGACGTAGTAGGTGCGCTCCCGCACCACGGTGGCCCGGTCCGGCTGCTTCATCCAGGCCTCGTTCATCGCCTGGCGTTCGGTTGCCGTACAGGTGGTCTCGCACGGGCGCAGCAGCAGTTTGGCCTGCTGCCGGCTGCCGGGGTTCCCCTCGTCGACGCAGACCCATCCCTTGCTGTCCGGGATCTCCGACCGGCCGCCCAGACAGCCCCAGGTCTCCGGGGTACGAAACGCGAACGGCCAGTCCGGGAACGTCATCGTGTACGTCGGCTCGCCCGGGGCGTAGGACGGGCCGAGCACCCTGACCGGCGGTACGTCGCGCAGACTCGGCTCCCCCGGCGCGGCAGACGGCTCCCCCGTCGTGGGCGGCTCTCCCGGGGTGGCGGAACCCTGCCCCGGCCCGGCGGAGGGTTCACCCGTTCCCGGCGCCCCGGCCGGTTCCGTCGGCGCCGGAACCGTCGTCGGCCCGGCGACCGGCTTCGGGTCCGGCCCCGGAAGCAGACTGACGACGGCGAACACCCCGGCCACGACCACCAGGAGCAGAACCACACCGCCGGCGATCAGCGCCGTCTTCGCACCGGTGGAGATGCCACCCGACGGGCCGGGCGCGGGCGGATGACCCGGACTGGGCGGCTGACCGGGCCCGGACGCCCAGCCCGGGATGCCACCCGGCACTCCCGGGCTCGGAGGTCCGGCCGTCGGCGGTACGGCGAACGGCGCGCCGTGCGGTGGCATGGCCAGCGGTGTGCCGGGCAGGGGCGCGGCGAAGGACGGGGAGCCCGGGACCGAGCCGCCCGGCAGCCCGGACAGCAGCCGTTCGGCGCCGGGTTGATCCGGTCGCTGGAGCACCGCCGCCCACGGTCGCGCCCCCGACAGGTCGGCCGCGTGCACCGGCAGGTCACCGGCGTACGGGGCATAACTGCTGCCACCGACCGCCGCCAGGAACCCGGCCCGTACCTGCGGGTCGGCCGCCGCCGTCCCGGTCAGCACCGCGACGCTCACCGGGACGCCGGAGCGGTCACGTCCCACGTACAGCTCGGCGACGGCGTTCCGGCCCACCAGTCGCAGGCCGGTGAAGTGGACGGAGAGGATGCCGAGGGCGTCGGAGCCGGAAGGATGGGCCACGATCGGTGACCCTATCGCCGCCAGTCAATCCGCGGCGTCCGCGCGCGCGGCGCGATCATCAACCTGCGGGACGCCAGGCCTGGACCGACGTTCCTCCCGTGCACGAGAACCACTATCTGAGGCAGGTATGGAAATGACCGCAGGTGACGCCGCGGACCGTTGCTCGGACCCGTTTTGGCGTTAACCTGCGTCACAACCCACGAGTAGGGCATGGCACGTGATCTAGCCTGACCAGGGCCGGGTCGAGCGCGCTCGTGGGCTGTTCCGCCCACGTTCCCGTGTCCGCCCGACAAGCACAGCACGGGGAGATGTCGATGATCAAGATCAAGGTGTCACGGATCCGTCCGGGCAAGGTTGACCAGCTCAGGGCGTGGCTTGCCGAGGGCATGCGCCGCGCCGACGAGATCCGGGAGACGTTTGTCAACGAGGGCGTCACCCACGAACAGGGCTTCATTCTCGAAACCGCGGACGGTCCACTTTTTGTCTATGTCGTGGAGTCGGCCGACTACGACGCGGCGGTGCGCGCCTTCCAGGAATCGCCGTACCCGATCGACGCCGAACACAAGGCGGTGCTGGCCGAGGTCCTCGACGGCGAGGTGCCGGTGCCACTTCTCCTCGACATCCATATCTGATCGGTCGGCCACGTCACCGACCGCCGCTGGCGCCTTGTGGCGCACGCCTACGGTTGCGGTATGGCGGATGTGTCGCTGGTCGAGGTGATCGCCCTGCTCGCCCATGACGTCGACGGGGTCGCCCGGGGCACCGGTACGCACCTCGACCACGGCCTGACCGGCGCGCTCCTCATGGATCTCGCCCTGGCCGGACGCATCGACGTGATCGGCGGGCACGTGGTCGTGACCAATCCGGCGGCGACCGACCATCCGCTGACCGATGCCGCACTCGCCCGCATCCAACAGGAGCGAAGAGCGCGCGAACCGCGGGACTGGATCGTGCGTCTCAGCGGGGACGTACGGTCTGCGGTCCTGTCCCGGCTCGTCGAGACCGGGCTGCTCCGCCGGGAGACTGACCGGCTGTTGAAGCTCTTTCCCCGTACCCGCTATCCGGCCCCGGACGGCCTGGAGTCACTGGTCGAGACGGACGCCCGCGAGCGGATGCGCGGGGCGGTCACCGGACCAGGGCCCGTCGAGCCGGGCACCGCCGTGCTCTGCGGTCTGGTGAGCGCGATGGGCTGGGCCCGACGGGTCCTGCCCGACCTGCCACCACAGCAGGTCGAGACCCGTTTCGACGAGTTTCGGCGGACGGTCTGGGCGGCGAACGCCGTCAAGCAGATCATCGACGACGCCGAGTCGATCCGACGGGCCGCGACGGTCGCCGCCGCCACCGGGTAACCTCCGGCGGCGACCGGGCCAGAGCCACCTCGGCGTCAGGCGTCGACGGCCGGCTTCAGCACGTCGACGCACCACTGGTGGAACGTGGTCGGGGTGCTGGATTCCGGCGTACGCGTGACGCCGTTGTCCAGGCCGTTGTTCTTGGCGACAGCCATGTCGAGCAGGGCCTGGGCCATCGGCTCGGAGTACCCGGCCCGCATCATGTTCGCCTTGTACACCTCGCCTGGAATCTGCTGGTAGCGCACCTGCCGACCGAGCACGTCGGAGATGATCGCGGCCATCTCGTCGTAGGTGAGGTCCTGCGGGCCGAGCACCGGCACCTCCGCGAACCCGGTCCAGGTGTCGTCGCGTAGCAGCCGGGCGGCGACCGCGGCGATGTCCCGGGTGGCGACCAGCGGCGCGGACAGGTCGGGCAGGGACGGGCCGTAGAGGACACCCTGGGCCGCGATCGGGCCGACCTGCCACACCGTGTTGTCCATGAAGGACGGCATGGTCAGGGCCCGGTACGGCACGCCGGTGTCGACGATCAGGTCGTCCATGGCCAGGGTCGCGGTGACGTGCCCGGCGCGCCCGGCCACCGGTGTGCCCCGACCCAAAGCCGAGATGCCGACCACCCGCCCGACGCCGGGTGCCATGAACGCTTCGATCACCGGGCGGGTGAAGCCCGAGAACGCGGCGTCGACGCTCTCCGCACGGTGGTCGGCCGCCACGAGCCAGAAGACGGCGTCGGCACCGGCGAACGCCTCGGTCACGACGGCCGGGTCGCGGTGGGAGCCGCGCACGATCTCGACCCGCTCGGCGACGCCCGGCGCGAGCCGCGCCGGATCCCGGACCACAACGCGGACCGGCGCGCCGGCGTCGAGCAGATTCTGCACCAGCCGGCTGCCGATGTTGCCGGTCGGAGCGGTAACCACGATCATTTTTCCTCGATTCGGTGACGAACGTGACGAGGTCCAGTGAACGCGGGCCAGACGCTGGACAGAAGGATCATCTCCGTCCCGATTGATACTCTGGCGGTATGAGTAACCTGGAGACGCGGCAGCTGCGGTACTTCGTGGCGGTGGCCGAGGAGCGGCACTTCGGGCGGGCCGCCGAGCGGCTGGGCATGGCGCAGCCGCCGCTGTCCCGGGCAATCCGTGATCTGGAGCGACAGCTCGGCGTGCAGCTGCTGATCCGCACGACGCGCCAGGTCACGCTCACGTCGGCCGGCGAGACGCTGCTGGCCGACGCCCGGGTGGCGCTGGACGCGGTCGCCGCGGCGGAGCACCGGGCCCGCAACGCCGGGCGGCCGGTGCCGACGCTACGGCTGGCCCTGAAGGCCGACTACGACGCCGGACTGCTGCCGAAGATCATGGACGCGTACCGGACCCCGCCGGTGGAGCTGCTGCTCGGCGGGCACGGCGAACAGGTTCCGGCGCTGCGTGACGGGCGCGCCGACGTGGCACTGCTGCCGACCCCGTTCGACGAGCGCGGACTGGACACGGAACCGCTGGTCACGGGCCCACGCCTGGTGGCGCTGGCGGCCGCCGACCCGCTGGCCGCGCGGACCACCGTACGGCTGTCCGACCTGACCGGGCGGCGACTCCCGGACGGTACGCCGGCCGAGGCGGGCGGCCCGCAGCCGCCCGCGGACCGGCGGAGCAGACTCGACCTCTCCCAGATCTTCAACCTGGTCGAAGTGGGCAACATCGTCTGGTTCCTGCCCGACTGGGTGGCCCGGCGCTTCCCACGGCCGAACATCGCCTATCGACCGGTGGACGGACTCGAGCCGACGACCCTGGCGGTGGCCTGGCCGGCCGAGTCGCGGTCAGCTGCGGTGGCGACCTTCGTCCGTACCGTCAGGGAGCTCGCCGAAGCCACCTTCGACGACGAGTCGCCGACGCCGCTGACCAGCCCGGTGTGACGGAGGGCCTTACTCGACGTTCGTCGGTCGCTGTGCCTCGAAGTGCTCTTTCATCGCCGGGTAGTAGTCGTCGAAGTTCGGTGCGGGCTGGCCGTCGCGCGAGGCGACCAGCGCGTCCAGGTAGTACTCCCAGCCCGGTCCGACCTCACCGACAACCTCCGTGCCGGTCAGGTGTTGGGTGAACCGGAGTTCGGTCACGCCCGCACTCTCGACCAGCGTCAGGTCCAGGTGCCAGCTGCCGTACTCGTCCACGGCGGAGAGCGCCAGCCGGCGCGGCGGTTCGCACGCCTCGATGGTCATGTCCATCCAGGGCTGGTCCTCCTCCTGCGCCATCTGGACCTTGATCGTGTTTCCGGGCGCCGCGTCGCCCTGCCACGGGCCGAACCACCGGGCCGTACGCTCCGAATCGGTGAGGCTCGCCCAGACGTCGTCGATCGGCGCGCGGAACGTACGGGTCAGCACGAGGTCGTCGCCGAACAGTCGGCCTGTGGGTGTCGGGCTCATGCAATCTCCTTCTGTGATGGGCGCCGCCCGGCGGCCGTCTGCCGCTCGCGGCGGGTGCGGTAGACCTCGGTCTCCAGCGCGTCGAGGCGGTGCTGCCAGTCGGAGGGGCGCATCAGTCGCCCCAGCCAGCCGACCAGTTCGTCGAGCGGCGCGGTGACGAGTGTGTAGACCCGCCGGCGCCCGTCAGCCGTGTCACGTACCAGGCCGGCTTCCCGCAACACCCGCAGATGACGGCTGATCGCCGGTCGGCTGATCTCGAACCGGTCGGCGATCTGCCCGGCCGAGAGCGGTTCGTCGCGCAGCATCAGCAGGATCTCCCGCCGTACCGGATCGGCGATCGCTCCCGCCACCTCGTCCACATCAGAAAGCGTAACCTATAGGTTACGCTTTTGGCGACGTCGGCTTCTGAGCGGCCGTGCCCGCTCTCCGATACCGGAAGCCGGTAGAGCGTGTCCCGCTCCGAGCGGAAGCGTGGCCAGGTTGATCACGGGTTCGACGAATCGTCACAGCCGACCTCGTCGCAGTCAAAGACCGCAACGTCGTGTGGATGGCCCTCCGCCGTCGAGGTCGGGGCGGGAAGCCGTACGACGCCGGAATCCCGAACGGGTACCAGTCACGTACCAGAGAGCCGCGCCACACGAGGTCAGCAACGCCGGCTGCTGCGGCGCCTCTACGGCGCGATCGAGGACGATCCCGAACTCGCTCAGACCTACCAGAGTCAGTTCGGCAGGCACCGCGACCACACCCGGCGAGACGTGCTCACCAGGGCCCGCGAAGCGGGACAACTGCCCGAGGACACCGACATCAACATCCTGCTCGACCTACTTACCGGCGCGGTCTGGCAGCACCTGGCCGTGTACCCGGATACCAGCACGCCAACCGAGGTCGAGCGGTTCCTGCGCGCCGCACTCCACCAGGCCGGTTACCGACCAGAAGGCGGGCCAGCCGAACGCCACAACCCCACAGACACGGAGCGATCATGACAATCACAAGCATCGAGGCACAGCAACGCACCCGCGCGTTCGCCCGTGTCATCGGCCCCTACGTCGCGGTCTTCACCACTGTCCTCGCGATCCGCCTGCCCGACCTGGGAAAGCTGGTTGGCAACCTGTTCGACCAGCCGTCCATGGTCTGGATGCTCGGCGCGTCAATGCTCGGGGGAGGCCTGATCATCATCGGCGTACACCGCAACTGGCGCGGTCCGCTGGCGATCACCGTGTCGCTGTTCGGTTGGTTCGTGGCCATCCGAGGATTTCTGCTGATCGCTGTTCCTTCGACGGTCCAGTCCAGTGCGGACGCCACTCTGCAGTCGCCGACCGCGACGCTGCTCTTTCGGCTCTTCTTCGGCACCCTGGCCGTGGCCGGCCTGGTGCTCACCTACGCCGGCTGGTTCAGCCGGGCCGACAGGTGCCGCGTTGGCGTCGCGTCGCGCCGGTGACAGCAACGTCGATGATCCCGATCGTGACCACTACCACGCGTGTCGAACTCGGGTCAGGGTTTGAACCGGTTCGAGGAATCCTCGTGGGCCGGAGGTCGTGATGTGGCGAGGTCTCCGGTAGATGGTTCAGCGACCCAGCAAACCCCTGAACCGGAGACCTCGTGGACACCCCGGCGGTGCCGGGCGGTTCGACCTGACCGACGCCCAGTGGGCAACGCTGGGGCCGTTGCTGCCCACGCCGAAGCGGCCAGGTCGACCGTCATTGTCGAACAGACGCCAGTTGATCGGGGGAATCCGGCGGGCCGAAGGCTGCTCTCCGCTGTGGAGCACGAGCCTGACACAAGACGTCGAGGCGTCGACTACCGCGACTTGACGGCGCGGACAAAGGACCGCCAGGCGGTCGGGTCGAAGGTCAGGGCCGGGCCGGTCGGATCCTTGCTGTCCCGTACGCCGACCACTCCGGTCAGGTTGTCGGCCACCTCGACACAATCGCCGGCGTTGGCGTTGCTGCGGCTGCTCTTGCGCCAGACCGCGCCGGTCATTTCCACGACTCCGCCGCCTTCACAATCAGCTCGATGGACTGCTGGTAGGACAGTGCCTCTCCGCGGATCGTATCCCAGATCCGGACCGCCGCCACCACGTCGACCTCGCGCTCGACCAGCCGACCGTCAAGCTGGTCGTCGAGGAACACGAGCTGACCACTGCTGGGCAGGGTCGCCATCACGAAGGGTCCGTTCAGCCCGGCGTACGCCCCGACGCTGGTCGGCACCACCTGGACCCGGATCCGGGGATGTTCCGAGCAGAGCTTGGCGATGTGCAGGAGCTGTTCCCGCATCACCGCCGGCCCGCCGACCGGCTGGTGCAGCACCCGCTCGTCGATCACGGCGGTGTACAGCGGCGGCTTGTCCCGGGTCAGGATCTCCTGCCTGGCCAGCCGGGTCGCCACGTGCTGCTCCACCTCCTCGGGGGTGAAGAGTCGACCGCCGGTGAGCAGCGCCCGGGCGTACGCCTCGGTCTGTAGCAGGCCGGGGATCACCGACAGCTGGAAGGTCCGCAGCTCGACCGCCTCCTGCTCGTTGACCGCCCACTGCCGGAACCACGGCATCACCGGCCCCGGACCCAACACCTGCTGGATTCGTGCGAGCAGTCCGTCGGCGTCCAGCACCAGGTCGCAGCGCTTGGCGAAGTCCAGGGTCGGTCGCCGCTGACACAGCTCGACCTTGGCGACCAGCGCGGCCGAGAAGTTGATCCGCTGGGCCAGTCCCTCCTGCGACAGATTGGCGAGGCCCCGGAGCCGGCGTAACTCGCCGGCGAAGAGGCTGAGGGTGGACGGCTGCTCGGTCACGGACAGGCTCCTTACCTCGGGCGTACCGGCCCCGGACATCGACGGGACATCGGCCCGGGTCGCCGCGCGAACACTTCCGACCGTAGCGCTTTCCTCACCAGACTGTGGACCGGGAAACGCGCCAACCCGGACCCGAACGGTCGGCGCGCACCGGGTCTCCCCTCGACCCGGTGGCCCGCCCCGGGGACCGCTCCCCCACTCGCCCACCGAGCCGGTCCCCGGGGCTCCCCGTCCCCAACCCACCACGTCCGTCGAGCAGGAGTTCCCATGTGGTCACCCTGGCGACCCCGGGTCCAGCCGATCCGGTACGCCCCACAGCACCGTCGCGACGGACGCCGCGATGAACCAGCCGCCGACCGGTCGCGCGGCCCTCCACCTACCGCTGCGTCCGCTCTGGCTCTGCCGGCGGCGTTCCTCGGCTGGGCCCGGCAAAACGCGTTGTCGCCCCGACGGCCTGTATCTACTGTCGGGTGATGCCCTCTCGACTGCTGGCACTGACCCTCGACGCGCACGACCCGGATCGCCTGGCGCGGTTCTGGGCCGACCTGCTCGGCAGGAAGGTCGTCGAGGACGGCGGCGGCGCCCTGCTGCCCGGCGACGACACCCAGGTCGGCCTCCGGTTCGTCCGAAGCGCCACGGAGAAGGTGGGGCTCGACCGCGTGCACCTGCACCTGACCAGCGACCGCGACGACGACCAGGAGCGCACGGTGGCGAGGGTGCTGGAGCTCGGCGGCGCCCACCTCGACGTCGGGCAGCTCCCCGAGGAGGGGCACATCGTCCTGGCCGACCCCGAGGGCAACGAGCTCTGTGTGATCGAGGCGGGCAACAACTACCTCGCCGGGTGCGGCTTCCTCGGGGAACTCGCCTGCGACGGTACCCGGGCGGTCGGCCTCTTCTGGAGTGAGGCGCTGGGCTGGCCGCTGGTGTGGGAGCACGACGAGGAGACCGCGATCCAGTCGCCGCACGGCGGCACGAAGGTCGCCTGGGGAGGCCCGCCAGTGGCGCCGAAGACCGGACGGAACCGGCAGCGCTTCGACCTCGTTCCGGACGGCGGCGACCAGCGGGCCGAGGTCGACCGCCTGGTGTCCCTCGGGGCCACCCGGCTCGAGGTCGACGAGGACGGCACGATCGTGCTCGCCGACCCCGACGGCAACGAGTTCTCCGTGCGGCGGGCCTGACCGCGACCCGAGAGTTAATCGGTTGCAGGTGGACCGGACCGGCACGTAGGTTTCGCGGCCGTACAGATCATCACGGCCGAACACAAGAAAGGAGGGCTGGGCCATGTACGCCACGCACACCGCGTCCACGTCCTCCCGGGGCAGTCAGCAGAGCTGAACCCCGGCACGGACAGGTCGCCCTCCTCCGGAGAATGCCTTGACGACTCAGCACCACACCGACCTGACCCTGCGCCCGATCACCGGGCCCGACGAGCTTGACCTGTTCAACAGCCTGCCGTACGTCCTCAACAAGGAAATCGCCAAAGACCTGGCGGAGGGTCGACGCCGCCCGGAATGGCTGTGGCTCGCCCTGCGCGGCGACCGTCTCGTGGCCCGGGCCGCCTGGTGGTCCCGCCCGAACGACGAGCACCCGCTGGTGCTGGACATCCTCGACATCGTCGACAACACCGACGACGGCGTACGGCTGCTCAGTGCGGCGCTGCCCACGGTGGTACCCGCCGGGGCGACACCACCGGAGTACACCCGTTTCGTCCCGCCGGACTGGCGTGACGACAACACCAGTCGCCGGATCGTCCAGGACCGGATGGAGGTCCTGGAGCGGACGGGTGCCAAGCTCTTCGTCGAACGGCTGCGCCTGGAGTGGCGACCCGGGACCCCGATTCCCGAGCCCACCGGCCGGCTGGTCTTCCGACCGGTCCGCGAGCCCGGGGAACTCGTCGACCTGATGACCCTGGTGATGGACGGCAGCCTCGACGCGCACAGCCGGGACGAGCTGACCCGGATGTCCGCCCGGCAGGCCGCCGAGGAGCAGTATCAGACCGAGCTGCTGCGCTATCCCAGCCCCCGTGACTGGTGGCGGATCGCGACGCTGCCGGACGGCGAGCCGGTCGGCTTTGTCATCCCCGCGCACAACGGCTACAACCCGATCATCGCCTACATCGGGGTGGTGCCGGCGCACCGCGGCCACGGCTACATCGACGAGGTGCTGGCGGCGGGGACGCGGCTGCTCGCCGAGCAGGACGTACCGTGGATCCGGGCGGCGACCGACGTCGGCAACGTACCGATGGCGAAGGCCTTCGCCCGGGCCGGTTACGTCACCTTCGAACGCCAGATCGACATGACCTGGAGCTGAGACCGCAGGCGTCGGGTCCGGGCCGCCGGCGGTCCGGACCCGACGCCGACCACAACCTGGCCGACCATCCACGGTGGTGCGTCGCTCCGGTCCCCGCTCGGCCGGCTTGCCGATGTTCGGTGCCAATTTCCGGTCACAGCGAGGTATACCTTGGAATCGGTACGGCCGACATCGCTTGTCGGAGATGTCTCCGCAACCTGACAACTGCTAGCCTCGCTGCCGTGAGCAGCGCTACCGATCGATCCGGACGGCTCCGGACCTTCGTCGTCCGCGAGCTGAAATGGTTTCTGCCGACGCTCCTGATCGGTCTGATCGCCGCCGTTCTGTACACGCTCGGCGAGGAGCGGGCAGGCTGGCTGATCGAGATTCTGGCGCTGATCGCCGCAATCGTCACGCCGTTTCTGGTCGAACATCTCCGGCCCCTCATCGGCTCCCGGACCGGCCGGAGGGGTGGACCATCCGACGAGGCGACAACCCCGCAGGACCAGGTCCACCAGGCCGGCGACCTCGGCCGGGCCCGGTGGATCCGGGGAACCCTGGCGCTGGCGTCCCTCCTCCTGCTCGTCGTACTGCTGAACGCCGTGCAGTGGTGGCACGACAACCGATCCGACCTGCACGTCGAGTTCGGTACGCCCACCCGGCTGAGCCCGGAAGGATCCGCGGCCCTGGTTCCCGTCATCGACGGCGAGCCGCTACGAGGATCGCTGACGTTCACCCCCGAGATCAGGGCGCTCAGCACTGCCGGCAACTGCGTCGTCCCGGCGGTGCTGGACATCAGACCGGTCGTCGACGGCAGGCCCGGCGGGCTCGTCCGGGCTCGACACGACCAGTTTGTCGAGATACCGGTCGGCTCCGACGTACGGAGCGTGGAACTGGAGATCACGTATCGGGGCGTCGTCGATCCGAGCTGTCTCATCGAGGTGACGCTCGCCGACGGCCACCTCGACCGTTGAGTCGTACACCCGAACAGAGGTGGCCGCCATGAAGATCAGCTCCATCCTTCCCCGTCCGGTCCGCCGGCCAGTCTCGGCGGCGCTGGTCGGCGTCCTGGTGACGGGGGCCGCTGTCGCCTGCTCCATCGGAGGCACCGCCCCCGAACCGAACCCGGACGACCCGGCGCGCTACCTCAGCGGCACGGTGGCGATCGGCATCAACCCCGAACAGCCCGGGTTGAGCGAGTACGACAACGGGACGTGGACCGGGTTCGACGTGGCCTTCGCACACTGGCTGGAAAGGGAGATCGGCTTCGAGGCCAGCTTCGTTTCGATACCGCTGGACCAGCGCGAGTCGAGGCTGGTCAACAAGAACGTCAAACTGGTGATTTCGACGTTCTCGATCACAGACACGCGGCGCGAGCAGATCGACTTCGCCGGACCGTACTTCCTGGACAGCCAGGGCATCCTCACCCAGGGAGATCAGGAAATCGAGGACTTCGACAGTCTGCGAGGAAAGAGCGTCTGCGTCCCGAGCGGTTCGACGTCCGCGGAGCGGCTCAGGGAAATGGGAATCGCGCCGGCGGAGGAACCGAGCCTGGAACGCTGTGTGCAACGCGTCGTCGACGGCGAGGTCCTGGCGGTGTCCACCGACCGCGTGGTGCTGGAGGGGGCGGCGGCGGCCCCGCAGTGGGCGGGCTACGACCTCCAGGTGCCGAAGAACTTCCGGTACGGTCGCGACGCGTACGGCATCGGACTGCCGAACAACTTCCCGAAGACCTGCGCCTTCCTCACCGAGAAGATCAAAAAGTTCATCCTCGACGAGTGGCAGCCGAAGTTCGACCAGAACCTCAAATTCGCCTCGGCCGACGATCGTATGCCCGACGTCAACGGCCTCGATCCCTGCGAGCAACCGACGGGTGCGGCCGGGGCCAGCACCCCGAGGTGAGCCATGCCCGCGTCGCCACCGCGCACGTGGTCGCGGCGCCCGGCGGGAAACGGATTCCCACCGGGCGCCCGCCATCCGTGGCTGCCTGACGACGCTGGTTCAGCGGCGTCCGCTACCCGGAGACCTTCGCCAGCCGGGTGTCGTCGGCCGGAGAGTCGGCCGACGGCTCCGCGTCGTCGGCCGACTCGTCCTCGTCCAGCATGGTCGCCTCGTCGAACGGTCGCTGCCCGGCGAGTACGGCCCGCGCCTGCCCCCGGTCGAACTCCCCGGTCCAGGTGCCGATCAGCACCGTCGCCACCGCGTTGCCGGCGAAGTTGGTCAGCGCCCGGGCCTCGGACATGAACCGGTCGATGCCGACGATCAGGCCGACGCCGTCGACCAGGTCGGGGCGGTGGCTCTGCAGACCGCCGGCCAGGGTGGCCAGTCCGGCACCGGTGATCCCGGCGGCACCCTTCGAGGCGATGATCATGAAGACCAGCAGTGAGATCTGCTCGCCGATGGCCAGCGGCTTACCCAGGGCCTCGGCGACGAAGAGCGAGGCCATGGTCAGGTAGATCGCGGTGCCGTCGAGGTTGAACGAGTAGCCGGTCGGAACGGTGATGCCGACGACCGGCTTGCTCACCCCGAAGTGCTCCATCTTGGCGATCAGCCGGGGCAGCGCCGACTCGGAGGAGGAGGTGGAGAGGATCAGCAGGAACTCCCGACCCAGGTACTTCAGCAGGGAGAAGATCGAGATCCGGGCGATCAGCCAGAGCAGCAGACCCAGGAAGACGATCACGAAGATGGCGCAGGTGACATAGAAGCCGACCATGATCTGGGCCAGGCTCTTCAACGCGTCGACACCGGTCGCGCCGACCACCGCCGCGATCGCCCCGAAGGCGCCGATCGGGGCCAACCACATCACCATCGCCAGAATCTTGAAGACCAGCCGCTGCGCCACGCCGACGGCACGCAACACCGGCTCGCCCCGGCGGCCCATCGCCTGCACGGCGAAGCCGACCAGGAGCGCGACCAGCAGGGTCTGCAGCACCTCACCCTCGGTGAGCGCCGAGAAGAGCGACGTCGGGATGATCCCGAGCAGGAAGTCGACGGTCCCCTCGCTGTCCCCGCTGACCTGGGCCTGACCGGCGGCGGCCTGGGCGGCGCCGAGGTGCAGGCCGGAGCCGGGGTGCACGATGTTGCCGACGACCAGGCCGATGGCGAGCGCCACCGTCGACATGATCAGGAAGTAGCCGAGGGCCAGGCCACCGACCTTGCCGACCTTCGCGGCCTGGCGGACCGACCCGACCCCGAGCACGATCGTGCAGAAGATGACCGGGCTGATCATCATCTTGATCAGCGCGACGAAGCCGGTGCCGATCGGCTTCAGTTCCTTGGCGGCGTCGGGCGCGACGAACCCGACGACGATGCCGGCGACAACGGCGATGATGACGGCGAGATACAGGAAACGGGTCCGGTCCCGTCGCGGCCGGATGCTGGTGGGGGTGTGCATGGGGTCACAGTGACCCGCGACCCGTCCCGAGGCAGCCTTGCGTTCATTGTGTTCACCGGCCAGACTCCGAACGGCCCCCCAATCCGGCCGTGACCTCGTACAACGGCCAGCCGCGCACCCCGGAGAGAGCAGAGCACCGCAGCCCATGTCCAGACGGTGGAGCATCGCCGGGCAACTCTTTGCCCTGCAGGTCCTTGTCGTCACCCTGCTGGTCGTGGCCGGCATGGTCGGCGCGGTGCTGCTCGCCCGCACCGACGTACGGACCGCGGCGCGGGAACGGGTCCTCGCCGTGGCCGAGGCGGTCGCGCACTCCCCCGACGTGGCGACCGCACTGCGCTCCGCCAGCCCGGCCAGCCGCCTCCAGCCGTACGCGGAGGCCACCCGGCAGGCCACCGGGACCGACTTCGTGGTGGTGATGGCGCCGGACCGGACCCGCTACTCGCACCCGAACCCGGACCGGATCGGCCAGCCCTTCGTCGGCGAGATCGGCCCGGCGCTCGCCGGTCGGGCGTTCACCACGGTCAACGTCGGCACCCTCGGCGAGTCGGTGCGGGCGGTGGCGCCGGTACGGGACGCGGACGGCGAGGTCGTCGGCCTGGTCTCGGTCGGCATCACCACCGAGGCGATCAACCGGAAGCTGCTGGCGCAGGCACCGGCGCTGCTCGCCGCCACCGCCGCCGCGCTCGCCCTGGCCGCCGCCGGCTCGTGGCTGCTCAGCCGCCGCCTGCGCCGCCAGACGCACGGCCTGGGACCGGCCCAGATCACCCGGATGTACGAGTACTACGACGCCGTCCTGCACTCGGTCCGGGAAGGGCTGGTGGTGCTGACCCCGGACCGCCGGGTCGCCCTGGTCAACGACGAGGCCCGACGGCTGCTCGGGCTGGCCGGGACCAGCCTCGCCCAGGACCGGCGGGTGACCGAGCTCGGGCTGCCGCCGGCGGTCACCGAACTGATCGTCTCCGGTCGCCCGGCCCACGACGAACCGGTCATCGCCGGTGATCGCATGCTGGTGGCCAACCAGCGGGAGACCACCTTCCACGGCCGGGCCGCCGGGACCGTGCTGACCCTGCGCGACCACACCGAGCTGCGGACGCTGGCCAGTGAACTCGACTCGGTACGCGGACTCACCGAGGCGTTGCAGGCCCAGGCACACGAGTCGGCGAACCGGCTGCACACCGTACTGACCATGGTCGAGTTGGGGCGTACCGAGGAGGCGGTCCGGCTGGCCACCGCCGAGCTGAGTCTGGCCCAGCAGCTCACCGACCGGGTCGTCGGCGCGGTCACCGAACCGGCACTGGCCGCCCTGCTGCTCGGCAAGTCCGCCCGGGCCGGCGAACGTGGCGTGGACCTGACCGTCGACCCCGGTTCCCGGCTCGACGGGCACCCGCTGCCCATCGGCGACCTGCTCACCGTCGTCGGCAACCTGGTCGACAACGCCCTGGAGGCGGTCGCCGGCACCACGCCGCCCCGCCGGGTCCGGGTCCACCTCGGGGCGACGGAGGCGGAGGTGACGGTCCAGGTCACCGACAACGGGCCCGGGCTCGACCCGAGCCAGGTCACCGAGGCGTTCCGCCGGGGCTGGTCGACGAAGAGCCCCGGACGCGGGCTCGGCCTGGCCCTGGTCGGCCAGGTGGTCGCCCGGTACGGCGGCACCGTCGAGGTGACCCGTCCCGCCGAGGGCGGCACCCTGTTCAGCGTCCGGCTGCCGATCCCCGGCCGGTCCACCGTTCCCGGACAGCCGGCGGACCAGGGACAGGCGGCGGACCAGGGACAGGCGGCGGAACCGGGCGACCCGACCGGCCCGGAGCAGGCTGCCGCCGCACCGGAGGTCGGCCGGTGAACGCCATCCGGGTGCTCGTCGTCGAGGACGAGCCGCTGCTCGCCGACGCGCACCGGGCGTACACCGAACGGGTGCCCGGGTTCCGTGTGGTCGGCGTCGCGCACACCGCCCGGGAGGCGATGGCGGCGCTGCGCGCCGACGGCGGGGCGGGCGTGGACCTCGTACTCCTGGATTTCCGGCTGCCCGACCTGCACGGCCTGGACGTCTGCCGGGCGTTGCGGGCCGCCGGCAGCGTCACCGACGTGCTCGCGGTGACCTCGGCCCGGGACCTCGCCGTGGTGCGGGCCGCGGTCGCCCTCGGGGTGACCCACTACCTGCTGAAACCCTTCACCTTCGCGGCGTTCCGCGACAAGCTGGAACGGTACGCCGAGTACCGTCGGCAGGCGTTGGTCGACGGTACGGTCGACGCCCAGCACGAGGTGGACCGGATGTTCGCCACGCTGCGCGGCGCGGACGCCGACACCCTGCCGAAGGGTCTCGGCACCCAGACCCTGGACGCGGTACTCGCCGCACTGCGGGCCGAACCGGGGCTGTCCGCCACCGAGGTCTCGGCCCGGACCGGCATCTCCCGGGTGACCGCCCGGCGCTACCTGGAACACCTGGTCGACGTCGGTCGGGTGGCCCGCAGCCCCCGGTACGGCGCACCGGGCCGACCGGAGATGGAGTACCGGCCGACCTGACCTGTCGCGACCAGCTGGACACGTAGGGTCAGGTCATGCCTGTGGTGCCCTGGTGGGGGGTGCTCTCCGCGGTGGCCGCCCCGGCGCTCCTGGCCGTCGGGTGGACCCTGGCGGCGGTCCGCGAGCCGGACGGCTACGACCCGGTCGCCGACACCATCAGTCTGCTCTCCTCCTACGGGCCGGTCGACAAGCTGATCCTGGTCACCTGCCTGGCCGGGCTCGGGCTGGCGCACCTGGTGACCGCGGTCGGCCTGCGTTTCGTGTCGCTCGCCGGACGGCTGGTGTACGGGCTCGGCGGCGTCGCGACCATCGTGGTGGCGGCGGTACCGAAGGTCGACTCGGTCACCCCGCCCGCGCACGGGATCGCGGCGGTGGTCGCCTTCGTCGCGCTGGCCGCCTGGCCGGCGGTGGCCGCCCTGACACCCGGCCCCCGCCGCACCGCCCCGTCCCCCGGCTCCCGACGCACCGACCGGTCGGACCGCCCGTGGGTGCTCCGCCGGCCGGCGGGGCTCGTCGCGAGCGGGGTGATGCTCGGGGCCGGACTGTGGCTGGCGCGACAACTGCCGGACGGGCCGACGGCCGGCCTCGCCGAGCGGGTGGCCGCCGGGACGGAGGCGGTCTGGCCCCTCGTCGTGGTGCTGGTCGGTCTGCGCTGGTACCGCCACCGTCGAGCAAACCGGGCCGCCGTCCCGGACGGGGACGGCGGCCCGGTCAGGGGACGCGCGGTTCAGTAGACGCTGACGCCGTACGCGTTGAGCGCCTCGACGACCGGCTGGAAGAAGGTGACCCCGCCGGTGGAGCAGTTGCCGCTGCCGCCGGAGGTCAGCCCGAGCGCGGTGGTGCCGGCGAAGAGCGGACCGCCGCTGTCACCCGGCTGGGCGCAGACGGTGGTCCGGATCAGGCCCGAGACCGTACCGCTGCCCTGGTAGGTGACGGTGGCGTTGAGCGCGGTCACCCGGCCGCTGCGCACCTGGGTGGTGCTGCCGCTGCGCTGCACCGACTGGTTGACGCTCGGGTTCGCCGCCCCGGTGATGTCCCGGAAGCTGCCGTTGTAGAGCGTGACGTCGCCGGGCTGCTGGGCGACGCCGCTGGCGTACCGGACGATGCCGTAGTCGTTGCCCGGGAAGCTGCTGCCGGCCCGGGTGCCGATCACCGAACCGCCGGAACTGGCCGACCAGTTCGCCCCGGCGTTGGTGCAGTGCCCGGCGGTCAGGAAGTAGTAGGTGTTGCCGCTGCGGACGTTGAAGCCGAGCGAGCAGCGGCTGCCGCCGGTGTAGATCGCGTTGCCGCCGGAGATGGTGGTGCTCAGCGTGCCGGGGATCGCCTGGACCCGTACCGCGCCGCCGAACGGGGCGACGACCGATTTGATCTTCGCCAGTTTGGCGCCGGTGACGGTGCTGTCCACGTCGACGACCACCTGGTTGCTGACCGGGTCGACGTACCACGCGGTGCCGGGGATCCGGGCCGACCGGTCCAGTTCGGCGGTCACGCCGGCGAGTTCGGCGGCACCGCGGGCGACGATCCGGGGGGTGGCTCCGGAGGCCCGGACCTCACGGGCGGCTGCCTCGTCGGTGACGGTGACGATCATCTTTCCGGTGGCCTCGTCCAGGTACGTGCCGGCCGAACGGGCGCCGAGCCGGTCGGAGAGCGCCGTCGCGGCGTCCGGAGACGCGGGGGCCACCGGCGCGGCGGCGTACGCCGGCGCACCGGACATCATCCCGGCGACAAGGGCGCCGGCGCTGAGGACGACCGCGGCACGACGGATCGGGGACCTCGTGGGTCGCATGGAGCCTCCCAAGGGGGGTTTGGAGGGTTCTGCGCCGCCTTGCGGCACATCTCCCACGAGTATTCAGACATATAAGATCATGAACAAGACTCGTAACATATCGACTACAGCAGGACGTACGCCTTATGGATGAGCCTTGGCAACCGGCCGGTAACCACCGTTGTCCACACTGAGGTCTGTCTATATGCTCTGGCGCACCCCCACTGGCCCAGGCACCGTGATCCGGAGGCCGTCGATGTCCCGTACCACCGCCCCCCGCCCGATCCGGAAGACCCGCTCCCCGATCCGGAGAGCCCGTTCCGTCCTACTCGCCGCCGCCGCGCTCGTCACCGCCGCCAGCCTCGGCGCCGCCAGCCTCGCCGTCCCGGCGAGCGCCGACCCCGGACCCCCGCCCGCCTCGATGGCCAGCATGGGTGACTCGATCACCCGCGGCTTCAACGCCTGCGGCTGGTACGTCGACTGCCCGTCCCGCTCGTTCAGCACCGGCACCGACTCCTCGGTCAACAGCCACTACCTGCGGATCCGTACGACGAATCCGGCGATCAACGGCAACAACCACAACGTCTCGGAGTCCGGGGCGGAGTCCGCGGACATGCCCGGCCAGGCCGACGCCGCCGTCGCCCGCACCGTCGGGTACGTCACCATGCTGATCGGCGCCAACGACGCCTGCGCCAGCTCGGAGTCGGGGATGACCCCGGTGGCCACCTTCCGGGCCAACATCGACACCGCGCTGGGCCGGTTGAAGGCCGGACTGCCGAACGCCCGGGTGTTCGTGATCAGCATCCCGGACATCCAGCGACTCTGGTCGGTCGGACGCGGTGACCTCGCCGCCCGGACCGCCTGGTCGCTGTTCGGCATCTGCCAGTCGATGCTGGCCAGCCCGACCTCCAACGCCCAGGCCGACGTCGACCGCCGCACCCGGGTGCGGCAACGGGTGATCGACTACAACACCCAGCTCGCCCAGGCCTGTTCGGCGTACGGCGCCAACTGCGCCTTCGACGGCAACGCGATCTTCAACTACCCGTTCAGCCTCAACCAGCTGTCCGGCTGGGACTACTTCCACCCGAACACCGCTGGCCAGCAGGTCCTCGCGAACGTCTCGTACAACGCCGGTTTCGGCTGGTAGCGGCGCCCGCGACGGCACCGGGTCCGGGCGTCAGCCGGCGATGTCCCGTCGGCGGGCGCCCGGGCCCGGACGCGGCACGACCTCCCGGGGGTTGGTCACCTCGTGGCCGGCCGCGCAGTGCAGCACCGCCCGCACCTCGGCTCCGCAGTCCCGGTGCACCGTGGTCAGCGGTGAGCCCTCGGGGTCGGCCAGGTGGCGGTCACCCCACTCCAGGATCGCCACCAGCACCGGCCACAGCTCCAGCCCCATCGTGGTGAGCCGGTACTCGTGACGCACCCGGGCGCCCGGTTCCCGGTACGGCTCCCGCCGCAGCACGCCCCGCTGCACCAGCATCGCCAGCCGGGCGGTGAGCACCTGGCGGGGGATGCCGGTCCGCTTGCGCATGTCGTCGAAGCGCCGGATGCCGCTGAAGACCTCCCGCAGCACCACCAGGGTCCACCGTTCGCCGAGCACCGACATGGCCCGGGCGATCGTGCAGTTCTCCACGGACCAGTCGAGCGCCTCGGGTGCTGTTGTCATGCCGCCAGGCTAAGTCTCATTGACAGACCCAGCAAGCGCCTGCCAGGCTGCATCCATGACCCAGACGCAGCCCGTCACGCGCCATCGCTCGTTCTCCTGGTCCGACCCTGCCGAGAGCGCCGCCCAACTCGGCCGACGTGACGGGCTCGGCCTGCTCCGCGCGATGATCGCCGGTGAGGTGCCGGCACCGCCGGTGATGCAGATGGTCGGGCTGGACCGGATCACCGCCGACCCCGGCCGGGTGACGCTGGAGATGACCGCCCAGGAGTTCCACTACAACCCGCTGGGCAGCGTGCACGGCGGGGTGCTCTCCATCCTGCTGGACACCGCCGCCGCGTGCGCCGTACACAGCACGCTGCCGGCCGGGACCGGTTACACGTCACTGGACCTCAACGTGAAGTTCCTCCGGCCGGCCACCGTCGCCACCGGCGTGCTGCGCTGTGAGGGCACGGTCATCCAGCGGGGACGCCGCACCGCGCTCGCCGAGGCGAAACTCACCGACGACCAGGGCCGGCTGATCGCGTACGCCACCTCGTCGTGCCTGCTCTTCGACTCCGAGGCGAGCCTCGCCGAGCGGCCGTCCGCCCGATCCGCGCCCGCCTGACCGCCCGCGCGCTAGCCTGGGCCGGGTGGATCAACTGGACCTGGCCGACTGGCGCGAGCAGGTTGCCCGCCTCTACCTCGGCCCGGGCGACCTGGCCGCATTCCGGGCCGCCCGCGACGACCTGTTCGCCCGACACCCGCAGTCACCCATCCCGGTCGAGCGGCGGGCCGGGTTCACCGGGCTGCGTTACTTCCCGCCGAACCCGGACGCCGTGGTCGAGGTGCCGGTGGAGCCAGCCGAGGGCGATCACCAGATCGACACCGGCGGCCCGGACGGGGTGCTCCGGTACCGGCGGGTCGGCATCGCCCGTACGCCCTGGGGTCCGCTGACCCTGTGGTGGCTGAACGCCTACGGCGGCGGGCTGTTCCTGCCGTACCGGGACGGCTCCTGCGGGCCCGAGTCCTACGGTGGTGGCCGTTATCTCACCGACACGGTGAAGGGCACCTTCGGACGTGGCGTGACCGTCCTGCCCGGCAACCGGCTGCGACTCGACTTCAACTACGGCTACAACCCCTCCTGCGCGTACGACGACCGCTGGGCCTGTCCCCTGGCCCCCCAGGAGAACCGGGTCGCCGAGCCGATCCGGGCCGGAGAACTGCGGTACGAGCCGTAGACCGGCGCCCGGCACCCGCCGGAGTCAGCCTCGTAGCGGGCCGGGGACGCCCAACCGGTAGCCGACCAGGCCGTCTGCGGTCGCCACGACCAGCGCCTCCGGCAGCGCCAGCAGGTCGGCCACCGGCGTGCCGAGCCCGGTCGTGCGCCGAGGTGTGTCGTCGTCGCCGAGGGAGGTCCAGAGCAGCGTCGCACCGTCGGCCGCCACCAGCCACGACCGCGTACCTGACCGGACCACCGCGAGCGACCGCACGGGTCCGGTCGCGGTCAGCACGACGACCGGTTCGGGCAACCCCGGCCCCACCCCGCCGTCCGGCCCCACATCCTCCGGTGCCCGGTCCGGTGGCCGCACCGCGGCCAGTTCCGCCTGGACCAAACCGGTCACGTCGACGCTGCGGACCGCTCCGCTCCGGTCAGCGCCGAACAGCAGTGTCCGCCCGTCGACGGTCGCCGCCGTCACGGCGGAGGCGGTCCCGCCGTGGCCGGTCAGCACGACGCCGAGACCTCGCCCGGAGCGCAGGCTCCAGAGGCGTACGGTGTCGTCCCCGGCGACGGTCAGCGCGACCGGCAGATCGGCCAGTTCGGCGGTGACCACCGTGTGCACCGGTCCGGAGTGCCCGGTCCACGACCCGACGACGGCCCCGGTCGCGCCGTCGACGACGAGCACCTGCTCCCCCACCGCCACCAGCAGAGTCCACACCCCGCCCAGCAGTGTCGAGGCGAGCGGCGGATCGGGCGGCCCCGGGGCCCCGGGCGGGCGGGGCACGGTCCCGACCCGGTCCCCCGTCGCCGGCTCCCGGAGGGTGAGCCCGTCCGGTCCGACCTCGGCGAGTACCGGCCGGTCGCCCGGCACCAGCAGCGGGACCGCCCCGCGCCCGTCGACCGGCACCTCCACCTCGCTCCCGTCCGTCGGGTCCACCGCCCGGACCGCCCGACCGGGTTGTCCCACCAGTACGACCGGCCGGCCCGCGAACTCCACGGTGGCCAACCGGACCGGACCGGGCCCGCCGGGTGGCTCGTCCCGTCCCGACGGCGCCGCACCACGTCGGAAGGGGTACGGCCACTCCGGCTCCCACACCCACACCATGCCGGCGGTGTCCCCGCTGACCACCATCGGCCGTCGGTTGATCCGCACCACGGTCAGGCTGGTGAGGGCCGCCTCGTACGGGTACCGGAAAGGCTCGCCCAGTTGCTCACCGGTCTCCGGGAGCCACGCCCGGACGGCCACGTTGTCGCTGCTCCAGATCGCCGGCCGGGCCTCGAACCGACCCGACGCGACCGAGTTGACCGGGCCGGCGTGCCCGACGAACGACGGCCCGAGCGGCTCGCCGCCGACCGCGTCCCAGACCCGGGCCAGCCGGCCGGCCGCGCCGAGCAACACCTGCCGTCCCCGCCAGGTCGCGAACCGCAGGAAGCTCACCAGGCCCGGTTCCTCGAACCGGAACTCACCCACCGGCTCGACCCGCACCCGGCCGGGGGCGACACCGGTCAGCCGCCAGGTGGTGACGCGGCCAGCGGTACCGCCGAGGGCCACCAGGACGTCGTCGTGCCGCTCCGCCGCGGCCAGCGCGGCGATCCGACCGCCGTCCACCCGTACCGTCGCCAGCCGTTCCCCCTGTTCGGCCGCGAGCGACCAGACCTGCAGCGGGGACGACCCGCCGGCCAGCACCGCGACCGGGTGTCCACCGAGCACGGCGGTGGCCAGCACCCGCACGTCACCGCACCACCGCCGCCACCGCAGGCGTCCGCTGGCCAGGTCGCTCACCTGCAGGTGACCGGTCCCGCCGCCGGACACGATCACGGGTTCGCCGTCGATCCGGACAAGCGCGCAGACGCTCGCGTAGGGCCGGTCCTCCGGCGGGCCGATCAGCCGCCCGTCCGCGAGGTCGAGGAGGGCACGCGTTCCGGCATAGCTGGTGACCAGCACCCGGGGCCGGCCGTCGCGTTCGTCGGAGTGGTCGACCAGCCCGGTCACCCAGGCCGGCACCGGGTGGTGCGGTCCGAGTCTGGTCGGCGACGCCCCGAGTCGTCCCTGGGACCACGCGGGCCGCCACCCCCGGTCACCCAGCTCATCGAACCTCGTCGCATCGACGGCCATGTCCAGCCATGCTAGTCGGGGTCATTCCCGCCGCGGTGCCCTCGGCAAGGAGCGGCATCCGTTACCTCTCTCAGTGCGCTTTGGTGGGCGCACGGTTGGTAGTCCCGCCTTGCGGTGGGACGGTCCCGGTCTGACCCGTTGACACGGTGCCGGGTTCACGTTTCACTGCCACCTGCCCGCCGGGGCGGGTCTTCTGGTCGGCTCCACGTGCTGCCACCGGGCCACTCCCGGCGGTGTCACACTCGGCCGCGAGGGCGGCCAGGTTCACGGCGGCGTTGCGGTCGCGGTCGATGACCAGACCGCACGCCTCGCACTCGTACACACGCTCGGACAGGGCGAGCTTGGTTTTCACCGTGCCGCAGCCCGAGCAGGTCTTCGAGGACGGATACCAGCGGTCGGCCACGAGCAGCCGGCCGCCGTTCCACACCGTCTTGTACGCCAGTTGGCGGTGGATCTCGGCGAACCCGGCGTCGGCGATGTGCTGGGCCAGCCGTCGATTACGCAGCATGCCGGTGACGTTGAGGTCTTCGACCACGACGGTGCCGTGCTCGCGGGCGAGGCGGGTGGTGAGCTTGTGTAGCCCGTAACGGCGCAGGTTCGCCACCCGGGCGTGCGCCCGGCCGAGGCGGGCCGCTGCCCGCTCCCAGCGTTTCGACGCACGCTGGCCGGTCCGTCGGTCCGGTCCGGTCTTACCCGACAGTGCCCGGCCGAGTGCCCGCATGCGTTGCCGCGCGGCGGTCAGGTGGCGCGGGTTGTCGACCAGCTCGCCGGTGGACAGTACGGCGAGGTGCGTGATCCCGACATCGACGCCGACCACCGACTGCGGCCGGGTCGGGCGACGTTCGACCCGCGAGATCTCGACGGTGAACGCTACGTGCCAGCGTCCGCCGTCGCGGCGCACGGTGGCGGACATGATCCGCGCCGTGCCCGCCTCCAGACGCCGGGCCAGTTTGCGGGCGGACTCGTGCAGCTTCAACCGGCCCAGCCGGGGCAGCACCACATGCATTCGGTCAGGCTCGACCCGGATCGCCCCGGTCGTGAACCGCACCCTGGGCGTGGTACGGCGGCGAAACTTGAACCGGGAGAAACCGACCGCCCTACCGGCACGTTTCCCGGTGCGGCAGTCGGCCCAGTTCCTCAACCCGCGCGCGAGTGCGTCCAGGCCGATGTTGAACGCCTCCTTGGACACCTCGCCCCACCACGGCGCAACCTTGGATGACGGTCGTCAGACCGACAACAGGGTGTGCACCGACGGGTCCTGCAGTTCGGTCCGGTCGCCGGAGCGGACCACCTCACCGGCGTCCAGGATCACGAACCGGTCCGCCAGCCTCAGCGCCAGCTCCAGGTACTGCTCGACAAGCAGGATCGCCAGGCCGAGGTCACGGTGCAACCGCTGCACCGCCTCCTCGATCTCCAGGATGATCGACGGTTGGATGCCCTCGGTCGGCTCGTCCAGCAGCAGCATCTTCGGTCGGCTGACCAGGGCGCGGGCGATGGCGAGCTGCTGTTGCTGGCCGCCGGAGAGGAAACCGGCCCGGCGTCGCAGCAGGCCACGCAGCGCCGGGAAGAGGTCGAGCGACTCGTCGACCGCTCCCCGGCTGGCCGGGCCCGCCGCCTCGGCCGCCACCTGCAGGTTCTCCGCCACGGTGAGCTGCGGGAAGGTCGGATGTCCGGGCGGCACGTAGCCGAGACCGAGGCTGACCCGTTGGTGGGTCTTCAGTGTGGTGATGTCGCGGCCGTTGAACAGCACCCGGCCGGACCGGACCGGCAGCACACCCATGATCGCCTTGAGCAGGGTCGTCTTGCCGACCCCGTTGCGGCCCATCACGCAGACCAGGTCGCCGGCCGGGGCCACCAGGTCGACCCCGAAGAGCACCTGCGCCCGGCCGTACGCCACGTCGAGGTTCCGCACCGTCAACATCTAGGACGCCTCCTTGACCAGTTCGGCGGTCTCCCTGCGGGTCCGACCGAGGTACACCTCCTGCACCCGGGGGTCGGCCTGCACCTGCGCGACCGTCCCCTCACAGAGCAGCCGCCCCTCGTGCAGCACGGTGACGGTGCTGGCGAACCGGCGAAGGAAGTCCATGTCGTGTTCGACCACGATCACGGTGTGGTCCCGGGCCACCTGGCGCAGCAGTTCGCCGGTCCGGGCCCGTTCGTCGCGGCTCATCCCGGCCACCGGTTCGTCGAGCAGCAGCAGCCGGGGCTGCTGGGCCAGCAGCATGCCGATCTCCAACCACTGCCGCTGGCCGTGCGAGAGCACCCCCGCCTGCCGGTACGCCAGGTCTGCGAGCCCGGTGGTCTCCAGTGCGGCGGCGACCTGGTCCGAGACGTCCCGACGGCGGCGAAGTCGGGCGGCGAGCGGTCGGCGGAAACTCGCCGCCAGGTCCAGGTTCTCCAGCACGGTCAACTGCTCGAAGACGACCGAGGTCTGGAAGGTGCGGCCGATGCCCAGCCGCACGATCCGGTGTTCCCGCCGGCCGACGAGTTCCTCGCCGGCGAACCGTACCGACCCGGAGGTGGGCCGGGTCAGGCCGGTGATCACGTCGATCAGGGTGGTCTTGCCGGCACCGTTCGGACCGATCAGGAACCGCAGTTCTCCGGCGGCGACGGTGAGGTCGAGGTCGGTGATGGCCCGGAAGCCGGAGAAGGCGACGTTCAGGCCGCGGATCTGGAGCAGCCCGGTCACGCCCGTACCTCCTCGCGTTGCGCCCCGGCCGGCGGCGGGTCGGTCGCTGACGGGTCGGCGGCCGGCGTGGCGTCGGTCGGCCGGGTGGCCGCCGGTGCCGGGCGGGGTCGCCACCGGTGCCCCAGCGCGGCCCGGACGTCGGTGAACACCCCGGCGAGGCCCCGGGGCGCCCAGAGCATCACCACCACGAACATCGCGCCCTGCAGGTAGACCCAGTTGTCGGCGGACTGCTCGCTGAAGATGGTCTTGGCGTAGTTGACCAGCAGCGCCCCGCCGACCGCGCCGGCCAGCGAGAACCGACCGCCGACCGCCACCCCGATCAGCAGCTCCAGCGAGGCGACGATGCCGAGGTTGGCCGGGCTGAGCAGGCCGACCATCGGCACGAAGAGCGCACCGGCGATCCCGGCCATTCCGGCGGAGACGGCGAACGCGATGGTCTTGACCACGGCCGGGTCGTAGCCGAGGAACCGTACCCGGTCCTCGCCGTCCCGGACCGCGACCAGCAGCTGGCCGAAGCGGCTGCGGGCGAGCTGCCAGGCGACCAGGAAGACGACCCCGAGCACCCCGGCCACGACCAGGTACAGGATCCGTTTGTCGCCCGGCTGGTAGAGGTCGAGCCCGAAGAACGTCTGGAAGTTGGTCAGGCCGTTGGTGCCGCCGGTCAGCCCCTGCTGGCCGACCAGCAGGATGACGAACGCGGCGGCGAGCGCCTGGGAGAGCACCGCGAAGTAGGCGCCCCGGACCCGCTGCCGGAAGACCAGCAGGCCGAGCAGGACGGCCACGGTCACCGGCAGCAGCACCACCATGGCCAGCGCGAAGACCGGGTTGGCGAACGGTCGCCACAGCGCCGGCAGGCTCTCCACCCCGCTCCAGACCATGAAGTCCGGCAGCCCGCCGGGCCCGGCCTCGCGGAGCTTGAGGTGCATGCCCATCGCGTAGCCGCCGAGGCCGAAGAAGACGCCCTGGCCGAGGGTGAGCATGCCGCCCCGGCCCCAGGCCAGGCCGATGCCGACGGCGACGATGGCGAAGCAGAGGTACTTGCCGAGCAGGTCGAGCCGGAACGGCGAGAGCACCGCCGGCGCGATCAGCAGCAGCACCGCCGCACCGGTGAAGAGCGCCGGCCCGGCCAGCCGCCACCGCCGTGCCGCGCCGGCCCCCTTTCCGGGTACGTCCACGGCGGCGCTCACGACAGCGCCCGGGTACGGACGACGAACATGCCCTGCGGACGGAGCTGGAGGAATCCGATGATCACGGCGAACACCACCACCTTGGCGAAACTGGCTCCGTTGTCGACCCAGAACTCGACGAAGCTGTTCAGGATGCCGAGGGCGAAGGCGGCGATGACCGCGCCCCGTAGCTGTCCGAGACCGCCGGCGACCACCACCAGGAAGGCGTCGACGATGTAGTTGGTGCCCAGGGTCGGACCGACCGGGCCGATCAGGGTGAGCGCCACCCCGGCCACCCCGGCCAGCCCCGACCCGATGAAGAAGGTGAGCTGGTCGACCCGTTCGGTGGCGACCCCGCTGGCCGCGGCGAGCTGCCGGTTCTGCATCACCGCGCGCATCCGGCGGCCGTGCTTGAGCCGGGTCAGGTAGACCCAGATCGCCAGCACGCAGCCGACCGCGAGCAGCATGATGAAGATCCGGTTGTACGGCAGTCGTACACCGCCGAGGTCGAGTCCGCCGGTCAGCCAGCCCGGCGCCCGGACCTGCACGTTCGGCGCGCCGAAGATGTCCCGGGCGACCTGTTGCAGGATGAGGCTGATCCCCCAGGTGAGCAGCAGGGTGTCCAGTGGTCGACCGTAGAAGTGCCGGATGGCCAGCCGTTCGAGGATCAGGCCGAGCAGTCCGGCGACGCCGAAGGCGATGGGCAGGGCGACCAGCACCGACTGGCTGCCGACCAGCGGCTGCAGCAGGTACGCGGTGTACGCCCCGGCCATGATGAACTCGCCGTGGGCCATGTTGATCACGCCCATCTGACCGAACGTGAAGGTCAGCCCGAGCGCGATCAGGAGCAGCACCGCTCCGATGCTCGCGCCGATGACCAGTTGGTTGAGCGTCGCCATGCCCGCCTCACCTCCGTCCGGCGCCGGTCAGGACAGGCCGGTGGCCCACGGGTACCCCTTGAGGTACGGGTCCGGCTTGATCGGCTGGCCGGAGTTCCAGACCTCCTTGATCTGGCCGTCCGGCTGGACGAGGCCGATCCTGGCGGTCTTGTAGACGTGCTGGTTCTCACCGTCGATGATGACGGTCCCCTCGGGTGCCTCCAGGGTGATGCCGCCGGCCGCCTTCTTCACCGCCTCGACCTCCACGGTGCCGGCCTTCCTGACGGCCGCCGCCCAGAGGTGGACCGCGTTGTAGCCGGCCTCCATCGGGTCGGAGGTGACCTTTGTGGTGCCGTACTTGGCCTTGAAGGCCTTCACGAAGGCGTCGTTACGGGCGCCGGTGGTGGTCTGGTAGTAGTTCCAGGCGACCAGGTGGCCGGCGACGTTCTCCGGGCCGATGCCGACGACCTCCTCCTCGGCGACGCTGACCGAGACGGTCGGCATCAGCTCGGCGGTGATTCCGCTGCTGCGCAACTGCTTGAAGAAGGCGACGTTGCTGTCCCCGTTGAGGGTGTTGAAGACCGCGTCGGGCTGGGCCTGCTGGAGCTTGTTCACCACGGTGCTGTACTCGGTGTGGCCGAGTGGGGTGTACTCCTCGCCGAGGATGGTCATGCCGTTCGCCGCCGCGTACGCCTTGATGATTTTGTTTGCGGTACGCGGGAAGACGTAGTCGCTGCCGACCAGGAAGAGGCTCTTCGCGCCCTGCTGCTTGAGGTAGTCCAGACCGGGCACGATCTGCTGGTTCGTGGTCGCCCCGGTGTAGAAGATGTACGGCGAGCTCTCCAGCCCCTCGTACTGCACCGGGTACCAGAGCAGCGCCTTGTTGCGTTCGAAGACCGGCAGCATCGCCTTGCGGCTGGCCGAGGTCCACCCGCCGAAGACGGTGGCGACCCGGTCGGCGGAGATGAGCTTCTGCGCCTTCTCGGCGAAGGTGGGCCAGTCGGAGGCGCCGTCCTCGACCACCGGTTCGATCTGCTTGCCGAGCAGTCCGCCGGCCGCGTTGATCTCCTCGATGGCGAGCAGTTCGGCGTCTCGTACCGTGACCTCGCTGATCGCCATGGTGCCGCTCAGTGAGTGCAGGATGCCGACCTTGATGGTGTCCCCGCCGCCCGCACCCGACGCCGCCGTCGGATCCTTGGCACAGCCGCCGGTAGCCAGCAGCACCGCCGCCGCCGCGGCCAGCATGACCGACCGTCTTCTCGCGCCTCGTGGCATCCAACTACCCCTTTCGACGAGGGCCGCTGCGTAGTGCCACGAACCGTAGGAATGAAGGATTTCATGAATCTGAGTTCCTCGATGTCTGTCGTGTTAACGAAACCTCACAGATAGATCGATCTCCATCAACTACACACCCCAGCTATACACGCCATGTATACGCGTCATGTAGAGTCCGATTCATGGCGATCGGACAGACTTTCCTGGGCCTGCTCGAGAGCAGCCCCCGGCACGGCTACGAGCTGAAACGGCTCTACGACGAACGCTTCGGCCAGTCCCGGCCACTGCACTACGGGCAGGTCTACTCGACCCTCGCCCGGCTGCTGCGCGGCGGCCTGGTCGAGGTCGACGGGGTCGAGCCGGGCGCCGGCCCGGAGCGCAAGCGCTACGCGATCACCACCGCCGGGGTGACCGACGTCGAACGCTGGCTGGCCCAGCCGGAGAAACCGGACACCTACCTGCAGAACACCCTCTACACCAAGGTGGTGCTCGGCCTGCTGACCGGCCGCGACGCCGCCGACATCCTCGACATCCAACGCACCGAGCACCTGCGGGTGATGCGCGAACTGACCCGGCGAAAGGCCGACGGCGACCTCGCCGACCACCTGATCTGCGACTTCGCCCTCTTCCACCTCGAGGCCGACCTGCGGTGGCTGGAACTGACCGCCGCCCGGCTCGACCAGCTTGCCGCGACGCTGCGGATCCCGGCGCCCCGGCTCGACAGGAGCACGCCATGACCAACACCCCCGGCCCCGACGACCGTCCGCTGCTCTCGGCGGTCGACCTGCACAAAACGTACGGGACGACCTCGGCGCTCGACGGCGCCAGCCTGCACGTCCGGGCCGGTGAGATCGTCGCGGTGATGGGCTCCTCCGGCTCCGGAAAGTCGACCCTGCTGCACTGCATGGCCGGCATCGTCCGGGCCGACGCCGGCCAGGTGCGCTACCGCGACCGGGACCTCACCACCATGTCCGACGCCGAACGCAGCGCGCTGCGCCGCAGCGACTTCGGGTTCGTCTTCCAGTTCGGCCAACTCGTACCGGAGCTGACCTGCCTGGAGAACGTCGCGCTGCCGCTGCGGCTCGGCGGCGTCCGGCGCCGCGAGGCGGAACGCCGGGCCGTCGAGTGGCTGGGCCGGCTCGAGGTCACCGACGTGTCGGGCCAGCGTCCCGGCGAGGTCTCCGGCGGGCAGGGACAGCGGGTCGCGGTGGCCCGGGCCCTGGTCACCGCCCCCCGGGTGGTCTTCGCCGACGAGCCGACCGGCGCCCTCGACTCGCTCAACGGCGAACAGGTGATGCGGCTGCTGACCGAGGCGGCCCGGCACACCGGCGCGGCGGTGGTACTCGTCACCCACGAGGCCCGGGTCGCCGCGTACGCCGACCGGGAGGTCGTGGTGCGCGACGGCCGCACCCGCGAGACCGTCCTGGCACAGCGGTGAGCGCCGCTCGGCGCGGCCCGGGCTGGGCCGCGGACCTCGCCCTCGGCGCCCGGCTGGTCTTCGCCGGCGGGCGCAACGGGCTGCTCCGGACCCTGATGACCGCGCTCGGCGTCGGTCTCGGCGTGGCCCTGCTGCTGACCAGCTCCTCGATCTCCACCATGCTCGACGGGCGCTCGGAGCGGACCGCCGCCCGCGACGACCAGTTCTTCGGCGGCGGGCAGCCGCCGCCCGGCGACCAGACCCTGCTGGTCACCTCGGCCGACACGGCCTATCGCGGCATCCAGATCCGGGGTCGGCTGCTCCAGCCGGACGGGGCACACCCGCCGGTGCCACCAGGCCTGACCCGGGTACCCGGCACCGGCCAGATGGTGGTCTCCCCCGCCCTGGCCGACCTGCTCGCCTCCCCGGAGGGAGCACTGCTCCGACCCCGGCTCGACCACCCGGTCGTCGATACCATCGCCGACCAGGGTCTCTCCGGCCCGGGCGAGTACGCCTACTACCTCGGCACCGACCAGCTCCGTCCGGGTGGCGGTACGTTCCGGATCGACCACTTCGGCAGTGAGTCGACAAGCGAGGGCCTCGACCCGGTGCTGATGCTGCTCGTACTGATCATCTTTGTGGTGTTGCTGCTGCCGATCGCTGTTTTCATCGCCGCCGCGGTCCGGTTCGGCGGCGAGGCCCGGGACCGGCGACTCGCCGCGCTGCGGCTGGTCGGCGCGGACGCGGTGACGACCCGCCGGGTCGCGGCCGGTGAGGCGCTGGTCGGCGCGCTGTTCGGCCTGCTCGCCGGCGCGGTCTTCTTCCTCGTCGGTCGGCAACTCGTCGAACTGGTCACGCTGCAGGGAATCAGCGTCTTCGCCTCCGACGTCAAGCCCAGCCCGGTGCTCGCGATACTGATCGCGCTGGCGGTGCCGGCGGTCGCGGTCGCCGTCGCCCAACTCGCGCTCCGCCGCATCGTCGTCGAACCGCTCGGCGTGGTCCGCCGCTCCGCCGCCCGTCGACGCCGCCTCTGGTGGCGGCTGGTCCTGCCGGTCGTCGGCGCCCTGCTGCTCGCCCCGCTGCTCGGCGGAATCGACCAGACCAGCGGCGCCTTCAACCAGGTCCAGGTGATCATCGGGGTGATGCTGCTGCTGATCGGGGTCGCCGCGCTGCTGCCCTGGGTGGTCGAGGCGGTGGTCCGACGGCTGCGCGGCGGCACGGTCTCCTGGCAGCTCGCCATCCGCCGGCTCCAGCTCGACACCGAGTCGTCGGCCCGGATGGTCGGCGGCGTCGCGGTCGCGGTCGCCGGCGGCATCGCCCTGCAGATGCTCTTCGCCGGCGTGCAGCACAACTACGTGCAGTCCACCGGCCAGGACGTGAGCCGGGCCCAGGCGATGGTGCTGGTCCACGACAACCTCGCCGGAGCCGCCCTCGGACCGCTGACCGAGCGGTTCCGCGCCGTACCCGGGGTCGACGGCGTGATCACCACCCTCGACGTCAGCATGACCGCCGCCGACTCGAAACCCGACGAGTACGGCGAACGCCCCGCCGTCCTGCTCCGGATCGGCGACTGCGCCGCGCTGCGAGAACTCGCCACCCTGGACCGGTGCGCGGACGGTGACGTCTTCCGGGCCGTCGACCAGGACTTCCCGGACCAGACCACACCGAACCTGCCCGACCCGGGACAGCGGATGGAAGTCGGTTTCCGGGATCCGGCCACCGCCACCCGGTGGGCCCTGCCGACCGACCTGCCGACGGTACCGGTCCGCGACGACCCCGGAGCGGGTCGGGTGACCGGTGTCCTCGCCACCCCTGGCGCCGTCGACCTGGCCGCGCTGCGCGGGCTGGACGGTCGGGTCTTCCTCACCGCCGACCTCACCCGACCCGACACCATCGAGCTGGTCCGCAACGCGGCGGCCGAGGTAACCCCGACGGCGGTGGTCCAGCCGTTGCGTGCCACCGCGGAGGCCAACCGGTTCGCGCAGATCCGGCGCGGCCTGTTCATCGGCGTGGTGGCGACCCTGCTGCTGCTCGGCGCCAGCCTGCTGGTCGGCATCCTGGAGCAGTTGCGGGAACGGCGCCGGATGCTCGCCGTACTGGTCGCGTTCGGCACCCGACGCAGCACGTTGAGCTGGTCGGTGCTCTGGCAGACCGCCGTACCGGTGCTGCTCGGCCTGGTCCTCGCGATCGTTCTCGGTACGGCCCTCGGCGGCACCCTGCTCGCCATGGTCAACGAGCCGCTACGCCTCGACTGGCCGAGCATCGCCGGCATGTCCGGCCTCGCCACCGGAGTGGTCCTGCTGGTGACGGCGTTCAGCCTGCCGGCGCTCTGGCGCCTGCTCCGCCCCTCCGGCCTCCGCACCGAGTGAAAGGACGGGGCCCTTCTGTGGGAAGGGCCCCGTCCTCACCTCTACAGTCAGCTCACCCCGGCAGCGCCGGCAGGTCGACGGCGGTGAAAAGGTCGTCGTCCCCGGCGCCACGGGCGAGGCCCTCGAACAGGGTCCGGACGTACATCCGGGGGTTGCCCTGCTGCGGACGCAGCAGGAACCCCCAGGTCGGTCCGCCGTCCCGGGAGAACGTGACCACGCTCGGGTCTGCGGCGGCGAGCCCGGTGGTGTTGCTGACCTGTTGCCAAACTCCCCAGACACCCGATGCCTGGGCGGTCTCGGTCACGTAGTGGATAGATCCGTCGGCAGTCCGCGCCACCACTTCGGTCAGACCGTTGTTGGGGTTGAGCACGGCACCGGGCGAACCGACGGCCACCAGGTCACCGATCTGCTCCCAGGTCGCGCCGAACGCCCCGCTCCCGTCCTGCACCTTGCTGACGATGGTGCCGTCGGCGGAACGAGCGAAGACCCGCAGCCGGAACCCCGGATAGACGACAACTGCCGGGATGCCGTTCAGGCCCGTCCCGCCGAGACTGGTCCAGTCCGACAGGGCACCACCCCGGTAGGTCGCCGTGTGTAGCGCACCGTTCGCATCCGCGGCGAAAAGCTGGAGACCGTCGCGGATCGTCACCGCGACCGGTCGGCCAACCAGGCCGCTGCCGCCGACAAACCGCCAACCGAGGTACGGCGCCTGGACGCCGTCCTGCGGCAGGTGCCACAGTCCCCCACCGGCCAGGGTGAAGACGACGAGCTTGCCGTCCGGCAGGCGGCCCACCGTCGGGTGCGTCAGATTGGAGCCGCCCACGTCCTGGAAGGGGTTCCACTGCGGTTGCCCAGCGGTGGTCTGGGTACGCAGCCAGGTGTCGCCGTCGGCCGTGTTGTGCGCCACCACCTGAACGCGGCTGTCCGCCTGGTACGAGAGAACCGGTTGGCCGGAGAAGGCCTCACCCTCGCCGATGGCCGTCCACTGCACGCCGTTGAAGTTGTCGGCGTCCTCCTGGTGGCCGTGCCACAGGTTGCCGAGGTTGTCCACGTAGGCGTAGGTCAACGGGGGCTCTGTCGCACCCGGTCGCGGCGCCTGGATGACAGAGATCGGGGTGAAGGACTCGTGCGGCAGGGGTGTCGCCGCCGCGCCTGCCGGTGGGAAGTACCACCGCTCGTTGGTCCCAGCCACAGCGTTGCAGTTCCATTGACGTGATCTCAGCATGGATTCGGTAGGTATCGGTATTCGAAGTGGGTGAGGTGGAGAGCGGCGCGGACGATGTCGCCGATCTGCCGTGGGCTGGCGGTGGTGTGACGAAGGGTCCGCCAGCGGCC
>NZ_JBDPLT010000023.1:0-113946 GCF_039871775.1 Plantactinospora sp. B5E13
CCCCCCCCCCCCCCCCCCCCCGACTGGTGGGCCTGGTCAGACCCGGCTGAGTTCGGGCTGCTCCGCCTCGACGGCGCCCAGGTGGTGGCGCAGCCGCTCACCCTCGATGTCCACGCTCGGCAGGATCCGGGCCAGCCAGCCCGGCAGCCACCAGGCGGCCCGACCGAGCAGCGACATCACCGCCGGGACGAGGGTCATCCGGACCACGAACGCGTCGATCGCCACCCCGATCGCGAGGGCGAAGCCCATCGACTTGATCACCGGGTCCTCCATCAGGACAAAACCGGCGAAGACCGAGGTCATGATCAGCGCGGCGGCGGTGACCACCCGGCCGCCGTGCCCCATCCCGTTGACCGTGGCCTGGACCGCCGTGTCACCGTGCACGAAGTCCTCCCGCATCCGGGAGACCAGGAAGACCTCGTAATCCATCGCCAGCCCGAACAGGATGCCGATCAGCAGGATCGGCAGGAAGCTGATCAGCGGACCGGGGGTGTCCAGGCCGACCAGGTCGGCGAGATGCCCCTGCTGGAAGATCAGCACGGTGAGGCCGAAGGTGGCGCCGACGGTCAGCAGGAAGCCGAGCGCCGCCTTCACCGGTACCAGCACCGACCGGAAGACCAGCATCAGCAGCAGCACCGACAGGCCGACGACCAGCAGCAGATACCACGGCATCGCGTCGGAGAGCTTCTCCGAGACGTCGATCCCGACCGCGGTCTGACCGGTGAGCGCCACCTCGACGCCGTCCGTCCCGTCGATCGGGGCGACCCTGGCCCGCAGGTCGTGCACCAGCGTCTCGGTCGCCTCGTCGGTCGGGCCGGTGGTCGGGATGACCGCGAGCAGGGCGGTGCGCTGGTCCCGGCTCGGGTTCGGCGGGGCGACCACGAGCAGGTTCGGCGTACCCTGCACCGCCGCGGTGACCTGCTGGGCGGCGGCACCGGTCCGCTCCGCCGAGTCGCTGGAGACCACCAGCACCAGCCGGTTGTTGAAGCCCGGCCCGAAGCCCTCGGTGATCAGGTCGGCGGCGGCCCGCTCCGGCGTACCCTCCGGGGCGCTGCCGTGGTCCGGGAGCGCGACCCGCATGTCGGCGGCCGGGAGGGCGAGCGCGCCCAGCCCGAGCACCGCGACCAGGATCACCGGTACGCGCAGCCGGATGACCAGCCGTGCCCAGCGGAAACCGAAGCTCCCGGAGTGGCCGGCGTCGTCGCCGCCGGTCGCCGTCGCCGCCCGCAGCCGGCGCGGCAGCACCCGGTGGCCGGCGAACCCAAGCAGCGCCGGGAGCAACGTCAACGCCACGAGCACCGCGACCGCGACGGTACCGGCGGCGGCCAGGCCCATGATGGTCAGGAACGGGATGTTCACCACGGAGAGTCCGGCCAGCGCGATCACCACGGTCACCCCGGCGAAGAGCACCGCCGAACCGGCGGTGCCGATCGCCCGGCCGACCGCCTCCTCCGGCTCCAGCCCCTCCAACAGGTTCTGTCGGTAGCGCGAGGTGATGAACAGGGAGTAGTCGATCCCGACCGCCAGGCCGAGCATCAGGGCCAGGATCGGCGCGGTGCTGGTCAGGTCGGTGACGCTGCTCAGCGCGTACAGGCCGGCCATGCCGGCACCGACCCCGAGCAGTGCGTTGAGCATGGTCATCCCGGCCGCGACCAGCGAGCCGAGGGTCACCACCAGGACGACCAGGGCGATCACCACCCCGATCGCCTCGGTGCCGCCGACCTCGGGCGGGCCGGACATCACCTCACCGCCGTGCTCCACCCGCAGCCCGGCCGCCGTCGCGCTGCCGCCACTGGCCTCGTACGCCTCGCGCTGCGCCTCGGTGATCTCGTCGGCCTGCGCGGCGAACTGCACCTGGACCAGCGCGTACCGCCCGTCCCGGGAGACGGCGCCGGTGGCGAACGGGTCGAGCGCACCCAGCACGCCCGCCAGGGTCGCGGCCTCCCGGACCAGGCCGGCGACGGCCGGTTGGTGCTGCGGGGCGGCGAGCTGCTGCCCCTCGGGCGCGGCCACCACGATGGTGCCGGTCGCGCCGCTCGCCTCCGGGAACTCCCGTTGCAGCGCGTCGATGGCCCGCTGCGACTCGGTGCCGGGGATGGAAAAGTTGTTCGAGGTCGGTCCCATGAACGCCACCGCCGCGCCGCCGAGCGCGGCCAGCAGGACGAGCCAGAGGACCACAACGAGCCGGCGGCGCCGGAACGATGCCCGGCCGAGCCGGTAGAGGAGTGTCGCCATGTCGCTTCCTTGTCGGGGGATGGAGCGGCTGCGGGAAATCGGGGTGGTGCGGCGTTGTGCTGGTTTGGTGGTGCGGTGCTGTCCGGGGTGGCGGTGGGCGGGTCAGGCGTGGTCGACCAGGGCCCGGCGGGCCACCTGGACCAGGGCCTGCCGGAGTTCGTCGGCGTTCTCGTCGGCGCAGTCGATGACGATCGCGGTGATCCCGGCGAGCAGCACCTGGGCGGCGATCCGCGCCGACAGCTCGGTCGACTGCCCGGCAAAGGCGGCGACCAGCCGGGTGGTGACCGGCTGCAGGTCCCCGAAGGCCGGATGTTCGAGCAGGTGTGGCATGTCGTCGTAGATGAGCGCGACCTCCTGGCGGAACGTCACCACCAGGTCGACGAAGCCCTCGATGGCCGCCTCCCGCGCCTCGGCGGCGGACAGCCCGCCGAGCCGGGCGTCGAGTGCGACCAGGTCCCGGGCTGCCGGGGCGACCAGGGCGAGGAGGATCGCCTCCTTGCTGTCGAAGTGGTAGAGCAGGGTCGCCTTCGAGCAGCCGACCTCGACCGCGATGTCGTGCAGCGACGTGCCCTTGAACCCGGCGTGCGTGAACTGCCGGGCCGCCACGGCCAGGATCTCGTCACGGGTTCTGCCGCGTGCCATCCCACCACCTCCTCCGCCCAGGGTGCCTGACCGATCGGTCAGAAACTAACCGATCGGTCAGAGTGTGGGTCGGGTCACCCGATGGCGGCCGAACCGCCGTACCGCTGTTCGTCCGCTCCGGCAACTGATCCCTCCGGTAGGGCAACCCGCCCCGACAGGACGGAGTTCTGAGGGGTATGCGGGTTGATCCCACCTTCGAAACCTTCGTCGAGGGCAGGTCCACGGCACTGCTCCGCACCGCGTACCTGCTCACCGGGGATCGCGGGCACGCCGAGGACCTGTTGCAGACGGCCCTGTTGCGTACCGCGCGGCACTGGTCGCGGGCGCGTGAGGCACCCGAGGCGTACACCCGCCAGGTGCTGGTCAACCTCTCGCGGGACCGGATCAGGTGGCTGTTCCGGCGCCCGAGGGAGGCACCGATGCCAGCCGAGCCGGACAACCTGCGCGCGGTCGACGGCGGGTACGAGCGGGTGACCGACCGTCGGGTGGTGGTACGGGCGTTGGCCAAGCTGCCCATCCGTCAGCGGCAGGTTGTCGTACTGCGCTTCTTCGAGGACCTGTCCGTCGAGCAGACCGCGGAACTGCTCGGCTTCTCCACCGGGACGGTCAAGTCGTACACGTCCCGGGCCCTGGCCAGGCTGCGCGAGCTCCTGGCAGACGATCACGATTCCTATCCCCTGGAGGTTCCCCATGCTCACCGATGAGCGGTACGGCCACCAACTCGGTGTCCGACTGCGGCAGGAACTGGAGGACGTGCACGCGTCACCGGGGCTGGTCTCCGCGCTGCGTCGTCAGCAGGCCCGGCGTACCTGGTCGATCCGTACCGCGATCGCCACGCCGGTGGTCGCGGTGGCCGCCGCCGCCCTACTGGTCACGACCGTCGGCCAGGGGGTGCCCGGCGAAGGGCGTCCGGCCGACGGCACCGTGCGGTTCGAGAACGTGGCCCAGGTGCAGGAGCAGACCCTGAAGGCGCTGGGCCGGGCCACCGAGTACGTCATCTACGCGAGGAACACCTACGACGGCGGCTACTACGACGAGTGGACCGACAAGGCCACCCAGCGGTACCGGAACGACGTCTACGACAGTTCCGTGCGTGCTTCGGTCCCGCCGGGCGGGAAGGGACAGGCACCCCCGGCTCCCACCGACCGGACGCGGGGGCCGATCCGGCTGTCCCAGTCGCACCTGGTTACCGGTCCGGAGGGTGACCAGGACGGCGTCACCGTCGACTACCTGCTCAAACAGTGGTGGACGGGGCCGCTGCCCGACGAGGACCCCACGGGGATGCCGGACATCACCGATCCGGAGAGCATCCGTGAGGCGATCACCGACGGCACGGTGGAGTTGGTGGGCAAGGAGAAGGTGGACGGCGTCGACACCCTGCACCTGCAACTTTTCGGGCCGCACCGGTCGTACCGGATCGACATGTGGGTGGACGAGACGACCTACCTGCCGGTTCAGGGAACCGCGGTGAAACGCATCGGCGGGCAGGGCCCGGGTGAGTTTCCCGCCGCGGCAACGGTGACGACCAGGTACTCCTGGCTGCCGCGTACGGCGGAGAACCTGAGGCATCTGGAGCTGACGCCCCCGCCGGGCTTCACCGAGCAGAAGTGAACCGGATGCGGGGCTGCGCCTTCAGGCGCGGCCCCGCATCGTTCCGGTGCCCACTATGGTGCGGTGGGTGGACGCCGCCCGGACACCTCGCCAGTTCGCCGACCGGACCCAGTTGACCGATGTGGTCCGGGCCGCGTACGGCACCTCCCGCAGCATCAGTACGGTCACCCGGCTGCGCGGCGGGACCAGGAAGGGTGTGTACCGGCTGACCCTCGACGACAACTCCACGGTGGTGGGCTACATCTGGAGCGCCGAGGAGAACTACTGGCCGGTCGCGGCGGGTGCCGACGGAGTGCCGGGCACCACGGTGCTCGCCAACGCCGCCGACAGTGTGCTGTTCGAGGCCGCAACCGCCGAGTACGCCCGGATCGGCGTCCGGGTGCCCGAGATCCACCTGCTCGACCGGAGCCGGCGCTGGTATCCGGCCGACATCGCCCTGGTCGAGGAGGTCCCCGGGCCGAACCTGGAGCAGCGGCTGGCCGACGATCCGCGGGCGGCGGCGGGTACCGTCGCCCGGCTGGCCGAGATGCTGACGGTGATGCGCGACCACCGGTCCACCCGGTTCGGCAAGGTCGCGGTGGCCGCCGAGGCGACGCCGACGCTCCCGTCGGCCCTGGACGTGGTCCGGAGATGGGCGCTCAAGGACCTGACCGAGGCGGCCGGGCGTGACGAGCGGATCAACCGGGAGCGGGCACGGCTGACCGACCTCGTACACGAGCTGGCGTCGGCGGTCGATCCGGTGACGTCGTACGGGCTGGTCCACGGTGAACTCGGTCCGGACCATGTGCTGGTGGACGCCGCCGGTGAACCGGTGCTGATCGACATCGAGGGCACCATGTTCTTCGACGTCGAGTGGGAGCACGTCTTCCTGCGGATCCGCTTCGGCGAGCACTATCCGCTGCTCCGGCCGGACGGGCTGGACGAGCGGCGACTGCGGTTCTACCAGCTCGCCCAGCACCTGTCGCTGGTCGCCGGCCCGCTGCGGCTGCTCGACGGCGACTTCCCGAACCGGGAGTTCATGCTCGGCATCGTGGCCCACCACACCGAACGCCTGCTGTCCTTTCCCCCGTCGTAGCCCCGTGGCCGCGCGGGAGAAGCCGACCAGGCCCGGACGCGCCGGATCGGAGCGTCCGAGCCAGGTTGCTACCGGACGACTATCCAGCGGAAGCGGTCGGTGCCGGTTCGGCGGCAGGGCAGCGGGTGCCGTGGGCCGGCACCGCCAACCGGATCAGATAGGCGTCCACGGTGTCCCTTGTACACGAGGTGGCGGTGTAGACGCCGTGGCCGGAGCCCTCGTAGCTGAGCAGCACACCGTGCCGGCCGAGTTGCCGGGCCACGTTTGTCGCCCAGTTGTATCCGGTGGCGGGGTCGTGCACCGCGTTGAGCAGCAGCAGTGGCTGTTCGCTGTGAATCTTCAACCGGTGCTGCGGATTGTCGACCAGGGGCGACCCGAGGCACGACTCCACGACCGCCAGCGCCTGCGGGTACGGCAGGTCAGGCGCGATCCGGGCCATCTCCCGCAGCCGGGCGGCGTACTCCCGGTAGTCGCGGATCGGCAGGTGCCAGTCCTGACAGAAGATCGCCAGGTAGTTCGAGCTGGTCTGTGCCCCCGGCGCCGTCGGGATCGGGTCGGCGACCCTCGCCGCGACGGTTCCGCCCCGGGCCTGGGCGCTCAGCGTGCTGATCATCCCTGCCAGCCCGGCGTAGTCGGGGTTGTAGAGCGCCCGGGGTGCGAGAAAACCACTGAGCGCGTACGGGGTCAGCGTCGCCGACGGGTCCTTCGGGTCCGGCACCTCCCCGCGTCCGGCCCGGTCCATCAGGTCGGCCCAGACCGCGCGAACATCCTGCCCATACAGCGGGCAGCTCTCGGTACGGCCGCACCACGCGACGAACGCGTCGAACGAGTCCTGGGCGGCGGTGGTCTGGGTGTTCAGGAAATCCCGGGTGTCGAGGCTGTGGTCGACGACGCTCTCCAGCACCATCGCCCGGACCCGGTGTGGGAAGAGTTCGGCGTACTGCTCACCGAGCAGGGTGCCGTACGAACTGCCGTGGTAGGTCAGCCGCGTCTCGCCGAGCGCGGCGCGTACGGCGTCCAGATCACGGGCCATGCTGACGGTGTCGACGTGGTCGAAGACCGGCCCGGTCCGCTCCCGGCAGTCCTGCCACAGTCTGCGGTTGTACAACACCGTACGGTCGAAGTCGGCCTGGCTGGTCAGCACCGGTGTGGGCCGCTGGTTGAGCAGCTCGGTCGAGCAGCGCACCGGACTGCTGGCGCCCACGCCTCGCGGGTCGAAGCTCACGATGTCGAACCGACGGTGGAGTTCGGGACTGAACCGCCGGAAGTTGTTCGGGTTCGCCACCCGACTCACCCCGGAGTCTCCGGGACCGCCGGGGCCGAAGAACAGGGCCCCCACCCGGGCGGCCGGGTCGGTGGCCGTACGCCGGGCCAGCGCCAGATCGAAGGTCGGCCCGTTCGGGTGGCTCCAGTCGATCGGCACCGCGAGAGTGCCGCACTGCGCGGTGGCATCGGCGGCACACGGCTGCCAGTTGATGCCCGGCGTCGGACGCGGGGCGGTGGCCGCGCCCGCCGTACCGGGAGAGCCGGTGAGGGTGGCGAGGACGACCGACGCGAGCAGGGTCGCGGACCATCCGGTGACGGTCCGACGGGTACGCCGGACCGGTTTGTTTCCGGGCAGCATGAAGTGCTGTCCTTTCTGCCGGGGAAGTGTTGCGTGGAGAACTCGCCGCTGGGCGAGGTGACGCTTTTCCTCCTGGGCCGCCGAGTTGGCGCTCGGCGGCCCAGGGCCGGGCGGCTGTTCACGCCCGGTCGGTGGGGGAGGGCTTACTCGACGTCCTTGAGGACCCGTTCGAGTGAGGTCATCCGGGATTCCATCGCGGCGAGACGTCCGCCGAGTTCGGCCAACTGGCGTTCGGTGCCCTCCTGGGTACGGACCGCCGCTTCGGCGAGTGCCTTGTACTCACCGTCGCGTCCGGCCGCGATCCTGGCCCGCAGGGTGCGGGACACCTGGATGATGACCGTCAGGATCACCGCGATGACCAGGACGAATAGGCCGACAGCGCCGACGATCTCGATCCAGTCGTCCGTGTTCATGGCCGTCCAGTCGTACTCGTTCACGATCCCGCTCCCTCTTCGGCCTCCCGGCCGCCTTGCTCCGAGAGGCTGAGCGTGCGTGCCGCCGCCTCCACCGCGTCCGGTGTCAACCGGATGTCGAATCGATTGACCTCGTAGAACTTCATTGCCTTCCCGTCCTCCGAGAGCTCCAGGCGCGCCGACACCAGGCCCGCGGACTCCAACTTGCGGAGATGGACCTGGAGTAGCGGCCGACTGATGCCCAGTTCGCGGGCCAGCTGGCTCACGTAGTTCCGTCCACCGCGGACGAGCGCCGCGACGACCCGTAACCGGTGTGGATTGGCCAGCGTCGCCAGGGCCCGGACCAGGTCGTCGCCGCTGGGACCGTCCCTGCTCATAATGAAACCCTGCACATGCCAAGGAAAGTTAGCAGGTGCCTGGTGGGATTGCCAGCCGGATGTCCCGTGCTGTCGGACCGGGTGGACAATGGGACGATGCGCTGGACCGTGCTCGACACCCCGATCGGGGAACTCTCCGTCGGCGTCGACGACGTCGGGATCTGCGGCGTCCGCTTCGGGCGGGTCGACACGGCGGGTGAGGCCAACGGACTGGCGACCGGCGAGGCGGGGCTGCCGGCCGGTGAGCCCGTGCTCGCGGCGGCGGTCGCCGAACTGCGGGCGTACTTCGCCGGCGAGCTGACCGGGTTCACCGTGCCGTTGCACGTCCGGCAGGGCTCCGGATTCGAGCGCGCCGTCTGGACCGAGATGACGACCATCCCGTACGGCGAGACCCGGACCTACGGCGAGGTGGCGGCGGCGGTCGGCGATCCGGGCGCGGCCCGGGCGGTCGGGGTGGCCTGCAACCGCAACCCGATCCCGGTGATCGTGCCCTGTCACCGGATCGTCGGCGCCGGCGGCAAGCTGGTCGGCTTCGGCGGCGGCCTGCCCCGCAAGCGCCACCTGCTGGAGTTGGAGGCCGGGGTGGCCTTCCAGCGCGCCTGGGCCTGAGCCGCCGCCTGTCGGGTCGACTGCCCGCCGGGCCGGGGGCGTCGCTCACCCGTCCGGTTGTGCGGCCCGGCGGGCCGGGGCGCTGCTTACACGTCCGGTTGTGCGGCCCGCCGGGACGGGCGCCTGCCCGCTACCGGTCGGTGGTCAGGCGTACCCGACGGAGCAGTTGGGCGTTGAGCGCCACCACGATCGTCGAACCGGACATCAGGACCGCGCCGATCGCCGGGCTCAGCGCCACCCCGGCCCAGGCGAACACCCCGGCGGCGAGCGGCAGCGCGACCACGTTGTAGCCGGCCGCCCAGGCCAGGTTCTGCAGCATCTTCCGGTACGCCGCCCGGGACAACCGGATCACCCCGGTCACCCCGCGCGGGTCGGAGGAGGCGAGCACCACCCCGGCCGACTCGATCGCCACATCGGTACCGGCGCCGATCGCGATCCCGACGTTGGCCCGGGCCAGGGCCGGCGCGTCGTTGACCCCGTCACCGACCATCGCCACGGTCAGCCCGCGCTCGCGCAGCTCGGTCACCTTGTTGTCCTTCTCCGCCGGCAGGACCTCGGCGAAGACCTCGTCCACGCCGGCCCGGAAGCCGAGCTTCTCCGCGACCGACTCGGCGACCGGACGGGCGTCACCCGTGATCATGGCGATCGAACGCATCCCCTGCCGCCGTAGTTCGTCGACCGCCTCGCGGGCCTCCGGGCGTACCTCGTCCTCCAAGGCGAGCGCACCGAGCACCCGGGGGCCGGTGTCGTCGAGGCGTACCAGGTAGAGCACCGCTGCTCCGCGCCCCGCCCAGTCGGCGGTGGCCCGGTCGAGCTCGTCGTCGGGCCGGGCGGAGAGTTCCCGGAGCAGGGCGGGGCCGCCGACCGCGTACTCCCGCCCCTCGACACTGGCCCGGACGCCCCGGCCGGGCAGCGCGCGGAAGTCGGTCGCGGACGCCGTACCGGTCCGGTCGGTCGCGGCGGTGACGATGGCCCGGGCCAGCGGGTGCTCGCTGTCGGACTCGACCGCGCCGGCCAACCGGAGCAGCTCGTCCTCGGCCCGACCATCGGGTACGTCGAGCGCCGGTGCCGCCGCGACCCCGGTGACGGTGTGCGCGCCCCGGGTCAGGGTGCCGGTCTTGTCGAAGAGCACCGTGTCGACGGTACGCATCCGTTCCAACGCCAACCGGTCCTTGACCAGGATGCCGGCCTTCGCGGCGACGGCCGTCGAGAGCGCGATGACCAGCGGGATCGCCAGCCCGAGCGCGTGCGGGCAGGCGATCACCAACACCGTGACGGTACGTACCACCGCCTCGTCGACGTCGCCGAGCGCCGTCCACACCACGAAGGTGACCACGGCGGTGGCGGTCGCGACGTAGAACAGCCAGGCGGCGAAGCGGTCGGCGAGCACCTGGGCCCGCCCGCTCGACTGCTGTGCCTCGGCCACCAGCCGCTGGATGCCGGCGAGCGCGGTCTGTTCGCCGAGTGCGTCGACCCGTACCCGGATCGCCGAGTCGGTTGCCACGGTGCCGGCCACCACCCGGTCCCCGGTCCGCTTCGGTACCGGTCGCGACTCGCCGGTGATCATGGACTCGTCGAGTTCGGCGCCGCCGTCGACGATCGGGCCGTCGGCCGGCACCCGGGCGCCCGGTCGGACCAGCACCAGGTCACCGACCCGGAGGTCGGCCAGCGGCACCCGCTGCACGGCACCGTCGTCGTCGACCCGTTCGGCGTCGTCGGGCAGCAGCGCGGCGAGCGCGGCCAGCGCGCCCCGGGCCTGGCCGATCGCCTTCATCTCCTGCCAGTGCCCGAGCAGCATGATGGTGACCAGGGCGGCCAGTTCCCACCAGAAGTCCAGGTCGAACGCGCCGAGACTGGTGGCGAGCGAGGCGACGTAGGCGACGGTGATCGCCATCGCGATGAGCAGCATCATGCCGGGGGCCCGGTCCCGGGCCTCCCGGACGGCGCCGACCAGGAACGGCCAGCCGCCGTAGCCGTAGACGACCGAGCCGAGCACCGGCCCGACCAGCGAGATGCCGGGGAAGTCGAGGGAGTAGCCGAACCAGTCCATCACCATGTGGCTGGTGACCACGATCGGCAGGGTCAGCGCCAGGCTCAGCCAGAACTTTCGGCGGAACACCAGCGGATCGTGCCCGGCGTGCTTGTCGTGGCCGCCGTGCCCGGTGTGCTGCTGATGGTTGTGCCCGTCGTGCATGCGGACCGCCTCCTTCTCTCGTCAGCATACCCCCCGGGGGTACATCTCGCGGGACGGAACGGTCGGCGGCGTGTGGTCAGGAAACGGCGGCGGGGCCGGACCGTCTCCGGTCCGACCCCGCAGGCCGTACGTCAGTTCTCTCCGGCGTTCCGGATCAGCGCTCGATCTTGCCGGCGATGAAGTCCTCGACGCTCTGGTGGGCGTCGTGGTCGGAGTACTGCACCGGCGGCGACTTCATGAAGTAGCTCGACGCGGAGAGGATCGGGCCACCGATCTTCCGGTCCAGCGCGATCTTCGCGGCCCGGACCGCGTCGATGATGACACCGGCCGAGTTCGGCGAGTCCCAGACCTCGAGCTTCAACTCGGCGTTCAGCGGTACGTCACCGAAGGCGCGACCCTCCAGCCGGATGTACGCCCACTTGCGGTCGTCCAGCCACGGCACGTGGTCCGACGGCCCGATGTGCACGTCACCCTTGTTGATCTCGTGCGGGATCTGGGAGGTGACCGACTGGGTCTTCGAGATCTTCTTCGAGACCAGCCGGTTGCGCTCCAGCATGTTCATGAAGTCCATGTTGCCGCCGAAGTTGAGCTGGTACGTGCGCAGCAGCTCGACCCCGCGGTCCTCGAAGAGCTTGGCCAGCGCCCGGTGCACGATCGTCGCACCGACCTGGCTCTTGATGTCGTCACCGACGATCGGCAGCCCGGCGTCGACGAACTTCTGCGCCCAGGCCGGGTCGGAGGCGATGAAGACCGGCAGCGCGTTCACGAAGGCGCAGCCGGCCTCGATCGCCGCCGTGGCGTAGAACTTGGCGGCCTCTTCCGAACCGACCGGCAGGTAGCAGACGACCACGTCGACCTGGGCGTCGCGCAGCGCCTGCGCCACGTCGACCGGCTCGCGGTCGGACTCCTCGACGATCTCCCGGTAGTACTGGCCCAGACCGTCGAAGGTCGGACCGCGCTGCACGGTGACGCCGGTCGGCGGCACGTCGCAGAGCTTGATGGTGTTGTTCTCGCTGGCGACGATCGCCTCCGCGAGGTCCATGCCGACCTTCTTGGCGTCGACGTCGAACGCCGCGACGAACTCCACGTCCGAGACGTGGTAGTCGCCGAAGGTCACGTGCATGAGACCCGGGACGCGGTCGTTGGGGTCGGCATTGCGGTAGTACTCGACGCCCTGGACCAGGGACGAGGCGCAGTTACCCACACCGACGATGGCGACGCGGACGGAGCCCATCGCGTTTGCCTCCTTTGTGTTCATCACGGCCGCTCCGGCTCATTCCTGGACTGCCCAGGCGGAGGCGGGTTGTGTTCTTTTGCTGGCCCCGGGCCGGTGCCCGGGGTGTCCGGGACGGTGCCCGGGGTGTCCGGGACGGTGCCCGGGGTGGACCCTGCCGGGGCCCGGCCGGAGCGCTCGTTGGCGATGAGCTCCTCCAGCCAGCGCACCTCACGCTCGCAGGCGTCGAGGCCATGGCGTTGCAGTTCGAGGGTGTACGCGTCGAGCCGTTCGGCCGCCCGGCTCAACACGTCACGGAGCCCCTCGCGACGCTCCTCGACCTTGCGGCGGCGGCCCTCCAGGATCCGGAGCCGGGTCGCGCGGTCGGTACGGGCGAAGAACGCGAAGTGGACGCCGAAACCGGTGTCCTCGTAGCTCTCCGGGCCGGTCTGGGCGATCAGCTCGGCGAAACGTTCCTTGCCCTCTGCGGTGATCTTGTAGACGACGCGGCCGCGTCGGCTGGTCAGGGCCGGGATCTCCTCGGCGGTGGCCGGCGCCTGGCCAGCCTCGGTGATCCAACCGGCCGCCTGCAGCCGGCGCAGGGTCGGATACAGGGAGCCGTAACTGATGGCCGCGCGGATCGCCCCGAGTTTGGCGGCGAGTTCCTTGCGGAGCTCGTAGCCGTGCATCGGGGACTCCTGCAGCAGGCCGAGAATGGCGAGCTCGAGCATGAGCACCCCTCTCGTCCTGACGCGGATCCGGTGGCCTGGTCAGGCCCGTCGTCACCGGCTCGATGTATCGGGCCGATACATCGCACCGTAAACCCTCTGCGTCGGCTAGGCAAACCCCTCGTACGGCACGGATTTGACTACTCTGAGTGACGGTGGTCGCCTCGCCCGGCCGGACCGGTTACCCTTCACCGCATGCGTACGCAGCGCCAGGTCGTCGACTACTCGCTCCAGAAGCGAGCGGTGCTGCGTGAGGTGCACTCGGGTCGGGTCGGCACCTACGAGGTCTGTGACGCGTCGCCGTACCTGAAGAACGCCGCACGATTCCATGGCGAACCGACCGAAACGCTCTGTCCGGTCTGCCGCCGCGAGAATCTCACCCACGTGCACTACATTTACGGGGATGAGCTCAGGCAGTCGGCCGGTCAGGCCCGCACCCGTGCGGAGCTGTCGGTGTTGGCGATGACCCTGCGTGAGTTCCAGGTGTACGTGGTGGAGGTGTGTCGCGGCTGCGACTGGAACCATCTCGTCGAGCAGTACCTGCTCGGCCGGGACGGCGTACCCACTGACGACCAGGGCGACGCGCCGGGTGCGGCGGCGGCCTCGGTGTCGCATGCCGCAGGCACTGTCGCCGGAGGCGCCGGCGGCTCGTCGATACGTCGAAGGCGCGAGGCGGGACGGTGACGGTGACTCGTCTCCCCGGTTCCGGGATTTTCCGACCAGGGCGGGGCGAGTATCACGTAGCGAACCGGATAAGTCCGGTTATTTCCGATGTTGCGCCACCCGGATATCGGCGTGTCCGAGTCTGGATGTGGCGTGTTCTAGCTCACGGCAACCCGGTGGGGGCGCGCACGCCCATCACCGCGACCGGCAGGGTGTGACGAATGAACTCGTACGGCGATCCTAGTTCCGCGCGCGGACGGGACCAGTTCCCGGGCGCGCGTGGCGACCACGGAGCAGCGGACGATCCATACCAGCGCCCGTCCTGGGACGACCAGGCCGCGAGCCGCCGCTCCGCACGCGACGGCGACCGGGGCGGCTGGCCCGCGAACAGCGGGCAGTCCGATGCCCCGTCGGCTCGGGCCGGCGGCCGCGCGACGCCACCCGGACGGGCGGCCGGAGTGGGACGGGCCGCATCGCCGGTGTCCCCTGCCGCCGGTTCGGCCTCGGTCGGCTCCGCGTCCGTCGGCTCCGCGTCCGTCGGTTCCGCCTCGGTCGGTTCGGCCTCGCCCGGTCGGGCCAGGGTCGGCGGCCGGGCCGGGGTCGGCGGCGCGGCGGTCCCGGACGCGCCCGGCTCGGGCGGCGGATACGGCGCGGGCCGCGCGGGCGGCCGGGCCTCCGCCGGCCGGGCGAGTGTCGGCGCCGCCTCGGTGAGTGGCGCGGGCGCCGGTGGTGCCGCGGGTCGGGCGACGGTCGGCCGGGCCGTGGTCCCGGTCTCCCCGGCCGGACCGGGTGGACCCGGTGGCCCGGACGGTCCCGACGGGCCGACCGGCCCCGGTCGGCGTGGGCGGCGCGGTGCCGGTGACGCCGACCCGGCGGCGGTACGCCGGGCCAAGAAGCGCAAACGGATCAACATGATCATCGCGGCGTTCGCGGTGTTCATCATCCTGACCGGCGGCGGCGTGGTCGGCGCGACCTGGTACTCGACCAAGATGGTGATGCCGGACGAGTTGCCGCTGCCGGTGGCGACGACCGTCTACGCCTACAACAACAAGAGCGTCATCGCCAAGCTGGGTGACCAGAACCGGCAGATCGTCACCATCAACCAGATCCCGAAGTACGTGCAGCAGGCGGTGGTCTCGGCCGAGGACCGGAAGTTCTACGACCACGACGGTGTCGACTACGTCGGTATCGCCCGGGCCGCGTGGAACAACTTCACCGGCGGCAGCAAGCAGGGTGCCTCGACCATCACCCAGCAGTACGCCCGGAACGCGTACGCGGAGCTGAAGGACGACAGCTACCAGCGCAAGGTGAAGGAGGCGGTGCTCGCCTCGAAGCTGAACGACCAGCTCGGCAAGGACGAGATCCTCCAGCACTACCTGAACATCGTCTACTTCGGCCGGGGCGCGTACGGCATCGAGATCGCCGCCCAGACCTACTTCGGCAAGTCGGCCAAGGATCTGAAGGTCGAGGAGGGCGCGGTGCTGGCCGCGCTGATCAAGCAGCCGGAGCCGGACAAGTCCACCGGGCACAAGGGCTACGACCCGGCGGACAACCTGGAGGAGGCCAAGGGCCGCTGGGACTACGTCCTCGGCGGCATGGTCGACAAGGGCTGGCTGTCGGCCGCGGAGCGCGCCCAGCTGAAGTACCCGACGGTGCAGAAGCGGAAGAACGCGAACGAGGCGTTCGGCGTCGCCACCCCCCGGGGCAACGTGATCAACTACGTCAAGGCCGAGATGGCGGAGAAGGGCATCTGCACGATGGGCCCGACCGAGCCGAACGGGAAGCTGAACTGCTCCGAGGCGCTCCGCGACGGCGGTTACAAGATCAGGACCAGCATCGACTGGGACATGCAAAAGGCCGCGGAGGACGCCGCCCAGCGCAAGACCGGCTCGGAGATCAAGGGACAGCCGTCGAACCTGATGGCCGCGCTGACCGCGATCGACCCGAAGACCGGACGGGTGATGGCGTACTACGGCGGTGACAGTGGCGCCGGCTACGACTACGCCGGACTCAACACCGACAGTTCCGGATATCTCAGCGGTGGGCATCCGCCGGGCTCGAGTTTCAAGGTCTACACGCTGGCGGCCGCGATCGACGAGGGCATCTCGATCGACTCGCACTGGGATTCCAGCGACTACAAGGTGCCGGGCACCCAGATCGAGGTCGAGAACGCGGGCCGCCAGGCCGCCTGTGCGAAGTGGTGCTCGCTCGAACTGTCGACGCTCCAGTCGTACAACGTGCCCTTCTACCACGTGACCGAGCAGATCGGCCGGGAAAAGCTCATCGAGCTCGCCCGGGACGCCGGCATCAACAGGATGTGGGAGACCAAGGACAACCCGCCGAAGTCGCACGACCTGACCAAGGAAGACCCGAAGGATCTCCGGGGGCCGTTCTTCAACGTGCTGGCGTACGGTCAGTATCCGATCACCGTGCTCGACCACACGAACGGCCTGGCGACACTGGCCAACGGCGGTGTCTACAACAAGGCCCACTTCGTGGTCTCGATCGAGCAGCAGGACAAGGACACCGGCAAGTGGAAGAAGATCAACGGCGAGAAGCGCGATCCGAAGCAGCGGATCAAGAAAGAGGTGGCCGACGAGGTCACTGCGGTGCTGAAGAAGCTCAGCTCGGTCCAGCTCGGCGGGCGTCAGGCGGCCGGTAAGACCGGTACCTGGGAGTACAGCAAGACCGAGTTCAACGCGCACGCCTGGATGGTCGGCTACACGCCACAGTTGGCGACGGCGGTCTGGGTCGGCAGCAAGGACCCCAAGCGGCCCGAGATCAAGGACAAGAACGGTCGCAACATCAACGGTAGCGACCTGCCGGCCAGCATCTGGAATCGGTTCATGAAGGAAGCGCTCCAGGGTGAGCCGCTGGTGGCCCTGCCGGACGCCAAGCACATCGGTAACAAGGACGCCGGCAACGGCACCCAACCGGCGCCGCCGCCGAGCAACCCCCCGCCGGGTGGTCCCGGCGGTCCGGGCGGACCGGGTGACTGCCAGGGCCCGAACCCGAGCCCGCTCTGCCCCGGTGGTCCGGGTGGACCGGGTGGACCGGGTGGTGGCACCACCAATCCGGACGACCCAGGGGGCGGCATCACCCTCCCACCGGGCGACGGTGGCGGTGGTGGCGGTAACAACCGCAACACGACCGGCGGTTAGCCGCCGGGTGGGGACGACCGCCAGCGGTCGGTAACCATTCGGAGATATAAATATCCGCGGTCGGCGGTCGGGTCCGGTACCCGGCCGCCGACCGCGTTTTCCGTCCCGATCGGCGACACGGCCGATCCGGGTCTGACGGATTCCGGACCGGTACGGCAGGATGCCTGTTCATGAGCGCGCAGTCGACGGCTGGCATTGACGAACCTGAAAAGGTCGACCACCCGTCCCGGTCGGACGGCTTCGTCCGCGGGCTTGCCGAGGCGATCGGCGGCCCGATCGGCGAGCACGCGGTGGGCGTGGATCGGCGGGGAAACCAGTGGCGTGGCCGGTTCTGGACCGCGGCCCGGATCGTGCTCGCCCTGACCTGCCTGACCCTCGCCCTGCACTGGGTGCAGAAGTCGCCCTGCCAGACCGGCGCCTGGTCGAACAACATCCAGTACACCCGGTTCTGCTACACCGACGTCCTGGCCCTCTACTACGCGGAGGGGCTGAACGAGGGCAAGGTGCCGTACCGGGACCATCCGGTCGAGTACCCGGTCGTCACCGGGTTCTTCATGGGCGCGCTCGGCCTGCCGGTGCACGACATCGGCGTGGACCGTCCCGAGATCAACCAGGCGCGCTGGTTCTACAACCTGAACGCCCTGGTGCTCGGTGCGCTCGCGGTGGCGACGGTGGCGATGATCCTCGCCCTGCGCCGACGCCGACCGTGGGACGCGGCACTGTTCGCACTCTCCCCGGCCCTCCTGCTGACCGCCACGGTCAACTGGGACCTGCTGGCCATCGGACTCGCCGCCATGGGCCTGTACGCCTGGGCGAAACGACGACCCGTGATCGCCGGCCTCCTGCTCGGCCTGGCGACCTCCGCGAAACTCTGGCCGCTCTTCGTGCTCTGGCCGCTGGCGGTGCTCGCCCTGCGTACCAGTCGGTTCCGGGCACCGGTGGTGACGATGGCCACCGCCGTCGGCACGATCATCGCGGTCAACCTGCCGATCGCGATCCTCTATCCGGAGAACTGGCGACGGTTCTTCGACCTGAACAGCGAGCGGGCGATCGACTGGGGCACGCTCTGGTACATCGGCCGCTACCTCGACGGCAAGTGGAACAGCGGCGCCCCCGGCGACCAGGGACCGTTCCAGTGGCTCAGTGACCACATCCCGACGCTGAACACACTGTCGTACGCCCTGATCGTGCTCGCCTTCCTCGGCATCGGCGCGCTGGCGCTGTTCGCACCGCGCCGGCCCCGGCTGGCCGCGTTGGTCTTCCTGATGGTGGCGGCTTTCCTGATCTTCAGCAAGGTCTGGTCACAGCAGTTCACCCTCTGGCTGCTGCCGCTGGTGGTGCTCGCCCGCCCCCGCTGGGGTGCCTTCCTGGCCTGGCAGTTCGCCGAGGTCGGCTACTTCGTCGCGTTCTACGGCGAACTGCTCGGCGCCGCCACCAGCAAGCCGGTCTTCCCGGAGGGCGTGTTCGTGCTCGCCGCCAGCCTCCGGCTGATCACCGTCGCGGTCCTCTGCGGCCTGGTCATCCGAGACATCCTGCGTCCGGAGCAGGACCCGGTCCGGGCCACCCACCCGGACGACCCGGACGGTGGTGTCTTCGACGGTGTCCGGGACGCCGGCTGGCTGCGCGGGCTCCGCAGCCCACTCGAACCATCGGTTTCCACTCCGGCGAACTGACCCACCGGCCGGGAGATGTCCCGGCCGGTGGGATCTCTCCTAGAGCCGGTAGACGACCGTTTCGCCGACGTCCTCACGCTGGATGCCGAGCAGGTCGACCGGCTGGTCGATGCTGGCCTCCAGCGGGGTCCCGGCGATCCGGTCCCGCAGCACCACCACGGTCCGTACCCCCATCAGCCGCAGGTAGTCGATGCTGGCCACGTCGGGGAAGTTCGCCGTGGCGTCTCGCACCTCGGCGAGCCGGGTCGGGGTGAACCCGCTACCGCCGTTGACGATGTCCGGGAACCTGCTGGTCGACCAGAGCATGACGTGCTGGTCGTTGTTCTGGTTCGACGGCAGCACCAGGATCGGCCCGGCCACCGTCCGCATCGCGGCCGGCTGCGGCGGTACGACCTCGTGCGGCGTGTTGTTGAGCCCCTCGACCACGACGAGCAGCAGCGGCAGCAGGGTCACCAACCGCAGGAACGGGCCGGGGCGCGGCGGCACCCGTTCGGCCGCCGAGATCAGCCGGGCCCGTTCGGCGAAGGCGCCGACCGAACCGGCGGCGAGGACGCCCAGCAGCAGGGTCGTCCAGAGCATCAGCCGGCCCGGGGTACGCAGTCCGTCCCAGCCGGGCAGGTGCTCGAAGAGCGGAAGGTAGGTCCAGGTGCCGCCGAAGAACGCCGTACCCATCGACAGGATGCCGCTGACCAGGACCCCGGCGAGCAGCAGCAACCGCTGCCGTACGGTCCAGATCGACAGGAACAGGCCGGCGACGGCGAGCGCGTAGAGCACGAAGCCGGGCAGCAGGGTCATCTCCGGCGCCCAGGGCAGCCCGTCGCGCACGGTCTCGTGCAACTGCCCCCAGATCAGCGACTCCTTCGGCGCCGTCACGAAGCCGGTCGGCGGCGGTGAGTACGCGTGCAGGTTCGCCGCGGTCCGCCGCGCCTCCGGGTACAGGTCGGCGACCTTGAAGTAGGGGATCGCCAGCAGGATGCCGGCCGCCGCGAAGACCCCGCCGCCGAGCAGGTCGGCGAGCACCATCCGGACGCCGAACTGCCGCCGCGGCCGGCGCAGGATCCGACGGAGCAGCCAGCCGAGCAGCACCACGACCGAGATCAGACCCAGCACGTACGCGAAGACCAGACCGATGCCGAAGCCGAGGCTCAGCTGCCAGGCCGCCACCAGCCAGCCCGCGAAGACCCAGCCGGCCCGGCGTCGTTCCGGCCGGTAGCCGTGGCGCAGCGACCAGCCGTGTCCCCGGGCCAGCATGGCCAGCGCCAGCGGGATGCCGCCGTTGGAGAGGATGTGCAGGTGGCCGGCCTGGGCGAGCAGCCACGGCGCGTACGTGTAACCGACCCCGGCCACGGCGGCGCCGATCCGCCCGGCGCCGAGCTGTCGGACCAGCGCGTACGCCCCGAAGGTGGCCAGGGCGTGCGCCAGCAGGAAAAGAATGTTGTAACGCAGGATCGCGGCTTCCGGGCCGTGTCCGAGCATGCCGGCGGGGGCGTAGCCGAGGAGCGTGTCGGAAAACGCGAAGGTCCAGGTTTCCGGGAAGAACGCGTTGCTCTGCCAGAGCTGGGCCGGATCGGTCAGCAGGATGTGCCCCGACCAGGCGACCTGCCAGGCCTGCAGGGTGGGGTCCCAGGTGTCCTGCGGCAGCTCGTAGAGCGGGTACTTCAGCGTGGGCCAGTTCATCAGCACGGCCAGGACGAGACTGGCCAGCGCCGCCAGGGTCCACTCGTGCGTCAGCCGCCGGCCCACCGCACGCCCGACCCGGCGCAGCCGGCCCGGCACCGGCTCGGGAGCCGGGGCGAACGCGGTGAACGGGTCGGTCGGCTTGTCGCTTGTGTCGCCTGGTTTGTCGCTTGTGTCGCCTGGTTTTGTGGCGTCGCCTGGCTTCGCCACGTCGTCCGGGCTGTCGGCCTTCTCGGCCGGCTTGTCACCGCTCCCGGTCGGGCTGTCCGCGTCCTTCGGTTTGTCGCTGGCGTCGGTCGGGCTGGCCGTGTCGGCCGGCGCGGTGCTGGCGTCTGTCGGCTTGTTGGCGTCCGCCGGTTCGGTGCTGGCGTCTGTCGGCTTGTTGACGTCCGCCGGTTCGGCGTTCGTCTCGACCGGCCTGCTGCTGGTGTCGGCCGGGCTGTCCGGAACCGTGTCCCGCACCGTGGTGCTCTCCGTGGAGGTGCTGCCCGAGCTGCTCTCGTCCCGCGCCGGATCGGTGACCTTGGACTGGTCTGTCGACATCGTCGCCCCTACCGGCCGAGTCGGTCGCGCAGGTACGCGATGTCCGCCGCCTGCCCGTCGACCCCGCCCGGCGTCTCGACGATCACCGGCGCGCCGGCCGCTCGGATCACCTCGACCACCAGTTCGGGATCGATGGTGCCGCTGCCCAGGTTGTCGTGACGGTCCTGGCCGGAGTTGAAGTCGCCCTTGGAACCGTTCGCGTGGATCAGGTCGATCCGGCCGGTGATCGCCTTGACCCGGTCGACGACGTCGAGCAGGTCCTCGCCGCCGGCGTGGGCGTGACAGGTGTCCAGGCAGAAACCGACGCCGTAGTCACCCACCGCGTCCCAGAGCCGGGCCAGGTTGTCGAAGCGGCGGGCACAGGCGTTGTGGCCGCCGGCGGTGTTCTCGATGAACACCGGGGTGCGGTGCCCGCCCGTCTCGGCGGCCTGGACGAACGCCTTGCGCCAGTTGTCGAACCCGACCGCGAGGTCGTCGCCCGCGTTGACGTGCCCGCCGTGCACCACCAGACCCTTGGCGCCCACCGCGGCGGCGGCTTCGGCGTGGCTGGTCAGCAGCTTCCGACTCGGGATGCGGATCCGGTTGTTCGTCGTCGCGAGGTTGATGACGTACGGCGCGTGGATGTAGATGTCCACCTCTGAGGCGCGCAGCAGTGCCGCGTCCTCCCGTGGTTGTGGTGCCTTCCAGTCCTTCTGCGGATCGGTGAGGAAGAACTGGACCGCGTCCGCCTTCCGGAGGGCCGCCTCGTGCAGCGGGTCGGTGGCATCGACATGGGCTCCGATACGCATGATGGCGAGCCTACGTCGTGCCGGTGTCAGGACGGGGAGCGGCGGGTCGGCGTACCCCGGTTCCGGCCGATCGGCGGGGGTCCGCGCCGGCCGCGTCACCTTGCCGTGGTTGTTTCGTTTCTCCTGGTGAGATCGACGGTGTCCGAGGTGTGGGGCGCCGGTGGATCCACCTGCCGCCGAGAGAGGAAGACGTCCGTGACCCTGCCGTCGCGATGCTGCCGGGCCGGCGCGGTGTTCGCCGCGTGCGCCGCCCGTGCCCCGTTGCCGGCGTCGGGGGACGGTCCTGGTTTTCCCCGCCGGGTCGGTCGGGGGCGTCGAGGAGGAACCGGTACCGCGAGGTCCCGAAGCGGTCGGTTCCGGGCGTGCCGGGAGCTGCGGAACGCGGCGCCCGGAGAGCTCTCCGCCGTCCGACCGACCCGGCGGGGCCGCTGGCCGCTGACTCGTCCACCGGTGGACGAGTCAGCGGTGAATCGGGCTATCTGCCATTAACGGCACAAGACATGCTGTTGTCGCGTAAGATGACAATACAATAGGCTCCGCGGGGCGCCTCCCATCCAACTCGTCGGTGTGGTCGTTCCTCCCCAGGTCCCACCCAAAGAATGTGGACGGGATGCGCCCCGCGGCTTCGTAGCGGACCCCGCTCCGGCACGCCGCCGGACGGGGTTCCGTCGTTTCCGTCGACCCGTCGCCGGTTGGTCTTTCACCGGACCGATCCGACTTGATCTCCTTCGGGAACGATTCGACCGACACGATTCCGGGCGGCCGGAGACCGGACGTGCCCGGTCCCGGCACACCGGGTATTCTGCTCAGGTTGCCCGTGACGCTGTGGGATCCCTCCCGGATTCGTCCCGGCAACGACGCACGACCTCCTGCCACGGAAGGACCGTGGCCGCTAGCCCAGAGGAGGTGAGCACGTCTTGCGTCATTACGAGATCATGGTCATCCTCGATCCAAGCCTCGAGGAGCGCACCGTCGCCCCATCGCTCGACACGTACCTCAACGTGATCCGGACCGCGGGTGGCTCGGTGGAGAAGCTCGACGTGTGGGGCCGCCGGCGCCTCTCGTACGAGATCGACAAGAAGGCCGAGGGGATCTACGCCGTCATCGACCTGCAGGCGACGCCTGCGGCGGTGGCCGAGCTGGACCGGCAGTTGCGGCTCAACGAGTCCGTGCTGCGTACCAAGGTCATCCGGCCGGAGACGCGCTGACGCGTTTCCGGCACGCCCGGATCAGCCTCACCGGTCCTGTCGTACGGCTCTGGCAGCCTTGACCGGACTGATGAGTGCGCGAGGAGATGGTCATGGCAGGAGATACCACCATCACGGTCATCGGCAACCTGACCGATGACCCCGAGTTGCGTTTCACGCCCTCCGGCGCCGCGGTAGCCAAGTTCCGGGTCGCGTCGACGCCCCGGTTCATGGACCGGGCCTCCGGTGAGTGGAAGGACGGCGAGCCGCTGTTCCTTGCGTGCACCGTCTGGCGGCAGGCCGCCGAGCATGTCGCCGAGTCGCTGCAGCGGGGTGCGCGCGTGATCGTGTCGGGCCGGCTTCGGCAGCGGTCCTACGAGACGCGTGAGGGCGAGAAGCGCACCGTCATCGAGCTGGAGGTCGACGAGATCGGCCCCTCGCTGCGGTACGCCACGGCGAAGGTGCAGAAGATGGCGCGCTCCGGTGGCGGCGGCTTCGGCGCCTCGGGTGGCGGTGGCGGTGGCGGTGGCAGCCAGGGCGGCGGAGGCAACTTCGACGACCCGTGGGCCACGGCCGCTCCGGCCGCCTCGCGTTCGTCCGGTTCGGGCGGCGGAAACTTCGACGACGAGCCCCCGTTCTGACCCCGGGCCGTGCCCGTGGGCCGAGCGCCCGAGATCGCAAACCAGGAGCAAGAGCAATGGCAAAGGCTGCGGCACTGCGCAAGCCGAAGAAGAAGGTGAACCCGCTCGACAAGGACGGGATCACCTACATCGACTACAAGGACACCGCGCTGCTGCGCAAGTTCATCTCCGACCGCGGCAAGATCCGCGCTCGGCGGGTGACCGGGGTCACCTCCCAGCAGCAGCGCCAGATCGCCCGTGCGGTCAAGAACGCCCGCGAGATGGCGCTCCTGCCGTACACGGCCACGGCCCGCTGAGAGGAGGCACCAAATGAAGATCATCCTGACTCAGGAGGTGTCCGGCCTCGGCAGCCCGGGTGACATCGTCGAGGTGAAGGACGGCTACGGCCGTAACTACCTGCTGCCGCAGGGCTTCGCGATCACCTGGACGAAGGGCGCGGAGAAGCAGGTCACGGTGATCCGTCGGGCCCGCGAGGCCCGCGAGATCCGGGACCTGGGCCACGCCAACGAGGTCAAGGCCCAGCTCGAAGGGCTCAAGGTCAACCTGACCGCGCGTGCCGGCAACGGCGGGCGGCTCTTCGGCTCGGTCACCCCCGGCGACGTGGTCAACGCGGTCCGGGCGGCCGGTGGGCCGTCGCTGGACCGGCGTCGGCTGGAACTGCCGGGCGCGATCAAGGCGGTCGGCAGCCACAAGGTGCGGGTCAAGCTGCACCCCGAGGTGACTGCCAGCTTCGACCTGAAGGTCGTCCCCGGCAAGTAGGCGGTACGGAACAAACGATCAGGGGTGCCACCCGACCGGGGTGGCACCCCTGATCCGTTTCCGGCCCACACCGCTGCTGCTTCCGCTTCCGGAGACCGTCGCGCGGTGCCGGGACTCAGGTCAGTGGTTGGTCGCTGATCACGCTGAACAGCAGCGTGGAGAGTCCTCCGCCGACCACCGCGGCGGAGAGCCCGATCGTCACGACCCGCCAGGTCTTGTTTACCCAGCGCAGGAGCGCGGCGATGACCAGGCTGGTCGCCAGCGCCGCGCCGAACCGGGGCAGGCCGTCGACCAGGGCTGCCATCGCCCGTCCCCGCTCCGACTCGCACCCACCGGCCAACTCCGGCACACAGTCCACCGGCAGGCTGGCGTCGAGGGTCAACACCCAGACCAACATCGCCAGCACCGGTACGGCGTACCAGGCGGCGGCGTAGAGCACCGCGCTCAGCGGCCCGCTGGGCCGGGGATCGAGCAGGTCGTCCTCGAGCCGCCGGCTCAACGGCGAGGGCCGGCGCCGGGCGGCCTCCGACGTCAGCCGCCGACTCGGAGTCGATGACCGTCCGCCGGGCGCCCCGACCGTGGCAACGCTCCGTCGGGCGCCAGCCGGCGACGCGGTACGACCGTCGGCCCGACCCTCCCCGGCGGTACGTTGCCGGGGTACCCGTACCTGCTCGGTGGGCTGACGTCCGGGAGGTGCCGAACGGGAAGGGCGCGGCGGCGGATAGACCACGGCCGGAGACTTCGGTGCCGAGTCGGGAATGCCCATCCACCGTGGATCGTCCTCGGCCAGCCGGGTGCCGGACCAGAAGGTCTCGTCCCGATCCGTGCCGGTCACCGCCCGGGGGTCGTCGTCCCGTCCCGTCCCGACGAGTTCGCCCCGACGCCACTCCGTGGTGTCGGTGAACCGGTCCCACTGGCCGGTGTCGGCGAACCCGTCCCAGCGGGCGGCCTCACCGCGCCGGCCCCAGCCGCCACCGCTGGTCGGGATGGGACCGCCACTGGTCGGGTAGGCGCCACCGCTGGTCGGAATGGGACCGCCGCTGGTGGGATAGGCGCCACCGCTGGTTGGACTGAGGCCGGTACGGCCGCCGCCGTCGGAGCCGGCCCGGCTCCGACGGCCATAGCCCGACGACTCGCGGTCATCCCCGTCCGGCGCCCGACGGCGGCCCTCGGGTACGTCGTCGGTGACCCGGTCCAGCATGCCGGTGTGGGTGTCACCGAACCGGTCCCAGGGAGTAGCCTCCGCCTCCCGGTCCCGCCCGGGCGGCTCGGCGTACGGGCGGGCCGAACCGCTGTCGGTGTGCCGGCCCCGGTCGGCGGCGGAACGTCGTACCGGATCGGGCCCGGTGGTCTGGTCGCCACCCCGACGGCGCCGTCGGCGGCCCTCGCCGTCCGCCCCGTCCGCGCGGCCACCGGCGAGACTGTCGCCCTGGCCGACCTCGTCCGGAGACCGGATCCACCGGGCCGCCGGACTGATCGGACTGATCGACTCAGCTTGCCGCGCGGACTCTCCCGGCGCGGCGCCCGGAGGCTCGGGCCGGTCCCGGTCTTCGGCGGCCCGGCGCCCGCCACCTGCACGCTCGCCCCGCCAACGGGCCGGGTCCGTCCAAGTGGTCGAAGCGTCGCCGGTCACGGCGGAGGACCCGGAGAGTGACTCCTCGGGATCCGGTCGACGTCTCCGACCGGTCCTTCTCGGCCGGTCGTCGAGGTAGCTCCCGGTCGCGCCGGTGCCGGCCAGGTCCGCCCGGCGCCACGTGTCGGTGTTGTTGCCGTCCGAGTGGCGACCGCCCTGCGGTGGGCCGTCGCCGGCGGGGGTGTCGCGCCGGATCCCGGCGTCGCGCCGCCAACCGTCCGCGCCGTCTGTGCTGTCGGCGCTGTCCGTGCCGCTCCGCTCGGCGCGCCGGCGCCCGACGCCTCGGCTGTTGCCGTCCGGTGCTCCGGCGTAGGCGTCCGTGCCGTCGCCCCCGACCACGGTGCCGGCGTCCCGCCAGCTCTCCGTGGTGGCCGCGGCGCCGGTGTCCCGCCAACCGCCGGGTGTGCTGTCGTCGCCGCGCCAGCCACCGGTCAGCGAGCTGTCGCGACCGTCCCGCCAGCTGTCGCGCGAGGCGGCGTCGTCCCGCCAGGTGTCGGGCGGTGTCGTGCTGTCCCGCCAGGTGTCGGGCGGTGCCGTGCTGTCCCGCCAGGTGTCGGGCGGTGTCGTGCTGTCCCGCCAGGTGTCGGGCGGTGTCGTGCTGTCCCGCCAGGTGTCGGGCGGTGCCGTGCTGTCCCGCCAACCGTCGGCCGTACGTTCACGTCGACGGCGGGTGCCGCTGTCGCCGACGGAGTCCCGCCAGCCGACGGCCGGGTCTCCGGTCGACTCCGCCGGGTCGGCCGCCCGCCGACGTCGACCCGATCCGGTCGCCGACGTCGACTCGGTCCGCTGGTGCCGTCCACCGGCCCGTCCTGACGTGCTCGTGTCGGTGTGCCACGGGTCGTCACCGCGCCGGGACGTCCCGGTGTGCCACGGGTCGTCGTCGCGCCCGGTGCCGGGCGACCCGGTGGACGGGGCCGCCTCGGTGGTGGCGCCCAACGCCCAGGGCGGGGTGTAGGTGTCGACCGGGTCCGGCGCGCCCCGGTGCCGGGCCCGTCGGCGGCTCGGCGTGCGGTAGCTGCCTTCGGGGCGGGAGTAGGGGTCGCCCGGCGGTCCGGTGAGCGGGTCGCCCCAGCCGATGCTGTCCTGCCGTTCCTGTCGGGCGAGTTCACCCCGCCCCCGGTCCCGATGGTCCACGGCCGCAGCGTGACCTTTCTGCTGAGTCGATCGCGGGGAGCCGTACCGAAGAATGTCGCTGCCTGATGATACGCCGTCCGACTGGCCCAGATTCAGTTGGTTTCTTTCCTCCACAAGGTGGGGACCGAGTTTGCCCAGCTCAAGGATGGTCCAAGCTATCTTCCCCAGTTGTTTTCCACAGCCTGTGCACAGGGCTGCGCACACCCCACCGACAACCGTCCACAGGTTGTCCCGAACTCCGTCCACCGTCGGTGTTGAGGGGCTGACCTCGACTTACGTATGGTTGCCCCCTGGCCTCGTCAGGTCGCACCGACTTCCCCCGGTCGCGCGGACCGCCGGGGCCGACCCGAGCGGCACCGACCGACCAGGAACGACGGCATCGACCACCGGCGGCTGTCAGGGTCGGGGACCGGCTGGGCCGGTGGTGAAACTGTCGTACGGCGGCGCTTCGCTGGAAGCGGGTCGGATGGGCGAAGGGGGGATGGTCGGATGTCGATCACTGACGACGTTCGTGGTGACTCGCGGTCGGCGTCGCCGCCCGACGGCCCCGGCCCCCGCGACGGACAGTACGACAAGACGCCGCCCCAGGACGTCGCCGCCGAGCAGTGCGTGCTCGGTGGCATGTTGCTCTCCAAGGACGCCATCGCCGACGTCGTCGAGATCCTCAAGTCGAACGACTTCTATCGGCCGGTGCACGCCACCATCTTCGACGCGATCCTGGACCTGTACGGGCGTGGTGAACCCGCCGACGCGATCACCGTCGCCGCCGCCCTCGCCGACTCCGGCGACCTGGGACGGATCGGCGGAGCGCCATATCTGCACACCCTGATCGCCAGTGTGCCGACCGCCGCGAACGCCTCCTACTACGCCCGGATCGTCGGCGAGCGTGCGGTGCTGCGGCGCCTGGTCGAGGCCGGCACCCGGATCGTCCAGCTCGGGTACGGCTCGGCCGGCGGTGGCGGGCGGGATGTCGACGACGTGGTCGACCTGGCCCAGCAGGCGATCTACGACGTCACCGAGAAGCGGGTCAGCGAGGACTTCGCCGTCCTCGCCGACATGCTGCAGCCGACGCTCGACGAGATCGAGGCGGTCGGTGCCCAGGGTGGGGTGATGACCGGGGTGCCGACCGGCTTCACGGACCTGGACCGGCTGCTGAACGGGCTGCACCCGGGGCAGTTGATCATCGTGGCGGGTAGGCCTGGTTTGGGCAAGGCGCTCGCCCTGGACACGCCGCTGGCGACGCCGAACGGCTGGACGACGATGGGCGAGGTGCGGGCGGGAGACCAACTGCTCGGCGCAGACGGTTGGCCGACCCGGGTAACCCACGCCTTCGAGGTCATGCACGGCCGTCCGTGTTACGAGGTGGAGTTCTCGGACGGATCGATCCTGGTCGCCGATGCCGAACACCTGTGGAAGACGACCACCAGGGCAAGCCGCCGGCAGACGCCCGGCGCCACGACCGCGCCCCACGACAACGTCTTCACCACCGAGCAGATCAGGGCGACCCTCCGGACCACCACCCAGGATCAGCGGCTCAATCATGCTGTCGAGAACTGCGCCCCCCTGCAGTTGCCCGAACGCGACCTGACCATCCCGCCATACACCCTCGGGGTGTGGCTCGGCGACGGTCACAGCGCCGCCGCGCGCTTCACCAGCATCGACGAGGAGATCGTCGCCGGGGTCGAGCAGGACGGACTCCTGGTACGGCCGTCGGGTCCCGCCGTCTACACCATCCTCCCGCCAGCGCTGCCGCCGCTGCCGGCTCGGAACTGCATCGTCTGTGGTGTCGAGTTCGCCCCGAAGTCGCCATCCGTCTTCACCTGCGGCCGGGTCTGCGGGTGCCGCTCAAGGGGGCTGTCGAGGCCCGCTGTTGGTTGTGCTTCCTGTGGCCAGCCGATGCCGAGTCAGACGAAGGCGTCCCAGGGTCGCCGATGCGAGGAATGCCACCGGCGGTACGGCTCCTTTGTCGGAGCCCTCCGAGCGTTGGACGTTCTGCACAACAAGCACGTGCCCGTCGCGTACCTGCGGGCGTCCGAGGCTCAGCGACGTGCCCTGCTCGCCGGTCTGATGGACACCGACGGCACGGTCGGGCCGTCAGGCAATCTCCAGTACACGTCGACATCGCATCGGTTGGCATACGACGTACGGGAGCTGGTGACCAGCCTGGGTTACCGCTGCACGATCGCGACCAGGCGGGTAAGGGGTCGCAGCGAGGAGACGTCGACCGCGTACACCGTGAACTTCAGCACGCCCGACGAGATCTTCCGCCTCGGACGGAAGCGGGAGGCACATCGCGACCGTCGCCGAGCGACCAATGCCGCCAGGTCGAGCGCGAGGTACATCGTGGCGGTGCGCCCGGTGCCGAGCGTGCCGGTTCGCTGTGTGACCGTCGACAACGCTGACCACCTCTATCTGGCGGGCCGGGCGATGATCCCCACGCACAATTCAACCGCTTCGATGGACTTTGCCCGAAATGCCGCCATCCGGTCCAACTGTGCGAGCGCGATCTTCTCCCTGGAAATGAGCAAGGTCGAGATCGTCATGCGACTGCTCTCGGCCGAGGCCCGGGTGCCGTTGCACGTGCTGCGCAGTGGGCAGCTCTCCGACGACGACTGGACCAAGCTGGCCCGCCGGATGGGCGAGATCAGCGAGGCGCCGCTGTTCGTCGACGACACCCCGAACATGAACCTGATGGAGATCCGCGCGAAGGCCCGGCGGCTCAAGCAGCGGCACGACCTCAAGATGATCGTTGTCGACTATCTCCAGCTGATGAGTTCACCGAAGCGCACCGAGAGTCGACAGCAGGAGGTCGCGGAACTGTCCCGGGGCCTGAAGCTGCTGGCCAAGGAGGTCGAGTGTCCGGTGATCGCGGTCAGCCAGCTGAACCGTGGCCCCGAGCAGCGGACCGACAAGCGGCCCCAGTTGTCCGATTTGCGTGAATCTGGGTCAATTGAGCAGGATGCCGACGTTGTCATCCTTCTTCACCGGGACGACTACTACGACAAGGAGTCCCCGCGCGCCGGCGAGGCGGACTTCATCGTCGCCAAGCACCGGAACGGCCCCACCGACACGGTGACCGTCGCCGCCCAGCTGCACCTGTCCCGCTTCGTCGACATGGCGATCGTCTGAGCCTTGCCAGGCCCAGGAACCCGGGTCAGCCGAGCAGCGGAAACCAGCCGGCGGCCTCGCCGAGCGCCAACCGGTCGGGAGCGGTCAACGGCAGCCGTCCGGTCGCCTTCAACAGGTAGTCCCGGTCCGACCAGTCGGCGGGGCGTACCGCGTCGTCGCTGAGCAGTCCGTCGAGAGTCGCCACGGCGATCTCCACCGCGGTCGGCTCCGGCTCCGGCGGATCCGGAAGATCGACGGTCAGGTCGAGGTGATGCACCACCGCCTCGGTGACCAGGGTGGCGAGGAACTCCGGCACCGCGAGCACCCGGCCCTGGGAGGCGACAAAACCGTCCGGGTCGGCCATCCCGGCGGCCCGTACCGCTGCCGGGGCGGTGTCGGTCCAGAGCCGGACCACCCCCGTCGGGTGGTCGAAGGCGGCGGCACAGCGGCGTACCCAGGCCGCGTGCCGGCCCTCACCCGGGTCGGCAGGCGTACGCCAGTAGCTGACCGCGTCCACGTCTGCCGGCCCGGCCGCCGGCGTGGCCAGCGCGACCAGCGCCCGCTGGGCGTCCAGGGTCAGATGGAAGAGCAGGTCGACGACCAGCCAACCCCGGCAGCGGGTCGGCCGGAGCAGGTCGGTGTCGGCGAGGTCCGCGACGGTCGCCGTGATCCGGGCGTACGTCTGCGCGAGCGCGCCGTGGTTGTCCGCCGCCTCCGGTGCCCCGGAGCTGCCCCACCCCGCAGCGGGGCCGCGCTGGCTGCCCACCTCGCCCGTTCCTCCGTGCCACGCCGGTCAGGTCAGGTGTCCCCGCGACCGGGGAAGCCTTCCCTGGTCGCGGGGATCCGAGCGTCGGTCCGACCGTCAGTCGAAGAGCTCGTTCAGGAAGCTCTTCTTACGCTTGTGCCGGTAGTGCCCGTGGTAGCCGTGGTGCTGCTGCCCGTAGGCCGGCGCCGGCGGGTAGCCGTGGGCCGGCGGTGGCGGTGGCGGGACGTGGCTCGGCGCGCCGTAGCCCGGCTGGTGTGGGGCGGGCGGCGGGGGCGGCGGGGCGTATCCCCCACCCGGGGCGGGCGGCACGTGCGAGGGCTGCGGGGCACGCGGCGCCTGCTGCTGACTCCAGTTGGCCTCGGCCTCGAAGAGCTTCTCCAGCTCGCCTCGGTCGAGGAAAATGCCACGGCACTCGGTGCACTGGTCGACCGTGACGCCGCTGCGCTCGTACTGACGCATCTCGCCACGACACTTCGGACAGGTCATCTGCATCACTCGACGGTACCCGGTGAAGTCACCCGGAGCCCGTCAGCACCGCCACCACTTCCGCATCCGACACCTCGTGGAAGTCGTCGTAGAAGCGGCTCACCGCGCCGAATCCGGCCGGTCGCTGCGGACAGACGACCTCGTCTGCGGTTTCGCTGAGCAGCGCGTACGCCTCGGGCGCCCCGACCGGGACGGCGAGCACCACCCGGCGGGCGCCGAGTTGCCGGGCGACCCCGACGGCGGCCCGGGCGGTCGCCCCGGTGGCCAGCCCGTCGTCGACGATCACCGCGACCCGGTTGTCGAGCCGCAGCGGCGGCCGGCCCTCCCGGTACCGCCGTTCGCGCCGTTCCAGCTCGGCGGTCTCCACCCGGACGACCTCCTCCACCTCGTCCGGGTCGAGGCGGTCGGCGATCTCGTCGTTGAGTACCCGCAGCCCGCCCGGCCCGACCGCGCCGAAGGCCAGCTCCGGGGCTGCCGGCAGGCCGAGTTTGCGGACGACCAGGACGTCGAGCGGGGCGTCGAGCCGGTCGGCCACCGCCGCGGCCACCGGTACGCCGCCCCGGACCAGCCCGAGCACCGTCACGTCGGAGCGGCCGGCGAGCGAGTTCAGGCGGTCCGCGAGTACGTTCCCGGCCTCGGTCCGGTCCCGGTAGGTGGTCTCCACGTCTCAGGTTTACGCCCTGCCGCCCGGGACTGCTGGCGGACCGGGCAGAAACCCTCCGGGAATGCCGGTCCGCGCGCCGGATCGCGCCGATGGCACGGTGGTGCGATCGTTGCCGGATGCCTCAACCGATCTTGCGCACTGACCGCCTGTTGCTGGTCCCACTTGCCGACCGGCACCTCGAGCGGGAGATCCAGCTCGACTCCGATCCGGAGGTGCTTCGCTACATCACCGGCCGGGCGCGATCCAGGGACGAGGTGGTCGCGTCCCACGCGCAGCGGATGGCCCTGGCCGCCAAGGTCGACGGCCTGGGCTTCTGGATGGCGTTCGGGTCTGCCGACGGCGCGCGGGGGTCGACACCGCCGGTACGGGAGGACGAGGGCGAGTTCGTCGGGCTCATGATGCTTCCGCCGGCACACGGCCCCGACCAACCTGACGACCCGACCGTGACCGACCTGGGTTACCGTCTCGTCCGCCGCCACTGGCGGAAGGGACTGGCCAGCGAGGCGTCCCGCGCACTGCTGCGGCATGCCTTCGACACCGTCGGGCAGAGCCGGGTGATCGCGCAGACCATGGCCGTGAACGCCGGGTCCCGGGGCGTGATGAAGGCCGTCGGCATGCGGTACGTGCGCACGTACTTTCCGCACTGGGATGACCCGTTGCCGGGAGCGGACCTGGGTGAGGTCGAGTACGAGATGACTCGCGGGATGTGGGAGGCGTGTCGTGGCGCCTGCTGAGACGGGGTGGAGTTGCCGCCGCTGAACGCGTCCCACGTGACCAGCCTGGTCGAGGCGGCCAGGGTCTGGGCCGACGGTTGCCGGCGGGCCGTCCTCAGAGCTGATGGCCGGCGAGCCAGCCGAGGGTGGCGGCGCCGAGCCCACAGGTGAGGGTGAGGGTCAGGTTGAGCAGTGCCCAGCCCCGTCCGGCCGGTCCGGACCCGGCCAGCCGTACGGTCTCGTGGGCGAAGGTGGACCAGGTGGTCAGAGCGCCGCAGAACCCGGTGCCGAGCAGGACTCCGACCCAGCCGGGCAGGCTGGCGCCGAGCCCGGCGAGCAGGCCGAGCAGGAACGAGCCGACCAGGTTGACGGTGAAGGTAGCCCACGGGGAGGGGCGGGAGCGGAGTTCGACCAGCCAGTTGACCCCGAACCGGCAGACCGCGCCGACCGCGCCGCCGAGCAGCACCAGCAGCCAGGTCATGACGGCCGGAACCGTTCCGCGGTCCACGCGCCGAGCGCAACCGCGAGCAGTGCCCCGGCGACGGTGCCGAACAGGTAGCCGAGGGCGACGCCGGTCCGGCCGGCCCCGAGCAGGTCCCGGATCTCCACCGTGTACGTCGAGAAGGTGGTGAAGCCGCCGAGCACACCCGTGCCGAAGAACGGCCGGACCAGTCGGTGCGGTGCGATCCGGGTGCTGATCAGCTGCATCAGTACGCCGATCAGGGCACAGCCGGCGAGGTTGATGACCAGGGTCGACCAGGGAAAGCCGTGTCGCGGGTGCGGCCAGCCGACGGATATCCCGTACCGGGCGAGGGCGCCGAGCGCCCCGCCGAGGGCGACGACCGCGACGACGTCCCAGCGGGGTCGGCCGCCGGTGCCACCGGTCGCCGGTGGCGGGACCGGCCCGGCGGGTTGTGCGGGGCGGGGTGTGGTCATGGGGCCGACGCCGCCAGGGAGGGATGTGGGTGGTCCGTGGCCCGGCCGGTGCGGTCGGCCAGCCGGAGGGCGGGTGCCCAGGCAAGGAGGGCGACCGGGTAGAGCAGGTAGCCGAAGCGGGTGGAGGGCATCAGCAGGATCGCGGCCAGCAGGCCGTACCCGCAGAAGAGCGCGGCGGTGGCGGCGGTGCGCGGCGGACGGCGCAGCAGGTGGACGGCGATCGCCAGGCCGGTCGCGACGAGCAGGGCGGCGGCGAGGAGGCGGCCACCGGGCAACCCTTCGGCGATCAGGTGGCCGGGGAACGGGGACTGGGCCGGACTGGTCACCAGTCCGTGTCCGAGCGGGAACCGCAGCACGTTCTCGACCAGGGCGGCCGAGTCGACCAGTTGGGCCGGGACGAGGGTGACCACCGGTAGTCCGACCGCGCCGACCGTGAACCGGGGGCCGGGGCGGGTGAGCCAGGAGCCGGCGGGTCGGTCGGCCTGCCGGCGGCTCCGGACCATGGTGTGGATCAGCAGGACCAGCAGCACCGGCCAGGCGAAGAGCTTGAGCGCGGCGGCGAGCCCGACCGCCAGGCCGGCGGCGAGGTAACGGTCCCGGGCGGTGCAGGCGAGGGCGAGCAGGCAGAGCGCGAGTACGGGCAGGTCGTCTCCGCCGGTGGCCAGGGTCAGCGCGCAGACCGGCAGTACGGTCGCGAGCTGCACCGCCCGGACCAGGGCGGAATCCCGACGCCCGGCGGCACGACTGTCGGTTCCGCTGGTGGCGGCCCGCCCGGCGGTTCCGCTGTCGGCGTCCCGGCGGAGCAGGCGGATCGCGGCGAGCAGGGCGACCGCGGTGGCGACCGCGAACCAGATCCGCGCGTCGGTCCACCAGACGGTGCCGGCGGCCGCCCGGGGCAGCCCGAAGACCGCCATCCCCGGCTGGTACGGCGTGTAGCCGAGCAGTTGCTCACCGGCCGGGAGGGCGGCGATCGTGTCCCGGGTGAGGTACGGCGTGCCGTGGTCGAGCAGTCGGGCGCCGGAGTGTTCGATCACCAGCACCTCCTCCTGCGCCCGGTCCAGCCGTCCACCGGCCCGGTCCACCGCCTGCCAGACCAGCGGCAGCAGGCCGGTCCCGGCCCAGGTGAGCGCGACCAGTACGCCCCGACCGGCGGCACCGGCCAGTCGGCTGGCCGGCCGGCGACGCCGGGCGAGCAGTTGACCGAGGACGGCGACGGTGGCGACCAGGTAGCCGACCGCCGCGACCGCGCCCCAGGCCCGGTGCGGCAGCAGCGTGGAGGTGACCGCGGTGACCGCCGCGAATCCGGTGGAGAGCGCGTAGAGCGTCAGGTCGGCGGCGAGCCCGCCGGCCGCCCGGTCGGCCCGGTGCCAGATGCGGGTCACCGGGTCACGGCCGGCGGCCGTACGGTCGGGGGCCTGGGCCGACGCGGTCCGGCCGTCGTCCGCAGCCTTGTCGTCCGCAGCGCTCACGCGGGCAAGTGTGGCAGACGCTCCGGACGTCGCGGACCCGATCGCCGGCCGGGTGACAGCCGCACCACAGCGCCGCTGTCGTGCAGGGCGGGGGCGAGGGTGCCGGGGCGGCCCTCCGCGCCCTGCTGCAACGCGGAGAGCAGTCGGGCGGCTGCCATCGGCCGGGCGAAGAGATGGCCCTGACCGGCGGTGCAGCCGAGTTCCCAGAGCGCCCGGCGCTGCGGCTCGCTCTCCACCCCCTCGGCCACCACCACCAGGTCGAGGCTGCGGCCGAGGTCGACGGTGGAGCGGATCACCGCGGTCGCCTCGGCCGAGGTCTCCATCGCGGTGACAAAACCCCGATCGATCTTCAGTTCGTGTACGGGGATCCGGGACAGCACCGAGAGCGACGAGTAGCCGGTGCCGAAGTCGTCGAGGGCGAGCCGGATGCCGGCGTCCCGGAGTTGGCCGAGCACCTGGTCGACGACCTCTAATTGGCTGAGGGTCAGGGTCTCGGTGAGTTCGAGGACGAGCCGGTCCGGCGGCAGGTCGTGGGCGCGCAGCCGGGCGAGGACCGAACCCGGGAACCGGGCGTCGAGCAGGCTGCGTGGTGAGACGTTGACCGCGACCGGCAGGTCGAAGCCGGCCTCCCGCCAGGTACGGACGGCGAGCAGCGACTGGTCGAGCACCGCTTCGGCGAACGCCGGCAGCAGGCCGGAGCGTTCCACCGTCTCGAGGAAGCGCAGCGGGTCGATGGTGCCCCGGGCCGGATGCCGCCAGCGGGCCAACGCCTCGGCGGCGACCACCTCGCCGCTGCCGAGGTCGACGATCGGCTGGAAGTTGACCGTGAACTCCTGCTCGGCGACGGCCCGGGGCAGGTCGCCGCCGAGCGCCAGCCGGCCGAGGTCGGCGGTGTCCCGGGTCGGGGCGTAGGTGGCGATCCGCCGGCCGGCCCGCTTGGCCTGGTACATCGCCACGTCGGCACGGCGCAGCAGTTCGGTCATGCCGCCGCTGTTCGGCGCGATCGCGATGCCGCCGCTGGCCTCGACGCTGATCCGCATCCCGTCCAGGTCGATCGGCTCGTGCAACGCGCCGAGCAGGGTCTCCGCCCGGTGCGCGGCGACCGCCGGGGCGGGCAGCGCGTGGAAGAGTACGGCGAACTCGTCGCCGCCGAGCCGGGCGACCAGGTCGTCGGCGTGCACGGCGGCACGGAGCCGTTCGGCGACCCGGGTCAGCACCCGGTCACCGGCGGCGTGGCCGAGGGTGTCGTTGACCTCTTTGAAGTGGTTGAGGTCGATCAGCAGGAGGGCTGTCACGCCCTCGGTACGGCGTCGGCCGAGCTGTTCGGCACCCCGGTCGAGCAGGTGCCGGCGGTTGGCCAGCCCGGTGAGCGCGTCGTGCCGGGCGGCGTGCGCGTGTTCCTCCGCGACCCGGTTCAGTTCGGCGTACGCGGTGGCGTTGCGGACCGCCGTACAGAGCGCGGAGCCGAAGGTACGCAGGGTGTACTGCTCCCGCTCGGACAGTTTCACCGGCCCGTGGAAGCGCAGCCGCAGCAGACCGATCGCGGTGTTGTCGTACCCCTTGAGTTCGATCGGGATGACGGTGCCGCTGACCGTGGAGGCCTCGTCGGGAGAGCCGTCGTACGTGACGGTCTCGCTGTTGCCCCGTACCGTGCGTCCGACGTCCTCGAGTTCCACCTCGACCTCGTCGGCGGAGAAGAGGTTGGCGGCCTGCGCCACGGCGGTGTGCAGTACGGCGTCCAGGTCGACCACGTTGAGTGCGTCGGTGGTGTGCGCCAGTCGCTGCCAGGCCTGCCGTTCGGCTCGTGCCCTGACCCGCGTCGAGTACGCCAGGTGCAGGCTCAACGCCAGCGGCGGCACCGCCACGAGTAGCCATGTCTCGGCTCGGAGAAGCACCAGGGTGAGGACAGTGACAGCGAAGCGCACAGCGTAGCCGACAAGTCGGAGATCCCAGTTCGTGGTGAACTGCCGCAGTATCCGCGTCCGGCTCGCGATCGCGATCACCGGAATGGCGATGGCCTCATCGAGCAGCACCAGAACGACATAGGCGGCGGGGAGCGAGACGACCATGTGATGGAGCTCGGTGGGCGGCCAAGCCCAGCCGAGGAGTGTCAGTGTGGTTCCTGCCGCTGCGGCCAGAAGCATGTTCTTGCTGATGGTGAAGACAGCCTTGATCAATGGCAGACGCAGTAGGCGGACCACGATGATCAAGCCGAGACCAGTGCATAACACCATCCATGAGGTGGGCGCGACGGCAACCCCGATGACGATGGCGGTCTCGTTCCATGTGATTGCCTGTGTTGTGGAGCCGATTCGGATTGGGGCTTTGACTGTGGCGCTGATTGTGATCATGGAGACGAGCGCTGTCACGGTGGCCAACTGGGCCACCGACGTCGGCGCATCGGCGGAAAAGTCCAGTATCGACAAGATCGCCACTATGCCGGCACAAACAGCGACGAGACCGATGAGCGGCACTAGCCGCTGATCAGTCCCGTTGTCGCTTCGCTGTGTTCGACTCACGCTGGTTCCTCTGTGTTACCGAAACCTCATGGCTCAGTAACGGTAGCAACCAAACCGCCTTGACGTGATGGTTGCATCGCCCTCAGTACCACTCGTTGGTGCGCATGCCTTTACTCCCTCCGGCCATCCATGCTCGAGGCCCGAAAATGTGGAATGGTCCCCGAATGCCTGATGCGTTCGATTGATGACTCGAGCCTAGGCACTAAAGGCCGGGTTAGCCACAATAAATGTCGGTATGCTCACTATTAGCTAAGTAGTGGCCGATTCGCTACGCTCTGTCCATATATGAGAACTCAGAGCGGTGATCGAAAGCGTTGGCGGTGGGGGGCGTTGTCCGGCTTCATCTGGATACCCCGTCGCAGGCCGCAGCGGAAGATCTCTTCCGCGTCCTGGTGGCATTGCACCGGAAAACCCGGGTGGACTCGCTTGGGGTCTGTGCTGATGTGATGTACTGCACTTGACTGACGAGAGTGTCGCTGTAACGAATGTCGGTCCGCATCGGATGACCTGCCAGAACTCGTCTCGTGTTGATGAGCTCACCCTGCGTGTGGTCGGGTTGGGCTGAAAGGTGATCTTTTTGGGGGGCAGGTCAACGGCCACGAATCCGGTCTGCGGCAACCTTGACAAGAAATGACGCCTGTCGATTTGAGTCGACCGTGACCGACAGACTGCTGGGTCGCATGACGCGTGTCCTTTTCGTATGACGAGGGCGATCCATGATCGAGATTCGGCTCTTTGGAGCGATGGAGCTCCTCGTGGATGGTGTGTCCCTGCCGCTCGGCACGCCCAAGCAGCAGGTCGTGCTGGCCATGCTGGCGGTACGGCCCGGCCGGCTCGTCAGCGTCGAAGAGTTGGTGGACGAGGTGTGGCCGGAGCGGCCGCCGCCCTCGGCGGTCGCGAACACCCGCACCTACGCGGCGAACCTGCGGCGCACCCTCGACCGAACAGCCGCGACCAAGCAACTGCTGGTCCGTCAGGGAGCTGGATACGGGTGATCGGAGTTGTGCTCGTCATCGCCCTCCTCGGCGTAACAGGGTGCACCGGCGATGGAGAGGGCCCCGATGCGGAGCCTTCGGGTCCCACCACGATCGCCGGCGCCTCCACGACCATCTCCGACCAGATGCCGCACTATCTGAGGGAAGCTGACCGGGCCAACGCCAGAACTGAGCACACGGTGGTTTCTACCGCTGCGCGGCCCACGGTTACCCTCCAAGACTCGGAGCTGATGACCATGGTTATCCGCGACGAGGGGCAGGACCGCTGGGAAGCCGGCAACTATCGCCTTGTCGTGTACTGCGTGGGTGCTGGCACCATCTACGCGCACTTTTCGCTCGGCGAGCGATCGGAAGTGACCGAGTTGCCGACCTGCACGCCGACGGTCACCACCGGCATTGTCGAGTTGACGCTGCCGGACCCGGCGACGAACTCCTCGGTGCTGATCATCCCGGCGGGCAACGCTCAGGCCGCGATCGCGTACCAGATCCAGAAGTTCCAGGGCTGAGCGCCCGGTCGGTAGGCTCGCGGACGTGACCGAATCCGCGCACCTCACCCACGTCGACGCCGCCGGGGCGGCCCGGATGGTCGACGTCTCCGGCAAGACGGTATCGGTCCGGCGGGCGGTCGCCGCCGGTCGGCTGCGTACCACCGTCGAGGTCATCGAGCTGCTGCGCCGCGACGGCCTGCCGAAGGGCGACGCGCTCGCCGTCGGTCGGCTTGCCGGCATCATGGGCGCCAAACGCACCCCGGACCTGATCCCGCTCTGCCACCCGATCGCGCTGCACGGCGTGACCGTCGATCTCGAACCCGGCACCGACACCGTCGAGATCACCGCGACGGTCCGGACCGCGGACCGGACCGGGGTCGAGATGGAGGCGTTGACCGCGGTCGCCACCGCCGGGCTCGCGCTGATCGACATGGTGAAGGCCGTCGACCCGGCGGCCTCGATCGAGGGGGTACGCGTGCTGCGCAAGGAAGGCGGCAAGACCGGAGACTGGACCCGACCGGCGGACCGGCCGTGATCCGGGTCCGGGTCGTGGTGGCCTCCAACCGGGCCGCTGCTGGGATCTACGCCGACACCAGCGGCCCGCTGCTGGTCGCCGGGCTGACCGAACTCGGCTGCCAGGTCGACGCGCCGATCGTGGTGCCGGACGGCGACCCGGTCGGCGAACAGCTGCGCCAAGCTGCCGCCGACGGCGTCGACGTGGTGGTGACCAGCGGTGGCACCGGCATCAACCCGACCGACCGGACCCCGGACGTCACCCGGGCCCTGCTCGACTACGAGATCCCCGGCATCGCCGAGGCGATCCGGGCACACAGCCGGGACAAGGTTCCGACGGCCGTACTCTCCCGGGGGGTGGCCGGAGTGATCGGCCGGACCCTGGTGGTGAACCTGCCCGGCTCGACCGGCGGGGCGCGCGACGGGCTCGCGGTACTGGGCCCGATCCTCGGGCACGCCGTCGACCAGCTCCGTGGCGGCGACCACCCCCGGACGGACTGAACCCGGCCATGTCCGGGCCAGCGACGAACAAGCGCCGGACCGCCAGCGGATCGAATCGCCCGACCGCCAGCGGATTGATCTGACTCATCCGCCGACCGTCGGATCCCGGCGATAGGCTCGGACGGTGAACGTGAGGAAGCGATGAGCGCCCGCTCTGCCGTCGACAGCGAAGCCGCCGGCAGCGAAGGCGCCGGCAGTGCCGGGGCTGTCGGGACCGCGTCGGCCACCGCCGATCCGGGCACCCTCGACTGGGCCGAGGCCCGCTCCCGGGCGTACGCGGCCGGTCGGGCCGCCGCACCGGAGCCGGTCGAGTTGCCGCTGGCCGAGGCGGACGGTCAGACCCTGGCCGACCCGTTGACCACCCTCACCGACCTGCCCGCCTTCCCGACCTCCAGTGTGGACGGCTGGGCGGTGCGCGGCGCCAGACCGTGGCGGGTCGTCGGCCGGGTCCTCGCCGGCGGCACCCCGCCCCCGCTCACCGAAGACGGTACGACCGCCGAGATCGCCACCGGCGCGATGCTGCCGGACGGCACCACCGGTGTGCTCCGGGTGGAGGAGTCGAGCCGGACCGTCGACGGGCTGGTCACCGGCACCCTGCGGGACACCCCGGAGTGGCGGGACCCGGGCGAGGAGGCGTACGCCGGTGAGGAACTGCTCCCGGCCGGCACCGCCGTCGACCCGGGAGTGATCGGGCTCGCCGCCTCCTGCGGCTACGACACCGTGCGGGTCCGCCGCGCCCCCCGAGCCGCCGTGATCGTCTTCGGTGACGAGCTGCTCACCGCCGGATCTCCCGGCGCCGGTCGGGTCCGTGACTCGCTCGGCCCGTCCGTCCCGGCCTGGCTGCGCCGGTACGGCTGCGTCAGTACCCCCGCCGACGTGGTCGGTCCGGTGGCGGACACCCTCGACGCACACGTCGCCGCGCTGCGTCAGGCGTTGCAGACCGCCGACCTGGTCTGCACCACCGGCGGCACCATGAACGGTCCGGTCGACCACCTGCACCCGACACTCGCCGCGCTCGGCGCCCAGTACGTGGTCAACACCGTCGCCGTCCGGCCCGGTTTCCCGATGCTGCTGGCCCGGGTGGTCGGCGCCGACGGGCGTACCCGGTTCGTCGCCGGACTGCCCGGCAACCCGCAGTCGGCGATCGTCGCGACCGTGTCACTGGTCGCGCCGCTGCTCGCCGGGCTGCGTGGCCGGCCGATGCCGGAGCTGCCGCGGGTGACGCTCGCCGAGCCGGTCGCCGGGCGGGGCGACCACACCCACCTGGCGCTGGTCCGGGTCGACCCGGTCCGCAACACCGCGCACCCGGTACGGCACGTCGGCTCGGCGATGCTGCGCGGGCTCGCCCAGGCGGACGGTTTTGCGGTCATCGTTCCCGGCACCGAGGGACGACCGGGTGACCAGGTCCCGCTCGTACCACTACCGCTGCTGCCGGGCGAGCGGTTCCAGGGGGGAGACAGATGAGCGTCGAGATTGGGCCGACCGTCGAGCCGGAGGCGCCGACCCGGGTGCACACCACGGTCGGCGTCGAGCCGCTTGACCTCGCCTTCCACGAGGCGCTGGTCACCGACGCCGGGGCCGGGGCGGTGGTCTCGTTCCAGGGGGTCGTCCGCGACCACGACCACGGCCGGTCGGTGACCCGGCTGGAGTACGAGGGCCACCCGAGTGCCGCGGCCGTGCTGCGGGAGGTCGCCGAGGAGATCGCCGCCGACCCGGACGTCTACGCGGTCGCGGTGTCGCACCGGCTCGGCGCGCTGGAGATCGGCGACGTGGCCCTGGTGGCGGCGGTGAGTACGGCACACCGGGCGGCCGCGTTCGCCGCCTGCGCCAAGCTCGTCGACGAGGTGAAGGACCGGCTGCCGGTCTGGAAGCGGCAGCTCTTCGCCGACGGCACCGAGGAGTGGGTCAACTGCGCCTGAGCCGCGCGTACCCGGCGGGATTGATCATCCTCGGGCAGAATGGCGGCGCGGAGGTGGTCACATGACCGAGCGCGAGAGTGTGCCCAAACTGTGCCAGGTGGTGCTCGACGGCACCGACATCAGGACACTGGCGGAGTTCTACCGGTCCCTGCTCGGCTTGGTCTACCGGCCCGGCGACGAACCGCCGGAGGCCGGGCGTGACGACGAGCGTGGCCGTGACTGGCTGGTGCTCAGGAGCCCCGACGGCGCCCGTCAGCTCGCGTTTCAGCAGGTCACGCACCTGCCGGAAACGACCTGGCCGGAGGACGGGGTGCCGAAGCAGATGCACCTGGACCTCACCGTCGACTCTGTCGAGGAACTGCAGCGGCAGCACGGGCGGGTGCTACGCCTCGGTGGTCGGCTGCGGCTCGAACGCCTCGACGATCCGGACGAGCCGCTCCGGGTGTACGCCGACCCCGCCGGTCACCCGTTCTGCATCTTCGTCGCCTAGCCGGCTGTCCGGTCTGGCCCTGCCGGAGTCCCGCCGCCCCGAACGTCTCGGTCGGGCGGGACCCCTCAGTGTGCCGAACGGCTGGCGAGTCGACGCTCGAACCGGCTCGGCTCGGTGTAGAACGCCGGCTCCGCACCCGGGCGCCACGGCAGCGCGGCGAGCAGCACGATGATCGCCAACGCGAGCGAGTTCTCCATCAGGACCCCGAAGAAGCCGTCCTGGTAGTGCGAGACCTCGGGCAACTGGTGCTCGTACGGCCAGATCGGCGAGATCAGGAAGAGCAGGTAGAGGCCGACCGCGGCGATGCCGTGTCTGAGCCCGACCAGGGTCGGGAACCAGATCGGTGCCCGGAGCCCGCCGAGGCCGACCGGTCCCGAGCCGACCGGACCGAGCGCGGTCCGGTGTGCCGGCGGGCGACTCGCGGAGCGGCGCCGGCTGGCGGCGTCGGCGAGTACCAGGATCGCCGGGATCACCCAGACGAGGTGGTGTGACCAGGAGATCGGGCTGATCGCGTTGGTGGTGAGCCCGACCAGGGTGAACGCGGTCAGTTCGTCGCCGTCGGCGTGTGAGTGCGAGGCCCGGGAGAGCCCGAGCGCGAGCAGCAGCATCGCGAACGAGAACCAGAGCAGGGTCGGGGTGTCGATCGAGTCGTAGAGCCGGGCGAGGAGACCGGCCAGCGACTGGTTCGGTGTCATGTCCGCCGCCCCGACCCGTTCGGTCTGCCACAGCACCGAGGTGAAGTAGGCGGTCGACTCGCGGCTGGTGACCGCGAAGGTGCCGATGGTGACGGTGACGGCGGCGCCGATCGCGGTCATCGCGGCCCGCCACTGGCGGGTCAGCATCAGGTAGACGATGAACAGCGCCGGAGTGAGTTTGATCGACGTGGCCAGGCCGATGCCGACTCCGGCCCAGGCGCCGCTGAAGAAGAGCCGCCGCAGCGGCCCGTCGGTCGGCCTGACCCGGGAGCCGCGGCGGGCACGCCAGCGCAACGCCACCAGGTCGGCCATGATGAGGCCGAAGAGCAGCAGGTTGACCTGGCCGTACCCGAGGGTTTCCCGGGCCGGTTCGATGGCGACCGCGGCCGGTACCGCGATGCCCAGGGTGAACCAGAGCGACCAGCCCAGCCGGTCGGTGATCGGCTTGAGCAGCGCGGCGAGGACGACGGTGAGCGCGGCGACGCTGGCGATGCCGTTGAGCCAGCCGGCGAGACCGAGTGGAATGGCCGCCATCGGCAGCATGACCAGGCCCGCGAAGGGCGGGTAGGTGAAGCCGAGGGTGGTTCTGGGCGCGATGAACTCATAGAGGTCGTGCCCGCCCGCCCACCAGACCACCGCGCCGTGGTAGATCTTCATGTCGAAGAAGTTGTACGGCCGCCCGAATGTGGCTATGGCAAGCCACGACGCGTAGCAGACGGCGGCGACGATGCCGACCCGTACGACTGTTCGACGGTCGATCCCACGAACAAAGCGACGGACTGGGGCGAGGCGGCTCAGCCGTCTCGCGACGGTCGCCGGCATGGCGTGGCCACCCCCGTACCGATGTCGGTGTTCCGCCCAGGTCCTCCAGGGAGCCTAGAACGGTGGGTCACTCAGATGCCTCCTGCGTTATGCGACCGTGTCCGATCCCACACTGGTTCGCGACATTTCCACCGCGTTAACGCAGGGCGTGCGGTTCAGGTTATTCACAGCCGCTCAGTGAGGCGAAACTAGCATATGTCCGGCGTGGACCGGGGTCGGACCAGGCAATCGTGCCGATCGCCGGGGCGTTATCCGGGCAGCCGGCGGGCCGCCGCTGCGGACCGTACCGCGATCCGGGCGTCCCGGCGCGCGGTCCGCACCGCCCGACGGACGGTACGCCGACCGGTCCCGACCGCGTGACCGGCCCGCCAGCGCAGCCCGGGCTGCCCCTGGTTGTCGGCGATCGCGAGCAGCAGCCCGCCGAGCAGGCCGAGGTTCTTCAGGAAGTGGACCTGGTGCCCGCGACGTTCCACCGGATCCTGGACGGTCCAGAAGGAGTGCCCGGCGAGGGTCGTCGGCACCAGCGTGCCGGCCAACACGGCGGCGGCCGGCCGGGTCAGGTGACCGGTGGCCAGCATGACGCCACCGACGACCTGGGCAGCCCCGTTGAGCCGGATCAGCGTCGCGGCGTCGGTCGGGAGCCCGGGATGCACCCGGTTCAGCGCGGGACCGACCACGTCGGTCACCCGCTTCGCCCGCTCCACGTGCGCTTCGGGATCGGTGAGGGCACGGGCGCCGCCGACGACAAAAATCGCGCTCAGCAGCGTACGGGCGGCGGTGCGTACGGGTCTCATGAGTCATAGTCTTACCCGTCCGGCGCACATTTCACCCGTGGATGGGACGGACTGGATGGTGCGGTACCGGTACCGTCGCCACCTGTGACGACTGTACGGCTGCGACCGGAGCAGCAGTCCGACAGTGCGGTGATCCGGCGCCTGGTCGCCCTGGCCTTCGCCCGCCCGGACGGCGGCGTACCGGCCGAGGTCCGGCTCGTCGAGGCACTGCGCGGCAGTGACGCATGGCTTCCCGAACTGTCCATGGTGGCCGAGGTCGACGGTGAACTGGTCGGCTACGCCCTGCTCACCCGGGTCCGGGTGCAGCCGGGCCAGGTGCCGGCACTCGCCCTCGGCCCGGTGGCGGTACGCCCCGACCGGCAGCGCCGTGGTTACGGTCGGGACGTCGTGCAGGCCGCGCTGGACGCGGCGACCGAGTTCGGCGAGCGGTTGGTGGTGGTGCTCGGCAACCCCGCCTACTACCGCCGGTTCGGCTTCACGCCGGCGGCCCGGTTCGGCCTGACCAGCCCGTGGTCCGGGCTCGGTGACCCGTGGCAGGCGCTGCCGCTGCCCTCGGTCGACGGCTCGGAACCGGTGGTCCCGCGCGGTGAGGTGACGTTCCCGCCGCCCTGGTCACAGGTCTGACGCCAGCATGCCGGACCGGCCGCCGGACCTGGCCCGGCCCGCGTGGCGCGGCGCCGGCGTGGGCACTCGTCAACCCGGCTGGGTACGCAGGTAGCGACCGAAGTGTGGCACGGTGAAGGCCACCGTGCCCCGTTCCCCGGAGTAGATCAGGCCCTTCTTGATCAGCGCGTCCCGGGCCGGAGAGAGGCTCGCCGGTTTGCGGCCCAGCGACCGGGCGATCTCGGCGGTGGAGACCGCGGCGTCCATGTCGTCCCGGACGCTGTCGTCCCCGCCGCCACCGTCGCCCGCCTCGACCAGGGAGAGCGCGGCCATCGCCCGCATGTACTCGCGTTCCGCCGGGGTGGCTCGTTCGAACCGGGAGCCGAAGAAGCCGACCGCCAGTTCGGCCTCGGCCTCCGGCGCGGCGACCCGTACGTCGGCGGCGGTGACCGGGGACCGGGGCGCGTGGTCCCAGGTCGCCTTCCCGTACGCCTGGACGAAGTACGGGTAGCCGCCGGACTTCTCGTAGAGCAGGTCGAGGGCCTTCTGCTCGTACTCCACGTCCTCGCGGGCGGCCGGTGCGCAGAGCGCCTGGTCGGCGGCGATCCGGTCGAGCCGGTCGATGCGCTGGTAGCGGAAGAGGCGTTCCGAGTAGGACTTGGCCGCGGAGAGTACCGCCGGCAGGTGTGGCAGTCCGGCGCCGACCACGATCAGCGGTGCGCCGAGCTGGGACAGTTCGTGGCAGGCGGCGCAGAGCCCGGAGACGTCCTCCGGCCCGAGGTCCTGCATCTCGTCGATGAAGACCGCGACGCCGGTGCCGACGTCGGCGGCGACCTCGGCCGCGTCGGTGAAGAGTTCCACCAGGTCGATCTCGATGTCGCCGGAGTCGGCCCGGCCGCTCGCCGCCGGGACGTCGATGCCCGGCTGCCAGCGGTCCCGCAGTTTCGCCGGGCCGGCCGTACCCCGACCGCTCGGTGCGGCGCGCAGCGCGAACGCCTTGAGTACGCCGAGGAAGTCGTCGATCCGGTCCGGGGCGCGGTGTCGGGGGGCCAGTTCGCGGATCGCCATGTGCAGGGCGGCGGCGACCGGGCGGCGCAGCGACTGGTCCGGCCGCGCCTCGATCTTGCCGGTGCCCCAGAGTCGGCTGATGGCCTGGGAGCGCAGCGTGTTGAGCAGCACGGTCTTGCCGACGCCGCGCAGTCCGGTGAGCATCAGGCTGCGTTCCGGGCGGCCCCGGGCGATCCGTTCCAGCACGATGTCGAAGACCTCGAGCTCGCGGCCCCGACCGGCGAGTTCGGGTGGGCGCTGGCCGGCGCCGGGCGCGTACGGGTTGCGGACCGGATCCACGTATCGCACGGTATCGGTCCGTCTAGCCGACCGGCTAGAGATGGATAGATCGGGGTAGGCGTGTCGCGGTCCGGGGTGGAGGGTCAGCGCGTCGAGCAGAAACTAGGGCTGTCTAGCGGATCCGCTAGACAGCCCTAGTTTTTCCTGTCGTACCTGCCCGGTAGCCCTGAGCGCTCAGCGCTCCTTCAGGCAGAGCACGAAGTCGCCGATGTCCAGTGAGTCGTCGTAGACGTAGTTGACGTCGGTGTCCGGCGAACCGAAGATCGGGTCGTCCTTACAGCGGTCGCCGTCCGTGGTGAACGGGATCCGGGAGAGCACCTCGTAGGTGTCCGGACCGCACGGCACCTTACGCAGTTCGGGATCGTCGTTGCTGCCCTCGTTGACCAGGCAGTCGCCCTTGCGGAAGTCGTCCTCGTCCGAGCCGCCACCCGGGTTGCTGGGCTTGCTCGGCGTACTGCTGGGGCGGGCGGAGGCGGAGGCCGACGGGGTCGGCGCGCCGATCGGGTCGGTCGGCTTGTCGTCATCCTGGTTCAGCGCCCAGACGACGCCACCGATACCGCAGACGCAGAGCAGCACCAGCACGATCCCGCCGATGATCAGGGCGATCTTCAGGCCGCCGCCCTTCTTCTCCGCGACCGGCGGGCCGAGCGGGGCACCGGGCTGGCCGTAACCGGCACCCGGCTGACCGTACGGCGCCGCCGGCTGCTGCCCGTACTCCGCACCCGGCTGACCGTACGGCGCCGCCGGGCTGCCGTACGGAGCGGCCGGCGGACCCGACTGCGGCTGGTCCGACCCGTACGGCGGCTGCTGCGGCCCACCGCTGGTCGGCGGCTGTCCCCACTCCTGGGTCGGCGGTGTGTACCCCGGGTTGGCCGGCTGCCCCCACTCCGGCGTCGGCGGCGGGTAGCCGGTGCCCGGTGCCGGCGGGTAACCGGACGCCGGGTCGGGTGGCGGCGGGTAACCGCCGGGCGGCGGTGCGGGGTAGCTGCCCTGGGGTGGTGGCGGGTAGCCGCCACCCGGCGGGCTCGACGACGGCTGCTGCTGGTAGGGGTCTTCGGGCTGGCCTGGGCTCGGGGAGCCGTAGATCGACATGTTGCTCCAGGGTCGGGGCCACGCGTTCCGGCTGGTACACGGGACCTGGGGATGGTAGGAGTTGCGGGGTGGCGGGCGCCGAAGGGTGCCCCGCTGGCAGGTGTGGCAGCCACACCGGACGTCCGCACCACATTCTGGGTGACGGCGTCGAGCCGGTCGGAAACCCTTATCGTTCCCTGAGACAGAGCACGAAGTCCAGGTCGTCCAGTTCGCTGTTGAAGAAGTAGTAGTTGGTGTAGTCCTTCACCTTCGCGCACTTGGCCTTGGCGTCGGCGTCACCGGTGGTGCGCTCGTCGATCCGGGCCAGCACCTCGTACGTCTTCGGCCGGCACTCGGCGATCACCAGCTTCGGCCGCTGGGCCGAGCCCTCGTTCGCCACACACTGCCCCGCCTTGACGAACCGGGCGTCGGTGGACGGCCCCGGCACCGGGGTCGTCGGGGCCGGCTCGGTCGGCTCCGGCCATTCCTCACCCTCGACCACGGCACCGGTCGGTTCGCTGGTCGGCAGCACCGTCGGGGTCACCGGTTCGCCGTCCGACAGGTAGATGCCGAGGCCGATCCCGCCGAGCGCCAACACCAGCAGGGTCGCGACGACCCCGAGGACAAGCCGTCCGCCACCCCGTTTCGGGGGCGGCACCGGCTGGGGCGTGGGCCAGTTGGCGTCCGCGGCGGGCGGCGCCCACATCGGCTCGGGTTCGGGCGGTGTCCAACCGGGCGGTGCGCCGACCGCCCCGCCGGCGTGGTGCGGCGGGGTTCCGTACCCGACGTCGTGCCGACTGGTCTGCGGATAGCCCGGGTCCGGATATCCGCCGCCGCCGGCCGGGCTCGCGCCCGGATAGCCGGCGCCGGCTCCCGGCTGGCCGGGCGGACTCTGGTACGGATATCCGGGGTGGCTGACCGGCGAGCCGGGACCGCCGGGCGGGACGGACGACGGGGTGCCGCCCCAACGCTGCTCCCCACCGGGCTGGTCCTGACCGCCCCACGGGTCGGCCGGTTGACCGTACTCGTCGGTGGCCTCCCGGTCCGGTCGCGGCCAGGGCTCCGGGGACGAGCCGGGGTACGGCCCGCCCGGCGGTCCGTAGTTAGCCATCGGAGGTCCTCCTGGTACGCCGTCGGTGAGAGGCATGCCACTCGCCGGTTACGCGATTGCTGTGGTCACCGTAGCGTGACCCCCCGATGAGCTCACCTCCCGGAAACGCGCCAATCGTCGCGCCGAACGGTGGAACGGGCCGACCGTGACCCCGGGCGTGGCGGCGACCCTGGCCGGGCTCCTCGGAGTCCTGCTCGGACCGTCGCTGCGCGGACAGATCCACCGGTACGCCGTACCGGCCGGTGAACCGGGGCGGCGACACTGCCCGCACTGCGCCACGATGCTGCCCCGCCCCGGCTTTCCGCACCGGCTCGGTGTGCTGTCCCCCACCGGCCGCTGCGCACGGTGCCGCCAGCGGGTCGGCCCCCGTACCGGGCTCGTGGAGGTGCTCGCCGGCGTACTCCTCGCCGCCCTCGCCTGGCGGATCGACGAGCCGGTGCCACTGCTCGCGTACGGCTGGCTCGCGCTCTGCGGCATCGTGCTCGGCTCGGTCGACGTGGCGGTACGTCGGCTTCCGGACCGGCTCACCGGACCGGCGACCGGCGGCACCGTGCTGCTGTTCGCCGTCGCCGTCCTCGCCGGGGAGCCGGCGACCCGGCTCGGCGTCGCGCTGGCCTGCGGACTCGGCGTTGCCCTGCTCTACCTCGCGCTGGTGCTCGCCTCCCCGACCGGGCTCGGTGCCGGCGACGTACGACTCGGGTTCCTGCTCGGCACCGCGGCCGGCTGGTACGGCTGGCCGACCACGCTCAACGCCGTGCTCGCCGGTCTGCTGCTGGCCAGTGGCACCGCCGCGATACTGCTCGGGCTGCGCCGGATCAGCCGCCACGACCCGCTGCCGCACGGTCCGGCGATGCTGGTCGGCACCTTCGGCGCGGTGCTGCTCGCCACCTGACAGTTCACAGCAGGCGGAGTTGGCGGTCCTTCGGGCGGCGCGGGGCGGTGTCGCCGAGTCGTTCGAACAGGCCCGGGTCGATGTCGGCCAGGAACGGGGAGGGGAAAGAGTCCCGCTCCTGCCCGTGTCGGAGCCGCCGCCCGACATGACTGACGTAGAGCCGGTCCTGGGCGCGGGTCAGGCCGACGAAGAAGAGCCGGCGTTCCTCCGCCACGTCGTCGTCGGTCGGGGTCGAGCCGGGGAACCGCATCGGCAGCAGCCCGTCCTCGCAGCCGACCAGGAAGACGACCGGGAACTCCAGGCCCTTGGCGGCATGCAGGGTGAGCAGGGTGACCGCCTCGGCACGTGGGTCGAGCGCGTCGACCTCGGCACCGGTGGCGAGCTGGGACAGGAACGACGTCAGGTCGTCGCCGCAGCGTTGGGCGAGCGGGGTCAGCACCTCCACCGCCGACCAGATGTCCTCCGGGCCGACGCCGCCGGTGACGTCGAGGGTCGGTGCGGCGTACCGCTGCGCGAGGACCTGGCCGGCGAGGCGTACCCGGGCGGCGACCGAGCCGCCGAGCCCGTCGGCGTGCCGCAGTTCGCGGGCGATGACGGAGACACCGGGCCGGTCCCGCAGCCGGTTGTGCGACCGTTTCTGCACCGGCACGTTCGCCCGGGCCAACGCGTCCCGGATCGGTGCCGCCTGGGCGTCGGTGCGGTACAGCACGGCGATGTCGGAGAACGAGATGTCGGTGTTGCGGCCGTCGATCTTTCCCGAGTCCAGTGACCGGTGGGAGAGGCCGCCGACGAGTTCGTCGATGGTGCGGACGACGAAGTCGGCCTCGTCGGCGACGGAGGCGGCCGGGTAGCGGCCGACCAGCGGCGCCTCCGGGTCCAGCCGGGCCGGGTCGAGCCGCCGGCCCCGGACCAGCGACGAGGGCGCGATCGCCTGGACGGCGGTGGCCAGGATCGGCGCCGACGACCGGTAGTTGCGGGTCAGCCGGACCAGCCGGGCGTCGACAAAATCCTCGGAGAAGCGCAGGAAGTACGCGACGTCCGCGCCCCGGAACGAGTAGATCGCCTGGTCCGGGTCGCCGATCGCGCAGAGGTTGCCGTCCGCCGGGCTGAGCAGCCGGAGCAGTTCGTACTGGGTGGCGTCGACGTCCTGGTACTCGTCGACGAAGATCCACCGCCACCGGTCCCGGTACTTCTCGACCAGCGCCGGGTCGGCGCGCAGCAGCTCGACCGGCAGGGTGACAAGCTCGTCGAGGTCGACCAGGTCGGCGGCGCGGAGCAGTTTGACGTACGTGGCGTCGTCGTCGCCGGCCTCGGCCCTGGCGGTCGCCCGTTCGGTGTCGTCGGCGATCCGGAAGGTGACCGGCAGTCCGGCCGCCTTGGCGTTCTCCCGCAGGATGGTCAGGCCGAGCGAGTGGAAGGTGCCGACGGTGACGTCCTCGGCGACCGGCCCGAGCAGCCCGTCGAGCCGGTGCCGGAGTTCCTCGGCGGCCCGCCGGGTGAAGGTGATCGCCAGGCAGTGTTCCGGATAGACGTTCAGTTCGGCGCAGAGGTACGCGATCCGATGGGTCAGGGTGCGGGTCTTGCCGGTACCGGGGCCGGCGACGATCAGCAGCGGCCCGCCGGGGGCGGACGCGGCGACCCGCTGCATCGCGTCGAGCCGGTCGAGCAGCCCGGTGCCGACCTCCTCCATGCCGGCGAGCATCGGTTCGAACGGCTCGTGTGGTGAGGGTGCCGGCGGCAGCGGCGGGACCGGCTCGGCCGGGGCGGTCGGCTTCGACCGCCGCCGTGGCGTCGGTTCGGTCGGCGTGGCGGCCGTCGTGCTCTTCGCCCGGGGTGCCGCCTTCGGTTCCGCCGCCGGTCGCGGTTTCGGCACCGGTACGTCGAAGAGCGCGTCCGCGAACAGGGTGTCGGCCTGCTGGCCGCCCCGCCCGCCGGGCAGCTCACCGGGCTCGAAGAGAGTGATCACGCCGTACTCGCCGTCGTAGCCCGGCACCCGGCGGACCTGGCCGAGGCGGAGCCGGCCGATCGCCTCGGCGAGCAGTTCGCCGCCGACCCGGCGGATCTCGTCGACCGGGGTGACGGTGAGGATGTCCAGCTCGGCGCCGAGCCCGGCGACCAGGGTGTTGAGCTGCCCCTCCACCGTCTTCGACTTCGGTCCGACCCCGTTGACCTCGCCGAGGATCTCGGCGAGCTGGATCAGGTGGGTGACCCGGGGAGCGTTTGCCGGTCGGTGCCCGTCCGGTCGGTCGGCGAGGTCCTCGACCCGGCTCAGTACGCCGACGGTCAGCGGTTTGCCACATTCCGGGCAGCTGCCGCCCGCCTGGCGGGTCCGTTCCGGTTCCCAGTTGACCCCGCAGAGCCGGTGCCCGTCGGCGTGGTACTTCCCCTCCTCGGGGAAGAACTCGATGGTGCCGTGCAGCCCGTCGCCGGTCCGCAGCGCCTCGCGGACGGCGTAGTAGTCAAGATCGGTGCTGAACTGCGTCGCCTCCCGGGCCAGTGCGGCCGGGGAGTGCGCGTCCGAGTTCGAGACCAGCCGGTAGGCGTCCAAACTGGACACCCGCCAGTTCATCGCCGGGTCGGAGGAGAGCCCGGTCTCGACGGCGAAGATGTGTTCGGCAAGATCGGCGTAGCAGTCGGCGATCGCGTCGAAGCCGGACTTCGAGCCGAGCGCGGAGAACCACGGGGTCCAGATGTGCGCCGGCACCAGGTAGCCGTCCGGGCTGGCTTCGAGAACGATCTCCAGCAGGTCGCGGGAGTCGAGGCCGAGGATCGGCCGGCCGTCCGAACCGATGTTCCCGATCCGCCCGAGCGTGGCGTTGAACCGGGCCACCGCGTCCAGGTCCGGCAGGTAGACCAGGTGGTGCACCTTCCTGGTCCGGTCGCCCCGCTTGTAGATCGTGGAGATCTCGACGCTCAGCATGAACCGCATCGGGGCGGACTCGGCGACACTCGCCAGTCGGGGTGGCAACCTGCGGTTGATCTCCCGTTCCGCGTCCGGGGTGAGCCGGTGCAGGCCGGGCTCGGCGGGATGCAGCGTCTCGCGCAGGTGCTCGTACCAGGCCGGGTGGGTGAAGTCACCGGTGCCGAGCAGGCTGATCCCCTTGCGCCGGGCCCACCAGGTGAGGTTCGGCAGGGTCAGGTCGCGGCTGCAGGCCCGGGAGTACTTCGAGTGGATGTGCAGGTCCGCGACGAAGGGCACGGCGGCGCTGGGGGAGCCGTCAGCGGGTGCGGCGCGCAACGGAGACACGCCGCATCCTGTCACGGGCCGGTATGTGAGCGCCTGTCGCCACGCGCGAATGTGATTTCTCGCCTGTGTCGCCGTCACCGTCGACGACGGCGATCTGACGACGAGCACCGCCACCTGGAGTGACGTGTCGGCAACGCCCTGTTCGATGGGCTCGGGCCCCGGGGCGTCCTCGGTGGGTGGCCGGCCGGTACGGTCAGCAGCTACGACTGACCGTACCGGTCGGGTAGTGGATCTGCTTCCCGTTGACGGTGGCCTGGACGTACCAGCTGGTGGACGAGCGGGTCAGTTCGCTGTCGCCGACCGCCGGGTAGACCTCGCCGGAGAACGAGGTGCCGCTGCCGATGCCCGATCCGACGTACGCGTAGTCGTCGCCCTGGGCAAATCCCCACACGATGCTGGCACTGCCGTTCTTCACCTGTCCAGTGATGCGTACCGCCCAGGTGCCGTCGCCGTAGCAGACTGCCGTCGCCGAAGCGGTGATGGACGGCGGCTGTGCGGGTGGGGCCTGCGTCCGGGGCGCCCTCGGTGGGTTCGTCGTCCGTCTCGGCGTCGGTTCCGGCTGGTTGTCGTCGGCGGACGGTCGTCGTGTGTCGTCCGCCGGCTCCCGGTCACCGGCCGGCTCCCGGTTGTCGTCGTGCCCGCCGCCGTCGCGCGGTCGGCCCGACCCGCCTGGCTTCGTCGGCGGTGAGGTCGGCGCGGGTTCGACGCTCGGCAGACTGCTCGGCATCGGTTGGCCGACCGGTGCGGGCGGCGGCGGTACGGTGGCCTGCTGCCGCGCCGGGTTATCGTCCCGGCCGAGTACGACAACCGTCCCGACCAGCATCAGCCCGAGTACGGCGGCGGCGACGGCGGCGATCCGACCGATTGGTCTCGCCGGGCCCTCCTTTGGTCCCATCGCGTCGTCGTCCGGCCCGGTTCCGGCGCTCTGCCGGCCCGTCGGACCGTTCCCGGGCGGTGTTCCGCCACTGCCCGGCTTCGCGGCGGCGCTGGCCGGTTCTGCGGCGACGGCACCCGGTTTCGGGCCGACCTTGCCCGGTCCCGTGGCGGTGTCGCCCGGTTTCGCGCCGAGGCTGCCCGGCTTCGCGGCGGTGTCGCCCGGTCCCGTCGGGGCCTGATCCGGCGTCGTGCCCTGCTTCTTCGAGGGGTCCGCTGCGTCACTTCCGGGGGCGCCCGCCGTTTCGGTGCGTTCCTCCTGCTCCGCGATGTCGGTCAGGGGCAGGCGGGCTCCGCACTCGGGCCGCAGGCAGTACGTCGCCCCGGGCTCGGCGACCTCTCCACACTTCGGACAGCTCATTCGGCCCGCCTCGGTCGATGGATCAGCATGACTGGGCGATGTTATTAGAGGAATGGGTCTCGGCGGGCCCGGCCGCCCTCCCGCTCCCCCGGCCGGACCGGGCCTCGATGACGGTCGAGCCTTCCGAGACCGGATCCGTGTTCCCAGGTCGACGGCCCGGCGGACGGGTACGGACACGGGATCGGCCATCGCGCTCCGCCCCGATGGCCGAGTGTCGGCCACCCGGGCGGTCCGTCAATTTAGTGGATCGCGTAGACGTGGATGATCGTCTGCCCCACCGCGTTGCCGGCCGAGTCGGTCGCGCTGGCCCTCAGCGAGACGAATCCGGATCCGGCGGAATGCCGGAGGTGTGCGGTACGGTGCAGACCGCTTCCGCTCAGCCGTACCGGACGCCAGGTGGCGCCGTCGTCGTACGAGACCTGGACGGTGAGTGCGGTCAGGTTTCCGTACGCCGGTGTCGGTCTTCGGGTCGAACGCGCCCTCGTACGTCAGTTTGCCCTGCCCCAACTACTCTCCACCCGATTCAAGATCGCAGATCTTGGACGAAAACCGTCGTGCCAACGACGGTTTCGACGCAAAGCTTGAGATCTTGGAGCGGTGCCCCGCCGGTTCCGGATGGATAGGTGTCGGGTAGTGGTCATATCGGCTGGGACGGGGCAGTCAATATTGAACTACTCCACTATGCTTCGGAACCTGTTCGGACAGTAGCGGGGCGGGGCCGCGAAGCCGCGACCAGTCTCGTCTACCTCGCTGAGCCGAGAGACAGCCTTCATGAGGAGCAGAGACCAGTGCGGCTGCACGGCCACCAGAATGACCCTGACGCCCGTACCCAGGATTCGGAGATATTCGTCCAGAACCTGGAGGAAACTGTCGCCGCCACCCAGCCGGGTACGCCTGTCCCGAATCTGAGCCGGATCGACGGCGTCGACGCCAGCGGGACAATCCACTGCACGGTCGACCTGGCCGGGGCGCTGCTCGATCTGCAGATCGACCCGGGCTGGTGGTCAGCCTTGGGGCCGGAACGAGTCGCCGCCGGCGTTCTCGAGGCACTCGAGCACGCCAGGACCAAAGTGGTCGTGGCGGTGATGGCGCTCAACCGTCACGGGCACCAGGCGCAGCCGGCGCCCGGACCGGACTTCGCCGCACAGGTCGCGGGCCCGCCGATCGACGTGCCGCACCTCGACTCGCCGGACTTCGAGCGCACGATCGAGGCGAAGATCGCGCGGGGTTTCGCCGTCCTGGAAGCCGCCCGGCGTCTCCGGCAGAGGCTTGACGACCCGCAGCGGCGGATCGTGTCGGGGCCGCGCGGACTGTTCCGGGTCGTCGTGGTCGGGACGGCCGTACAGGGCGCGGAGGTGGACCAGGACCGGCTGGGTCCGTACGGCGGAAACCAACTCGCTGATGATGCCCGCCCCGCGCTGCAGGAGGCGTACGACTATTCCCGCTTGACGCATCTTCGGGGGATCTGATGGGCGACTACACGACCGGGGAGATCCGGATCGCGGCGGATGCGATCCGTGAAGAGGCGAACAAGTTCTACAAGCTCTCCGAACGGATGGGAAAGGTCCGCGAGACAACCGCCGCCTTGCCGCTCCCGCAGTCGTCGTTTCTGATTGCCGACCCGGCTACCGGCGAGGTCACCGCCGCTGACCTGAAGGACACCTACGACCGGATGCACGGCAAACTGACGATGCTCTTCCAGCAGGCTACGGAACAGTTCGAGCTGTTCGGTGACGCCCTACGGAGAGCGGCCGACTCGTACGAGCGGACCGACGCCGAGTCAGCGGTCAACCTCAAAGAGATCTGGACGGGAGAGTAGGCGTCGATAATGAGCGAAGAAGGTGTGCTCCGCCGGCTCACTCCCTCGACCGGCCAAGGGGGTAGCGCGGCCGCGGAATATATGCCACGCTCCCTCGAGATGTTGCGTATGGGAGTGGAACTCCTCGTGCAACTCCTCGAGGAGATTCGCGCCGCGTGGAACCGTCTGGTCAGTGAGGTCAACGCGTTTCTGATCAGAGCGAGGAACGAGGTTCAGCGAAGCATCTTGGCTCGGGTAGTGGAGTGGTGGACCGACGAGGTCGCCAGGACCCTGGACGAGATACGGCAGACGCTGGAGCAGGTCAGGGTCGGCGTCGACAAGATCCTGTCGATGTTGCAGGAAGCTGTCGAGAAGTCCGGAGCTGTAGGGCTGCTGTTCGAGCGAGCGATCGTCTACGTCACGTGGCTCAACAGCGAACTTTCTGACATTCCTGAGGAGATGGACGGCGGGATCAACCTTGCCTACTGGGGTGGGCCCGCCCGAATCGCCTACGACAAGAAGTTGCAGGACCAGGTCAACGCCGTGACGAACACCCACAACAAGGTGAAAGACACGGGCAAGTGGCTGGCTTCGGTCGGCAAGGAGAACATCGCCTACCTCGCCGAACTCGGGGATCGGGTGGCGGCGATATCGGGTCCGTTCGTGGCTGCGATCGCGAATTCGGCGCAGGCCGGCGCAGGGAATGCGCCCCAGGCTCTGTTCGCCCTGCACTCTCTCTCGGAGGTCATCGGACAGACAGTGGCAGAGGCTCTTGAGTACGGTATCAACCTCACCAGACGTCTGTCTGAGGTGTTGGATCAGAGCATCGAGCTGGCTGGCAGTTCGGAAGACAACCGTGGCTTGGATGGAGGCGAGTGGCCACAGGTTGCGACGGTCTAGGCATCGCTTACTTCGGCTCAGAGGAAGGGTACTGGGAGAATGAGAACACAACGGCTCGGTCCGAATGCAGTGGTTGGCATGCTGGCATTGTCGATGTTGACGGCATGCTCGATGGACACCCCAGAACCGGTCCGTTCTGATTTGCCCGGGGACTCGACCTTCGGGCCGGTACCCACCTACTCGTGGGGACCATCCGGCCACTGGAGAGGTTTGAGTGCAAAGTGTCCGACGATCAGCCGTGAGTTCCCCGGGCTTCCGGGGCTAGTCGGTGAGGGGACTGCGGACGACGACTATTTCGATATCCGAGGCGGTCTCTCGGCGGCCTGTTCCTGGGAACGAAACAATGACGAAAAACCCTCCCTCCAGGCGCTGGTCTCAATTTTTCGGAATGGGGACGCGGGCCCCCCCGAGGAGACCGCCTACAAATCCTTCGATCGGGCTAGAGAGCGAGCGCAGGAGGGGACGCGCCGAGCTCCTGACTACAACCTGCCGCTGGAGGAGCTGCCGGGCCTGGGGGAGGAGGCATACCTCACGCTCAACCTCGCGGGCATGGGAATCGGGGTCAAGGTCCTTTCCGAGAATGCTGTGGTCACCACGACCCTGTTGCTGAAGGACGACGTGACGTACGACTTGGAGCGCCGGCGGGAGGTGTTGCGGGCGCAGCAGTCCAACATCATCGCGGCGACCCGGGACGTGCTCGACGACCTACGGTGATCAGGTGGGACTCTGCTCCTGCTGGTGAGAGCGGTCGACCGGGTCAGCTCCGGGCGGTCCGCCGCTGGGCGTCGACGCGCGCTGACGAACACGAACTGGCGGAATCGCTGGCGGCGGCGATGACGGCGTCGAGGCGGTCGCGGGCGGCGATCAGGCCGTCGATCTGCAGGTTGATGCGGTCGCGTTCGGCGACCAGCCGGGCCATCGACTCGGGGGTGCTGACCCCGGCGTCGACACAGGGCAGCAGCTCCAGGATGGCTTTGCTGGCCAGGCCGGCGGCATACAGTTGCTGGATCAGGTTGACGCGTTCGACCGCGCTGTCGGGATAGTGGCGCTGGCCGCTCTCGCTGCGCAGGGCGGGAAGCAGCTGCTGCTCCTCGTAGTAGCGCAGGGCCCGGACGCTCACCCCGGTCTTTTCGGCCAGCTCTCCGATCCGCATGTTCCTGCTCTCCTCCCGGTGACCTCGCTCACGGGACTTGCCTCTGACGTCAACGTCAGGTTTTAGCGTAGCGGCAGGTCCTACCAGGGAGGCAAACATGAAGGTTTCCGGTTCTGTCGCGCTCGTCACCGGCGCCAACCGTGGCATCGGCCGGCAGTTCGCCCGACTGCTGCTCGAACGGGGTGCGAGCAAGGTCTACGCGACCGCGCGCAACCCCGAGGCGATCGACGTTCCCGGCGTGCAGGCGCTGCGGCTCGACATCACCGACCCGGCGTCGATCGCCGCGGCGGCGTCGGTCGCGACCGACGTCGACCTGCTGGTGAACAACGCCGGCATCTCAACCCACACCAATCTTGTCACCGGTGACCTGGACACGATCCGGCTGGAGATGGAGACCCACTTCTACGGCACCCTCGGCATGATCCGGGCGTTCGCGCCGGTGCTGGCGGGCAACGGCGGCGGCGCGATCGTCAACATGCTCTCCGCGGTCTCCTGGTTCTCCCACGACGGTGACAACGCGTACGGCGCGGCCAAGGCCGCCGAGTGGAGCCTCACCAACGGCGTGCGCCTGGAACTGGCCAAGCAGAAGACGCTGGTGACCGGCGTGCACCTGGGGTTGGCCGACACCGACATGGTGGCCGACTTCGACGGTCCCAAGACGGACCCGGCCGACGTGGTCCGTGCGGTACTCGACGGTGTCGAGGCCGGCAAGCTGGAGGTGCTGGTCGACGACTGGAGTGCCCACGTCAAGGCGTCCCTGGCCCGCGACCCGTTCGAGTTCTACGGCCCGTCGCTGTCGAACTGAGGTGCCGGGATTCGTGGTGTCAGGTCGTCGTGCCCACGACGATCCGGCACCACGATCCGGGCGGCGCGCCGAAAAAGCACAAAAACTTTTGCGCAAATTTATTTGTGGACTGGTAGCCTGCGGGCATGGCGGACGAGCGGACCTCCGAGCCGGCTGAGAGCACGCCGGCGATCACCGACCTGAACGTGCTGCGGGCCATCACCAACCCGATCCGGTTCCGGCTCTACGAGGTGCTGGCCACCCGGGGGCCGGCCACCGCCGCCCGCCTCGCGGAGTACGTCTCCGCGGCGCCCGGGTCGTTGAGCTACCACCTGCGGCAGTTGGCCGCCGCCGGTTACGTCGAGGAGGCACCCGACCTCGGTGGCGACGCCCGGGAACGCTGGTGGCGTGCGGTGCCGGGCGGCATCCGGTTCTCCCCGGCCGACTTCCTGGACACCCCGGCCGCGCGTGCGGCGGTGGACGCGGCACAGCAGCTTGCCGTCGGCCGTCGCCTCGACCGGCTACGACGGTGGCAGGAGACGGCGGTCGACCGGTGGGGCGCCGAATGGCTCGGCGCCTCGGTCTCCAGCGACATGATGCTGTACCTGACCCCGGACGAGCTGCGACAGTTCGGCGCCGAGGTGGGCGAACTCATCGACCGGTGGGCGGAGCGCTCCCGCGACCATCGGGCGGCACAGTCGGCGCAGGGCACAGCGAGTGCACAGAGCGCAGAGACCGGGTCGGACTCCGACCGCGAGGAGATCTTCCTCTTCGTACACGGGTTCCCGGTCGATCCGTCCGAGGAGCCGCGGCCATGACCAGCGTCCGCCCGGAGCCGGATCTCGCCGCCGCCACGGCGGAGCCCGCCCAGGCGGCGGACGTCACCGCATGCGACGCTGCCCCACCCGACTCCGCCGTCCCACCCGACGCCGCCGGACCAGCGGCGGGTCCGCCGTCCCGCCGGATGTTCCTGCGCTACCTCGGCGGGTTCGGGTTCTCCCTGCTCGGCGACCAACTGTGGTTCATGGCCCTCGCCTGGGCCGCCGTCCGGCTGGACGATCCGACCCAGACATCCCTGGTGATGACGATCGGTGCGGTGCCGAGGGCGGCCCTCCTGCTCGTCGGCGGCACCCTGGCCGACCGCTGGGGTGCACTACGGGTGGCCCAGGCCAGCCAGCTGCTCCGGCTGCTGGTCATGGCAGCCGCCGCCGGCACCGCGCTGGCCGTCGGCCCCGACCTTGTTGTCCTCGCGATCGTGGCACTGGTCTTCGGTGCGATCGACGCCGTACACCTGCCGGCGGTCGCGGCGCTGCCACCGCAACTGCTCGCGCGGGACCAGTTGCCCGCCGGCCAGGGGCTGGTGCAGACCCTCGAACGGGCCGCCACGATCGTCGGCGCGCCACTCGGTGGTTTTCTCGTCGCCTTCGGCGGCTTCAGCCTGACCACCGCGATCAACGTGGGACTGTTCGGCCTCGCCTTCCTCGTACTCCGGACGCTCCGGCTGACCATGGCATCGAGCGTGCCGACAAAGGACGACCCCGGCGCGGCTCGGCCGGAGGGCACTTGGCGCTCGCTGTGGGCGGGTCTGCGGTACGTGGCCCGCGACCCCGTGCTCGGACCGATCCTGTTGGTGGTCAGCCTGCTCAACCTGATGCTCACCGCGCCGCTGAACGTCGGTGTCGCACTGCTCGCCCAGACACGCGGTTGGGACGCCAGCGGCTTCAGCGGGATCATCGCCGGATTCGGCGCCGGCGCCACCCTCGGCGCCCTGTCGATGCTGCGGTGGCGCCCCCGGCGTCGCCCCGCCGTCATCGGGCTGCTCTGGGTCGCGCTCGGCAGCGGCTGCCTGGCGGCGATCACCCTCAGCCCGAACCTGCCGACCGCGATCGGAGCCGCCGCCGCGCTGGGCTTCAGCGCCGGGCCGGCCAGTGCGTTGCTGCTCGGACTGGTGCAGGCCCGCACCCAGACCAACTATCTCGGCCGGGTCATGTCGCTGGTCACCTTCTCCGCGCTCGGCCTCGTACCGGTCGGCTACAGCGCGTTCGGGCTGCTGGTCGAGGCGACGAGTCTGACGGCCACCTTCCTCGGCTGCGGCGCCGTCGGCCTGCTCACCGCGCTCGCCGCCCTCACCCTGCCGACCCTGCGGGACGCCGACTTCGCGGAACCCGCGCCGGGTACGCCGTGAGGTGAGCGTCGATCGCCCCTCACATTCCCGAGATCTTGGACGCCTGGCGTTGCTGCAGCGACGCTAAACGTCCAAGATCGCGGGTTGGCTGGGTACCTTGAGTCGCTATCTGGCTTCAGTTTCGGCTACGAAGACGCCGCGTCCTGGTCGGCCTACCAACAGACCGCGTTGGCGTAGCTTCGCGGTGGCGCGTTGGATGGTCGCGGGCGAAACGTTGTAGTGGTCAGCGAGAGCTTGGCCAGAGGGCAGCTGAGTTCCGGGTGGGAACTCTCCCCGTTCGATCCTCGCGACGAGATCGTTGAGCAGCTCTTCCATGGTCGGCGGGATAGGCACAGTTCGCCCCTTGCGGCTCGGTTGGCCCATCCAGTATCGATCATGAATCTGACATAGGCAACGCACGTGTCATAACTGAGCAAGGTGATGAGGTGAGGAGGTGATGGAAAAGATGTGCTGATGTCCTTGACTGATTTGAGCGAGCATCAGTACTGTCATCGATGGTGGTTGTCGGGGTGGTTGCGGTCGGTTGGCACCTTTCGCAGGTCACGACACCCGCCGAATGACCGGGCTGACGTGCTGGTGGGCGCCCCTCCGTTCACCAGCACTGCGTCTCGCCCGGAGCAGAGTCCCCGCGTGGCAACCCCGGTGCCGTACCGCCGATCGAGGCTGCGGTGTCGGGGTGGGGTGGTCCGGCCGGACCCGAGACGGCCGGACCACCCCTTCCAACCAAGCCGTGAAAGGAGTCCTGACATGCGCAAACTCCTTCGAAAGATGCTCAGACGGAACAGCCCGCAGCGGCTGTTCTCGACCGTCGGCGAGTACCGGTCGGCGACGTACGCCCCGTTGCGGCCCTGGCAGGTGCGGGGCCGGCGGTTCGCGGTGACCTGGCGTGGCCTGGACCCGGACGAGGTCGGCGCCTTCCTCGACCGGGTGGCGCACGACCTGACCGGGGTCTACGCCGAACTGGCCCGCAGCCGCGAGGAGAACCAGCGGATCAAGGACGCGTTGCGCCGCTGGCAGTCCAGCCAGGCACCGAGCATGCGGGACCTGGCCCGGCGATGAGCGGGGAAGAGAACAACCGGTACGTCATCCACCTGCCGGTTGTCGCCGCCGACCTGGCCCGCGCCCGGGTTCTGGCGCGTACCGCCGCGCGGGCGCTCTCCTTCCTCGCGGTCGACGCCCGGGAGACGACCGTTTCCGAGGAGGACAACCAGGGCGTACACCATCGGGTTTTCTGTGATCGGTTGCTGGCCGACGGCCGGCGCTGCGCGTTGCGGGCCGAGCACGCCACCGGGTGTGCGCCGAGGGTGCCACGATGAGCGGCCCGCCGGTCGTCACCTGCGCCGGCTGCCAGGGCCTGACCTTCGGTCTCGTCCGCTGCCGGTGCACCTGGCACGGCGACCGGTTCCTGGTCGACTCCTCCGTCGACGAGGAGTCTGCGCCGGGGCGGCGGGCTACGGCGTACCGGGACTGTCTGCTCTGCCAGGGCACCGGCACGGTCACCCGGGGGTGCCACGAGTGCGGGCAGCGCGGCGAGCGGCGGGCCCAGATTGTCCTCACCGTGGTCAACGCCGACACCGGGGCGGTCGCCTCGGCCAGCCTCACCCCAGGATCCCTTGAACCCACCCCGGCGTACGGCCGCTGGCGGCTCGCGTTCAACCCGGTGCTGGACGAACTCGCCGCCGCCGTGGCAGCCACCGGGCTGGTCGAGCTGACCGGCGGCGGCCGGCCGGTCGGCGAGCAGGATCTGCTGCTGCCCCGACAGTGGCATCCCGCGCTCCCCGCCGCCCAGCGGGACGCCCTGGTCGCGGCGGCCCTCGCCGACCATGGCCACAATCCGTGGCGGGTCTTCCAGGGCCGCACCGTCGCGCCGCCGCCGGTCGACCCCACCGCCCGGCTCACCACGCTGTGCCGGCTCGCCGACCAGCTCCATGTTGACCTCGTGGTCGAACTGCGGCGTACGGAGTGGGGTGGAACGGACTGGGACCTGCGCTACGAGCTGCCGGGCGCGCCCGTGTCGACCACACCCCGGGTACGGGGCGACGACCTGCCCGCCGCCGTTGTCGCCACCACGGTCGCCAACGCCTTCGACGGATTCGAGCCGCGCAACCTCGCCGCGCCGGGGTACTTCCTCCGGCCCGGTATCGAGCAGGTTGAGCGGGCCGAGTCGATCGACCTCGACCTCGACCTCGATCTCGACCAGCTCGAACGTCGGATGCTCCGGGACGCCGATGACCAGTCTGGCGCCCAGGCGATCTGGCGCAACCGCCGGTGGTGGCACACCTCGCTGCGCCGCGACCGGCTCGCCGAGGAACTCACCGAGGAGCCGACCGGCCAGGTGACCCGGCGAGTTACCGCCGTACTGGTCCGGGGCTGGGAGCCACCCGTCCCCGACTGGCGGGGCGAGCCGATCCCGTACCACGACTGTCCCGACTGTGATCCGGGCAGTCTGCTCCGTACCTGCTGGTGTCGACTCGGCGGCCGACCGGCAGACCCGGACTGCGCGGACTGCGGCGGCGCCGGCGTCCGCGCCCAGCGGCTGCCCTGCCACAGTTGCGGCGACAGCCACCGGATCCAGCACGGTGCGGTGGTCAGCGTGACCGATCTCGTCGGCCGGGTCGTGCACGAGAACTGGACGCCGCGACCGGTGGCGGCGAACCTCGTCGCCACCCAGCCCGGCGGCAAACCGGTCGTCCAGCTTTCGGAGGCGTACCGGATCGCCAGCCTCGCCGAGCGGATCGGCCGGGCGCCGACCGACCTCACCCAGCTCGACCTCGGACAACCGCTCTGTCAGGACCTGCGGGACGGGGTCGTGACCCTCGACGATCCCACCGACGACCCGGTTGCCGTACAGCTTGCCCGGGCCACCCGGGGACGGCCCGGCGGCCGGCTGCTGCTGGCGGCCCGGCCGGCGGCGGCGCCGCCCCTGACCGAGCTGATCCGGGTCGCGCTCGGCCTGCGGCTGGCGGTCGCGATCACCGTGCAGGACCATCGGCTCAACGACGGTGACCCGCTGCGGATCCACGGCGAGAGTTGGGCGGTCGAGGTGCTCTCCGTCGACCCGGTCGCCCCGTTCACCGACCTGCCGACGCAGCCGAGCCTGGCGGCGGCGGTGGCGAGCTGCGTGACGTACCTCGAAGTGGCGCTCGCGGCGGCGGTGCCCGCCGACCCGCGTCGACCGATCCCGGTGCCGCAGACGCCGGTGCCGGCGCCGGCCGCCGACCCGGGCCCGCTGGTCGCGCGACTCGGCCACCACTTCTCCGGCCGGCCGGTCACCGTACGCCTCGACGGTGCCGGCTGCACCGTCCACCTGCACGAGTACGGCGTCACCCAGCTGCTGGCCAGCGCACCCACCGTGCCCGCCGCCCTCAGCGCGCTCGGCCTGCGGGTCGCCGATTGGCGGTGTTGAGCGGTACGGCTGGTCACAGTCGACGGGGCAGGTCCTGGTCGCCGGGTTTGATGCCGGCGCTCCGCAGATCCCAGCCGACGATCGCGGCCAGGACCACGGCGATCAGGCCGATGATGGTCACGGTCGGCAGCCCCACCAGTGCCGGAGCCACGGCGACGAGGACAACGGCGGCGATCAGCCGGGGGGCGGCGACCGTGAGGAACAGGTGACGGGCGAGCAGCGCGTGCCCGGCGAGGAAGAGGGCGGGGCCGGCGACCAGGACCGCGACCATGGCGGCCCGGGCCGGCTCCGCCGGATTGGTGATCACCTCCTGGTCGGCCGTGGTGAGGGCGACGATCCCGGCCACCATGACCAGGTGGGCGAAGCCGGCCTCCCGGGTCCGGACGTCCGGGTCCGGTGCTCCGGAGAAGCTCGGCCCGAGTTTCTCCCGGATCCGGTGGAAGTAGATCCAGTAGAGCATCACGCTGATGATGAAACACAGCGCGAACGCGACGCCCCGGTGCGGGCTGAAGTCGTTGTCGTGGAAGGTGAGTCCGGTGACGGCGATGGTCTGGCCGAGCGCGATGATGATGAACTGCCGGTAGCGTTCGGCGAAGTGTTCGCTGGCGAGGTTGAGCTCCCGGGTCGGGGTACGACCAAGGCCGGGCGTCGGCCAGCCGAGCAGTGCGGCCAGGTAGTCGATCGTGATGGCGAGGCTCCAGAGCGCGATCCGGGCGTTGTCCTCGACCAGCGCGCCGGCGAACCAGGGCACCGCCGAAACGGTGAACCAGAACGCGGCCCGGAGCGGCCGGAGACCAAGCTCGTCGTGCCGCAGTGCGTAGGCGAGGATGCCGCTGCGGCCCAGGTTGACCGCGACGTAGCTGATCGCGAAGAGCAGGCCGCGCGCGTCCCACGACTCCGGGATGGCGGCGGAGAGGGCAAGAGCGCCGAACATGGAGCCGATGACCAGCAACTGGAGTCGGAGGCTCCGGGAGTCGAGGCTGTCGGTCAACAGGTTCGTGTACGCCCAGATCCACCAGGTGGCCATGAGGATGAGCAGGATCTCGAGGCCGCCGATCCAGTGGAGCCGTTCGGACAGCGCCTCCGAGAGCCGGAACAGGGCGAACACGAAGGCGAGGTCGAAGAAGAGTTCGACGTACGTGATGGGTTTCGGGCGCTGTAGTTGCCGGACGAGTTCGGCTCGCCTGCCTCTGGTCATCCGCTCGCCCCGCCTGCTTCCCGCCGCCTTCCCTGCGTCGGTTACCTCGTCCAGGGTATCGGCAAATAGGTAATCTGCTGCTATAACGGGCATTGTCGAGTGCGGTGGCAAACGAAGCCGGAAGGGGGGCTAGAAGAGGTATAAAAAGGACATGAAGCGGCGGCGTGACGGCCAGTCGGTGCCAGCGATCCGCCGTCCACCCGGCGAGGCCGAACCTCCGTCGTTCCTGGAACTCTTTTTTGATCTCGCCTTCATCGTCGTCTTCGCCCAGCTGTCACAGGAACTGGCCGGGAATCTGTCCTGGCGCGGCGCGTTCGAGATGGTCCTGCTGCTGCTCACCGCGTGGTGGGTCTGGGTACTGACCGTCTGGCTGACCGACCTGTTCAACCCACGCCTGTCAAAGATCCAGCTGGTCACCATCCTGATCATGTTCGGCGTCCTGCTGATGGCACTCGTGATGGCGACCGCGTTCGAGACGCGCCGGCCAGGAAGAGTGCCGGCCCGCCGAGCATGACCGCGCCCCAGTTCGGGTGCGGACGGTCCAACGGGTCGTTGATGACAAGTGCGGTCCCGGCCGCCGTGAGGATGAGGCCGGCGATCATGACGAGATGTCCCACCACCGCGAACTGGCAGAACCTGGACGGATCGGGGGAGGCGACGATCGCGTCGGGTAGCGCCTCACCGGCCCGGAAAATGTAGATCCGCCACATCAGCACCGACGTCGCGAACGCCACGCCGAAGGCGGCGAGCCGGTGGGCCGTGTGGTTTTCGGGGCCGACCGTCAGCGCGGCTATGAAGATCGACATACCGAGCGCGATCACCATGAGTTCCCGGTAACGTTCGGCGACACGCTCACCGACGAGTTTCCACTCCCAGTCGGAGGAGCGGCCGAGTCTCGGGGTGGGCCAGCCGAGCACGGCCGCCCCGTACTCGATCGAGATCGCCAGCGCCCACAGCGCGGTGCGCGGCGTACCGGGAACGAACGCGCCGGCGAGCCAGGCTGTCCCGGAGATGCTGACCCAGAAGAGGATCCGACGGTTGCGGATCCGTAGCACGTGCTGGCGACCGGCGACGGCGAGGTACGTGCTCGACCCGAAGTGGATGGCGAGATACGCGACCACGAAGAGCAGCCCTCGCCGGTCGAACGACTGCGGCACCGCCGTCGACATCACCAGACTGCCGGTCATCACCCAGAAAACCTGCACCTGGCCACGCGGATGGTTCAGGTTGAAGGTGTCCGCCGCCCACGAGGTGAGGGCCCACACCAGCGAGAACGCCAGGAACAGGATCAGCGTCTGTACGGCGGCCAACCCGGTCGGTGTCGCGGACAGGTTCGCCGCGAGCACGATGAGCGCAAGGACGAACACCAGGTCGAAGAAGAGTTCGAGAAAGGCCGGGCGATGTTCTCCCGTTGCCTCCCGTACCACGCCGACGTCATCAGCCATCGGGACTCAATATGCCAGAATTATCCTCAATGCTCGTGGTAACGCCGCTGTTGGTCAGGGGGTGCGGAGTTCGACCAGGGTCACCTGCGGTGGGGCGCCGACCCGGACCGGCGGACCCCAGAAACCGGCGCCGTTGGTGACGTACGGCTGGGTGCCAGAAGGTCGGCGATGACAGGCGGCTACCGAGGCGTACGCGAGAGGGGCACGGGGTTGGCCGGGACATGCGTTTGGAGTACGGGAGCGGGCGGGACAAGTGACGGCGCGTTGGTCGGCTCCGAGATCGTCGGGGATGGCGACGGTGCCGGTGTCAACGGCGGTGGTGGTTGCTGCCGCATGCTGAGCGCGAGCATCAGACCGCCGGCGACGACCGCCATGACCGTCGCCGCGACTCCCGCCAGGACGACACGGCGAACGGTGGAGCCGCCGGCCCGGGCCACAAGGGTCTCGACCGGCGGTGCCACGAACGACAGGTTCGCCGTCTCCCGGTAAGCCGTCAGCAGCCGCGCCACCCGGCGATCGGCTTCGGGATCGAGATCGGGGGTAAGGCTGGTCATGACGTCACCGCCTGTGGTCGTCTGACATGAGGTGGGCAGCGAGTCGACTACGGCCGCGATGCAGCCATGACAGCACTGTGCCTCTCGAAACGCCGAGGTCGTCGGCGACCTCGGCCACACTCAGGTCGGCGAGGTAGTGCAGCACGACCGCTCGGCGGTGCCGGTCCGACAACGTACGTAACGCGGCAACGAGGGCCACATGATCAGGGCTAAGTTCCGGTACGACCTGCGGGTCGGCGTGCCGGCGAAGCATCCGGGCAGCGACGGTCAGCCGGCGTAGGCGGCTGGTCGCCAGGTTCCACGCGACCCGACGTACCCAGGCCGCTGGATCGTTGTACCTGCCGATCCCCGACCACCGCTGCCAGGCCCGGACGAACGCCTCCTGCACCACGTCCTCCGCCTCCGCGCGATCGCCGAGGTAGGCATGCAGTTGACTGGCGAGGCGACTGTACGACGCCTGGTAGAAGCTCTCGAACTCGCCGCGTCCGTCGTCCGGGTGACTGTCCGACCGTACCGCCCGCACCGGTGGTCGATGCCTCCCGTCCACGATCATCCGTACCGCCAATCCCGCGTCCGTCCTGTCGCGACATACCAGTAGTCACGCTTGTGCGGGTCGGGTGATTGCACCGGGAGACGTAGCTCGCTCCACCGCAATCCGATGGGCGCGGGAGGCGTGTGAGTGTGGAATGCGGCGCGCTTCGGCCCGTCGCGCAGCAGAGTCTGGACGAAAGGTAACTGTATGCGTATCCGCCTGGGTGTTGTCGGTGCCGTCGTGGTCGGCCTGGCTGGCTTGGGGCTGCTTGCCGGGCCAGCGCTAGCCGACTCCACCCCTTCGCCCAACTCGACGCCGCCTGCTCCGGTGTTGGCCGACCCGCAGCCGGCCGACTCGACGCCGGCTGCTCCGGTGCAGTCTGGTTCGACGCCGCCTGCTCCGGTGTTGGCCGACCCGCAGCCGGCCGACTCGACGCCGGCTGCTCCGGTGCAGTCTGGTTCGACGCCGCCTGCTCCGGTGCTGGCCGACCCGCAGCCGTAGTCGCATGAGGCACTTCTGACCTGGCCGTACGCGGTGTCGCGGCCCGGTTGGAGGGCGATGTAAGACGGGTGTGGTTCTGTTGATGATCACGGGGTTGCTGAGACACCATGACACCGACAAGGACCACACCCGGCCCTCATCATCGATCGATGGTCGACATGATCCATCAGCCCGGGCCGCGTCCGGGCCGACACCACATCCGCCGAGCCCGCCGCGAACGGAACGGTTTGTCGCCCGAGTTCAGGGTGTGCGGAGTTCGACCAGGGTCACCTGCGGTGGGGCGCCGACCCGGACCGGCGGACCCCAGAAACCGGCGCCGTTGGTGACGTAGAGCTGGGTGCCGTCGATCGTGGCGTGCCCGGAGACGACCGGCTGCTGCAGGCCGACCACAAGACTGAACGGCACGATCTGACCGCCGTGGGTGTGCCCGGACAGCTGCAGGTCGACGCCGTGCTTCGCCGCCTCGTACACGTTGACCGGCTGGTGGGCCAGCAACACCACCGGCCGGTTCGGATCCCGTCCACCGAGCGCGGCACCGAAGTCCGGGCCCTGGGCGAAACCGAGCCCGGCACCGGCCGGATCGTTCACCCCGGCGAGGTCGAGAGCCCCGCCCCGAGCCAGGATCTCCTGCCGCTCGTTCTGCAGCACCCGCAACCCGAGCCGATCGACCTCGACCACCCACTCCTCCACCCCGGAGTAGTACTCGTGGTTGCCGGTGACGAAAAAGCTGCCGTACCGGGATCGGATGCCGCGCAGCGGGGCGGCGGCGTCGCCGAGTTCGGCGACCGTACCGTCGACCAGGTCACCGACCACCGCCACCAGGTCGGCGTCGAGCCGGTTGATGGTGGCGACGATCCGCTCGGTGTGCGCCCGGCCGGCCAGCGGCCCGATGTGGATGTCGGAGACGGTGGCGATCCGCAGCCCGTCCATGCTCCGGGGAAGCTTGGCGAGCGGGATCTGCACCCGGTCGACCTGTGGCGGGCCGAGCGCGGTACGGACGCCGTAGCCGACGATCGCCGGGGCGGTCAGCCCGGCGAAGATCGCGGCACCCCGGGCCAGCAGTCGACGTCGGTCCGGATCGTGTCCCGGCTCGACCGGCGGCGCGTCCCCGGACGCTGGCGGTGCCCCGGCGGGCTGCGGCGGTGCCCCGGCCGCGGCGGCGGTGGCCGGCTCGGCGGTCACGGCCGGCGTCGGGTCGTCCGGTGCGGCCGAGGTCTGCTCCGTCGCCCCACCGGCGGCCGGTACGGCCACCAGCGGCGCCGCGACCGGTGCGGCACGGCGGGCACGCCGGAACAGCACCAGCCGGGTCGCCAGCATCGGCACTTCCAGCACGACCAGGATGACCAGCAGGTAGAACATCACCGCGAGCCACAGGTAACCCGGCCAGGCGAGCCAGTAGAGCCCCTGTCGGGTGCTGATCAGCGTGGCCGGAGCGAGCAGGGCCAGGACCAGCGCGGCGATCGTCCCGAGCCGGCGCCAGCGCCCCGGTCGGGTGGTGTCCCGGATCAGCCGCTTCCAGAGGTAGAGGTGGATCAGGCCGGTGACCAGCACCAACGTCCCGACAAAGCCCAGGACCCCGAACACCCGGCCTCCTCAGCCGCCGGCGAACGGCGGCAACACGTCGATCGTCGCGCCCGGCGGCAGCAGCGCCTCGCGATCATGGCAGGCGACGCCGTCGACCAGGAAACTGGCCAACCCCAGCACCTTGCCGAGCTGCGCACCGTGCCGGTCGGTCAACTCGGCGACAAGATCGTCGAGGGTACGTCCGCCGGGCAGGGTCTCCTCGGCGGTCCCGGCCGCGGCCCGGGCGGCCGCGAAATAGCGTACGACCACGGTCGTCCCCGTCGCTGTGCCGTCCACTGTCAACCCCCGATCGCCGACATCGGGCGTACCGGCTGCAGGAAGCTCGGATCGTCGATGCCGTGCCCGGCCCGCTTACCCCACATCGCCACCCGCCACCGGCGGGCCAGTTCCTCGTCGTCCGCCCCGCCGCGCAACGCGGCCCGCAGGTCCGACTCCTCGGTCGCGAAGAGGCAGTTGCGGACCTGACCGTCGGCGGTGAGCCGGGTCCGGTCGCAGTCGCCGCAGAACGGCCTGGTCACGCTCGCGATCACCCCGACCTTCGCCGGGCGGCCGTCGGCGGCGGTCCAGCCGTCGACCAGCCAGGTCTCGGCCGGCGCCCCGCCCCGCTCGGCCGGATCCGGCAACAGGGTGAACTCGGCCCGCAGCGCGGCCAGGATCTCCTCCGCGGTGACCATCGTCGACCGGTCCCAGCCGTGCTGGGCGTCCAGCGGCATCTGCTCGATGAACCGCAGCTCGTAGCCGTGCGCCAGGGCGAAGCGCAGCAGTCCCGGCGCGTCACCGTCGTTGACACCCCGCATCAGCACCGAGTTGATTTTGACCGGGGTGAGCCCGGCGGCGACCGCCCCGGCCAGCCCGTCGACCACGTCCGACAGCCGGGACCGCCGGGTCAGCGCGGTGAACCGGTCCGGATCGAGGGTGTCCAGCGAGACGTTGACCCGGTCGAGCCCGGCCGCGCGCAGCGGCGCGGCGAGCCGGTCGAGCCCGATCCCGTTGGTGGTCACCGAGATGACCGGCCGGGGCTCCAGCGCGGCGACCGCGGCGACGATCTGTTGCAGGCCGGGCCGGATCAGCGGCTCGCCACCGGTGAACCGGACCTCGGTCACGCCGAGCAGGCGTACCGCGACGCCGACCAGGCGGATGATCTCGTCGTCGGTCAGCACCTCCGACTTCGGCAGCCAGGGCAGCCCCTCCGCCGGCATGCAGTAGGTGCAGCGCAGGTTGCACCGGTCGGTCAGCGAGACGCGCAGATCGGTGGCCACCCGGCCGTACCGGTCGACGAGTCCCCCGACCTCCGGCCGGGAACCCGGAATGGTCATCGTTCGACGGTAGCGCGTCACACCGACAGCGCGGCGCGAGCCGTCGTACCTACCGCATCCCGATACGTCCCCCCGAAGAGCGCGGTGTGCACCAGCAGCAGGTGCAGCTGGTGCACCGGGATCCGCTCCCGCCAGCCGTCGGCGAGCGGCCACACCTCCTGGTACGCGTCGAGGATCAGCTCCAGGTGCGGGGCACCACCGAAGAGCGCGAGCTGGGCCAGGTCGGTCTCCCGGTGCCCGCCGTGCGCGGCCGGGTCGACCAGCCAGACCCGCCCGTCGGCACCCCAGAGCAGGTTGCCGGGCCACAGGTCACCGTGGATCCGGGCGGGCGGCTCGGCTGCGCCGTACCCGTCGATCCGGGAGACCAGCCGCTCGACCAGGGTGACCTCCGTCGCGGAGAGCGCGTTGTTGTCCACCGACCGCCGCAGGTACGGGACGAGCCGGTGCTCCGCGAACCAGGGTGCCCAGGCGCCGCCGGTCGGCGTGTTGTCCTGTGGCAGCGCGCCGATGAAACCCGGCCACCCGGCGCCGAACGTGGGCGCGCCGGCCCGGTGCAGGGCGGCGAGTCCGGCGCCGAACCGGCGGGCCGCCGCCGGGGTCGGCTCACCCGGCTCCACCCATTCCAACGCCAACAGGCCGGGCAGGGCCACGATCACCTCGGGCACCGGGACCGCCTCCGTCTCCCGCAGCCACCGCAGCCCGGCCGCCTCGGTGCTGAAGAAGTTCTCCGGCACACCCTGAGCCGCCCCCTCCGGCCAGCTCTTCGCGAAGATCGAGTTGCCGTCGTCCAGGGTCAACCGGCTCGCGGTGCAGATGTCCCCGCCGGCCACCGGCGTTTCCCGGATCCGCTGGTGGGTGAGGAAGAGCGGGAGCTGCCCGGGGTGCGCCCGCAGATACGCCAGGTCCATCAGGGCAAGGTAGCCGTCCCTGAGGGAAGGGCTCCTTCCGGTCGCTTCGAAATTCTCGTAGGCGTCAACGGCAATCCGATTCGCCCCTGAGCAGGGGGACTACGGAACGTAGCTGTGGATAGTCGGGCGTGTCGTCCACAGGCGCGCAGGGGGCGCACTTCTGATCATCGATGTGCTTCGCCAGGCTGCCCGGCATGACTCCGACCGATCAGGCCACCCTCTCCGTCCGCTCCACCGCCGACCTGCTCGCTGCCGTACCGTTCCTGCTCGGCTTCCACCCCGCCGACAGCGTCGTGGTGATCGCGTTACGGGCGAACCGCATCGTCTTCGTGGCCCGGGGAGACCTGCCCGACTTCCTCACCGCGCCGCCACCTTCCGCCGGTGGAGCCGGCGAGGCCGCTGCCCGTGGCCCGGGTGAAACCGCTGCCCGTGGCCCGGGTGAAACCGCTGCCCGTGGCCCGGGTGAAACCGCTGGTGGCCCGGGCGAAGCCGCCGCGCAGCTCGCGGCCGTCGTCGCCCGCCAGGGTGTCGAGACGGTCACGATCGTCGGGTACGGCCCACCCGCCCGGGTCACCCCGGTCATCGACGCCGTGACCGGGGCACTCGGCCGCTTCGGCCTGCCGGTCCTGGACGCGCTGCGGGTCACCGGCGACCGCTACTGGTCGTACGTCTGCGCCGATCCGGGGTGCTGCCCGCCGGAGGGGACCCGGTTCGACGCCTCGGCCAGCCAGTTCGCCGCCGCGGCCACCTTCGCCGGTCAGGTGGCGCTCCCCGACCGGGAGACGCTGGTCCGACAGGTGTCGCCGGTCGACGGTCCGGCCCGGGAGGCGATGCGCCAGGCCACCCGGCGGGCGGAGAGCCGGCTGCAGAAGCTGCTGGACCGGGCCGCACCGGCCGATCCGCGGGGACGTCGGGCGTTGCGCCGGGCCGGGCGCTCCGCCGTACGGATCGCGATGCTCCGGCACCGCACCGGGGGGCGGCTCACCGACGACGAGCTGGCCTGGCTCAGCCTGCTGCTGGTGCACCTGCCGACCCGGGACGAGGCGTGGCAGCGTACCGGCGGGGAGGACTGGCAGCTGGCGCTCTGGACGGATGTGCTCCGCCGGTCCGAGCCGGATCTGGTTGCCGCCCCGGCCACCCTGTTGTGCTTCGCGGCCTGGCGGGCCGGGCAGGGGGCCTTGGCCAGCGTGGCGGTCGAACGGGCGCTGGAGGCACAGCCCGACTACTCGCTCGCGCTGCTGCTCGCCGAGACACTGCGGGCCGGCATCCCACCGTCCACACTCGACGGCTGGGACGCGCCCGACCGGTCACGACAGGAGGTCCTCCGTGCCCGGTAGTGGGGCGGTCGGCGGTGGGCGTACGTGCTCCGACACGACCGCTTCCGGCACCGTCGACCGTACGGCGGCAACCCCGGTTACCGTTGCCAGGGTGACAGGGGCTACGGGAGCGTCGCGCTTGGCGGCGGTGGTGCTGACCGGTGGCGCCGGCCGCCGGATGGGTGGCGTCGACAAACCGGCGCTGCCGGTGGGCGGCCGCTCGATGCGGGAACGGGTGCTGGCCGCCGTCGCCGACGCGGAGCCCCGGATCGTCGTCGGCACGACCGACGGCCTGCCGCCCAGGGTGCACGGGATCCGCGAACGTCCGGCGGGCGGCGGACCCGTCGCGGCCACCGCGGCCGGTCTGGCCCTGCTGGTCAGCAGGAGCACGAGCGGCAACAGGGGCCCAGCCGTCGTGGAGTGGGCCGCCGCCGCCGAGGACACCGTCGACGGGGGCAGCACCCTCGGCGAGAACACCGTCGGGGAGGGCAGCCTCGGCGAGGGCGCCGTCGACGGGGGCACCGTTGTCGGGAGTATGCCGGCGACCGTGGCGCTGCTCGCCGCCGACCTGCCGCTGCTGACGGCGTCGGCGGTGCACGACCTGCGTACCGCGCTGGAAGGGGCGCCCACCGCCGACGGTGTGGTTTATGTCGACGACACCGGACGTCCGCAGTGGCTGTGCGGAGTTTGGCGGACCGCGTCGCTGCGGCGTGCCCTGGGCCGGCTCGCGACCCGCCACGACGGCGTGCTCACCGGTACGTCGGTGCGGGCGCTGATGGCCGAGCTGACCGTGGCCGAACTGGCCTGGCGGGGTTCGGGGCCGCCACCCTGGTTCGACTGCGACACTGACGAGGACCTACGCCGGGCGGAGGAGTGGATTCGATGAGCAGGATGGACGACTGGGTGGCGGCGGCCTGCGCCGAACTCGACCTGGCCCCGACCGAGGTCGACGTGCGGATGGTGCTGGACCTGGCCCGCGACGTCGCCCACCACGTGCTCCGGCCCGGTGCGCCGGTCACCGCGTACCTGCTCGGGATCGCGGTCGGTCGGGGAGCCGATCCGGCGACGGCGGCGGCCGCCCTGGCCCGGCTCGCCACCGGTTGGCCGAGCGCCGACTCTGACGCGACCGCCCCGGCCGGCACGGGCGCGGCGGGCGAGCCCGGCGCGCCCGCCAGCGACTCCGGAGCGATCGCGCCGGCCTGACCTCCTCGACCAGCCGGGTGTCGGCGGGCCGGTCGGGGTGTTCCGGAGGCGGCCGACGGACTGGTCGAGGACTAGTCGGGTGTCGGCGGGTCGGTCGGGGTGTTCCGGAGGTTGCCGAGTTCGGTCATCTTCTCGGCCAACCAGCGGTACCAGGCGATCCGGGCCGGGAAGCTGGCCAGTGCCAGCTCCAGGGTGGCGTACGCGCCGAACTGTGGATGCCGGACGTCGTCACCGTGCCGGGAGAGCAGTTCGGCGTGCTGTGCCCGGAAGTCGTCGAGCCGTCGCTGGTACGTCTCGGCCTCGGCGAGATAGAACCGCCGCATCCGTACCGGGTCGGCCGCCGCGAGGGCGTACGTCTTCAGCACCGCCTCGTCCCGGGGAGCGCGCGGGGCGGGCGGCTCGACCAGCCAGGCGGCCAGTGCCTCGCGCCCGGCGTCGGTGAGCCGGTGCGTCTTACGCTGCCTCGGCCCCGGACCCGCCTCGGCCTCGTGCTCGATCAGCCCGGCCGCCGACAGTCGGGCCAGCTCGGGATAGATCTGGCTCTGCTGCGCCGTCCAGTAGTAGCCGATGGGTTTACGCATCCGCCGCACGATGTCGTACCCGGTCAGCGGGCCGCGATGCAGGGTGCAGAGCAGGGCGTAACCCAGCGTGCTGACAGTGGCCAAACTGTTACCTCCCGGTACCTCCCGGCTGCAGCATAGCTATGTCAACTTTGACATAGCTGTCGTGGAGACGACCCAGCGGAACAACCGACGATCGGCGGCGGGTCGGACGTCCACCAGGCGCCAGTCGGGACGCCGGGCATCCGGATACCCGCGGCAGGACACGATGACGCAGTGAATCGAACGGGGGACACATGTCGTGGAGGCTCGGACGCGGAATCCTGACGGCCGTCACAGTCACGGCCATGCTCGGTGGCACCACCGGCTGCGGCACGGACGAGGCGACGGGCCCGGGCGGCTCCCCAGGATCGTCCCGACCGGCCCGACCCGAGGTGTCGCCGGCACCCGGTGACCACACCATGGGGCTCGACCAGGCGGGCGCCGAACGCACCTGGGAGCTGCACGCCCCACCCGGATACCGACCGGGCATGCCGACTCCGCTGGTCGTCGCCCTGCACGGCACCGACCAGAGCGTCGAGGGCCTCCGCGAGAGCAGTGGACTCGACGCGATCGCCGACCGCGAGGGTTTCCTGGTCGCCTACCCGAAGGCGAAGGGCCGCCAGTTCAGCCGCCTGCCCGACCAGGGCGACGACATCACCTTCGTCCGGGCGCTGGTCGGCGAGCTGGTGGAGAAGTGGTCGGTGGACCCCAACCGCGTGTACGCGACCGGCTTCTCCTCCGGCGCCGGCATGACGTACAACCTCGGCGTCGAGGCCGCCGAACTGTTCGCCGCCATCGCCCCGGTCAGCGGCCCGTTCGCCGGTGGCCCCGCCGGGCACGACCCCGGCTACAAGCCGTCCCGGCCGGTGTCGCTGCTCACGTTCATCGGCCACGACGACCGTAACGCAGCCCGGATGTACAGCGGGCTGACCAACTGGCAGAAGAACCTCGGTTGCCAGGTCGGCGAGCCGGTCTGGGTCGACCGGGGGAAGACGGTGAACCGTACGGTCAGCAAGTGCCCGGACGGTAGTGAGGTGGTCGACTACACGGTGAACGAGATGGGCCATGCGTGGCCCTCGCCGACCGGGTACCAGGCGGCCGTCGACGGCACCCAGGTGATCTGGGAGTTCTTCGCCGCCCACGCCCGCCGCGCGTAGCTGTGACCATGAACGTCGGCCGGGTCGCCGAACCCGCCCGGCTGATGGTCATGGAGTTCGGCGGTGTGTACGGCAGCGCGCAAGGGAGAGGGCCGGCGATGCGGGCGTTGGAGACTCAGCGTGCGGTGGCCGCCGCCATGTCGATCGCAGCATCAGTCGGCTTGGCGGTCGACGACGCTGTCGTCCTTCAGGACTCGAACAAGCTGACTCTGCGTCTGCTGCCGTGTGACGTCCTGGCCCGGGTGGCACCTGCAGCGGATCAGATCGCGTACGCCGAGATCGAGCTTGCGCAACGGCTCGCCGAATCCGGGAGCCCGGTAGCCGCGCTTGAGCCTCGAGTGGAGCCACGTGTCCACGAGCGCGACGGGTTCGTGGTCACGCTGTGGACCTACTACGAGTCTGCGACGTCCCGCGAGGTCTCGCCAGCCGACTACGCCGATGCACTCGGGCGGCTGCATGCCGGCATGCGCAATCTCGATCTCCCCACGCCGCACTTCACGGATCGAGTCGAGCAGGCCCAGCAACTCGTGGCAAGCCGCGACCGCACCCCGGCCCTGCGCGACGTGGACCGGGAACTCCTCGGCGACACGTTACGAAGCCTGCGGCGAGTGATCGGCCGACGTGGCGGCGCCGAGCAGCTACTGCACGGCGAGCCGCACCCCGGCAACGTGCTTGCCACGAAGGACGGGCTGCTCTTCATAGACCTCGAGACGTGCTGCCGTGGTCCGGTCGAGTTCGACCTCGCCCATACGCCCGAAGACGTCGGCGGGCACTATCCAGGTGTTGATCAAGGACTGTTACGTGAATGCCGGATCCTCGTGCTGGCGATGATCACAACGTGGCGCTGGGATCGAGGCGACCAACTCCCCAACGGGCGCCGGCTGGGTACCGAGTGGCTCAGCCAGCTCCGGGCGGCGATCGACCGCACCGGCCTGGATATCCGAAGCTGACAGCTCGCACGTCAACAGACCGCGGCATGGCCCGATCTCGGCAGGAGCCGAGGCCGCCGAGGCCGCCGCCGTTGTGTCGCCGGGTGTTTCCGTCCTGACGGCGGCCTACTGTCCGATCCGGGTCCGCAGTGTCCCGCCCTCCCGGTTCGCTGGGTAGGGTGTGCGGTGCCTGACGGACGGAGGCGACCGATGACGGCTGACAACCCGGAACTGCCGGGAGGCGAGGTAGTCGAGGGCAACCTGGCCGATCAGTACGAGCCGATCCTGCTCGACGAGCCCACCACCGCTGACCTGCGGGTCAAGGTGACCGAGGCGTGGCAGGACTTCGCTCGGGCGTTGGCCAACCAGGTGCGGAGTCTGCCGCCCGGGACGCAGATCGCGCTGACCCTCGATCCGACCGCCTCCGGCACCGGGGACGCCGTCTACTCGGTCAGCATCGAGGTCGGCGAGGACGGCCGGATCGACGTACGGGCGGTGGGTAACGCCGCGCTGCCGCAGGGCTACCGGCTCGACCGGTCCGCGGTCGCCGACATGATCGCGCTCGGCTGGTCGCCGCCCGGGGTGGTCGAGGGTTCCGGTGACCACTTCGGGATGCGTACCACCACGGCCGAGGCGAGCCGGCTCGCCACCACGGTCTCGCGCACGCTGCGTGACGTGTACGGCGCCCCGCACCCGGCCTTCCTCGTCTTCCTGGTCCACGACGCCGAGGACGAGCCGATTCCGGTGGAGCCGCTCGGCACCGCCCGGCCGGAGGTGGCGGCGGACGCGGGCGTGGAACTCGACCTCGACGAAGCTCTTGCCGCCGCCCGGGCCGTGCGGGCCGCCGACGATTCGATGGCGTTGGAGGAACGGGTCAAGACCGTCGTCTCGGCGATGATGAAGTCGTCGGCGGACCAGCTCCAGGTCGACTCCGACGGCGACATCGGCATCCGGGCCGGCTCGGCGATGGTCTTCGTCCGGGTCCGGGACAACCCGCCGCTGGTCGACGTCTTCTCCCCGGTGCTCACCGAGATCGAGCCGACCGAGCAGCTCTACGTCAAGCTCTCCGAGCTGACCAACCGGATGCCGATCGGACGGCTCTACTGCACCAACGACACCGTCTGGGCCTCGATCCCGGTCTTCGGACGCAACTTCCAGGCCACCCACCTGATGCTCGCCGTACAGGTGATGACCGGACTGGCCGACGAGCTCGACGACCGGCTGCACGGTGAGTTCGGCGGTCGGCGGTTCTTCGGCGAGGGGGACAAGTCGGGACAGCGGGACAGCGGGCACCGTACCGGGATGTACCTGTAACCGGACCGCCGCCGGGCGTGGGAACAGCTCCGTTCCCACGCCTGGCAGGCGGCGGTGCCCGGCCGTGGCGGGCCGGTCAGGGTTTCAGAGTCGGACCACGCCGAGCGTGCCGAGGGTGGTCAGGTCGGTGGCCTTGAGGGCGCTGTCGGAGACGGTCCAGAGCACGTTGCCCACCACCAGTGACCGGCGGATCGAGCCCGGCTCCGGGCCGGTCGTCCCGGCGTGGTCGACCAGACCCGCCTCGGTCAGGCTGGTGGCGCCGACCCGCAGCACCATCGCCCCACCACCGGGCGAACCGCCCTGCGGCTGGTACGTGGTCAGCGGCACCACCAGGGTGCCGTCGGCCGGCCAGTAGAGGAACGCGTGCGGGTCGAACTCGGCTTCGGAGTGCCCGTACCGGACGTGGTGCTGGGCGATCCGGGTCGGCCGGGTCGGATCCGAGACGTCGAAGAGCGAGACCTGGGTGCCCTGGGTACGCCCCTGGTTGTCCGCCTCCTGGCCGATCCCGATCAACCGGCCGTCGCCGACCGGATGCAGGTACGCCGAGTAGCCGGTGATCTTGAGTTCGCCGGTGACCTTCGGTGCCCGGGGGTCGCGGAGGTCGACCGTGTAGAGCGGATCGGTCTGCCGGAAGGTGACCACGTAGCCGGTGCCCTGGACGAAGCGGACGCTGTAGATCCGTTCCCCCTTGCCGAGCCCGGTGACCCGACCGGTCTCGGTCAGCGTCGACCCGTCGGCACGCAGGACGTACACCCCGGAGCTCGACTTCGGGTTCTCGCCCCAGGTGCCGCCGGTGGTGGTGGCGACCCGGAGGTGACCGTCCCACTCGGACATCGCGTACTGGTTGACCAGCCAGCCCGGCACGGTGGCGGCGGTGACGTACCGGGGTCGGCCGGTTCCGGTGGTGTCGAACTGGTAGATCTCGGTCTGCTCGTCCTTCGGGTCGGGCGTGGCGACGGTGCCGTCGCCACGGGTCGGCAGCGCCCGCCAACGCTGGTCGGCGGCGATGTAGAGCCGGGATCCGTTGCTGTAGACGGTGTCGCCGTCGGCGGCGACCGTGACCGGGTCGCCGTCGCCGATCCGGCCGGTGCCGAGGTCGAAGCTGAGCAGCGAGAGCAGCGAGGTGCCGGAGTAGACCGCCGGTCGGCTCAGCCGTTCGCAGTCGACCCGCCCGGAGCTGACCCGGCCGTTCTCGATCGTCTCGTAGCGGGGCAGCCAGGTCTCGATGCCGGCCCGTTCGACGATCTTCCGGTTGGCGGCGCGGCTCTTCTCCTCGTCGACCGGCTTCGCGCCCTTGTACATCGGGAAGTCCAGCCGTGGTCCGGAGCGGACCACCACCCGTACCATCGCGCCGACCTGGCGGGCGTCGAGCAGGTCACCGTCGATCCGGTACTCGCCGAGCACCTTCGGCGCGCCGGCCAGGTCGACCAGGATCAGCCGGGGTCCGACCACCGTCTTCTCGTCGATCGGCGGCACCTCCGCCCCACCTCGGCGGATCGCCGGTTCGGGCAGCGCGAACCCGGACTGGCGGACCAGCACCAGGGCGCGGTCGCCGTGCAGCAGCAGGTTCGCCTCGGGCCACCCGTGGCGGTCCGCGCCGGGGTCCAGGTCGAGGCTGCCGGTCACCCGTCGACTCGTCGGCTCGACCACCCGGAGCACGCCCCGGCTCACCGTGACGATGCGCCGGCCGTCGGTCTTCACCAGGTCGGGCTCGTCCACCCCGGCCTCGTGCGTGTTGGTGCCGGAGTAGCCGGATCCCCCCGGCCCGGCCTGCTCACTGCCCGCGTCGGCGGCCCGTTCGTTGCCGCCGGCGGTGTCCCGGGCCACCTCCGGGATGCCGAACGTCCAGGCCCGGCCGTTCTGGAAGCCGTACGGTCCGACGGCCGCGCTGGCCGCGGCCCGGAGCCCGGCCAACGCGTCGGCGCAGGAGCTGAACGAGACGAGTCGCATCCCACCGGCCGCCGGTACGCCGGGGTCGTGTGGTGGTGACGCCACCGGATCGGGCTCGGCGGTGCAGCCGGCCAGCAGCGTACTGGTGAGCAGTGCCAGCCCCGCGAGCAGCGCGGTGCCGACGGTGACAGAGCGGCTTCCCCGGTCAGCGGTCATGCCGGCTCTGACGCGCCGGTCGCCGCTCGCGTTCCCACCACCCGCCATGACCCGTGCCTGCGCATGGTGACCGGCGGCTGGCCGTGCGTTGTCTGCGGCAGGTGAGCGCGCCCGCGACCCGAGCGCGTCAGCCCGCCACCGCTGCCGGTGGGTGGACGGGTGGCGGCGCGGCGTCCGGTGCCTTCCGGCCCACGCCACGGACGAGCAGGTAGCCGACCATCCAGAACTCGCCTATGGACGCGGGGTACGCCATCGCGTCGAACAGGACCTGTGCGTCGCGAGCGAGGTAGAGGACGAACGGGCTCAACACGTACCCGACGCCGCCGACCATGAGGAGCCATCCCAGGACGCGGGGCATCCAGCCGGAGCGCAGCACGCACCAGCCCATCGGGATCAGCCACAGGCCGAAGAACAGTGCTCCCACGCCCCACATGTTGAGGCTGACCAGGTACAGGATCTGGACGGTGGCCGTCGGGTCGCCGACCGGGTCGGCGGAGACCTGGATCGCCGTGGCCAGCATGACCGCGCTCACGAGGCCGACGACCGCGTTGACGAGGCCGAAGGCGGCGATACCGCTCGCGGCGAAGGAGTTCACGGTGCGGAAGAGGCGGTAGAACCAGGCGGCGGTGAGGGCCTGGGTGACGACCATGGCCATTTCCAGGGCGACGCCCGCGCGGGCGAGCGAATCGTGGGTGACCAGGTTGGCCAGCGTCGCGTCAGGGTCGCCGGCCACGAAGAGCTGCGGGCGGATGACGAGGAAGCCGAGTACGGCGGTGATAGCCATGCCGAGGTAGAACAGCCCGGTCATCCGGGCGGTACGGGTCAGCTCGTGCATCGGGGCTCCTTACGATCCGGACGAGGCGTTGGGGTTGTGCGCGTTCTCTCCCTGATTTCGGGTGCGTGGAACCGGGCCGCGAGCCGTCTTCTCGCGTGCCGTGTCGTGGGTCGGCTCACTGGTCGGTGTCGGGGTATCCGAAGACGTCGTCGAGTGGCACCCGGAACACGCGTGCGATCTGGAAGGCCACTTCCAGCGACGGCGAGTAACGACCCTGCTCGATGGCGATGATGGTCTGGCGGGTCACCCCGATGCGATCGGCCAGCTCCGCCTGGGTCATCTCGTCGTGGGCGAAGCGGAGCGCCCGGATCGAGTTGGTGACCCTGGTCGGCTTGCCCATGGCTACCAGCCCCGCCGGTACGCGTCGATCTTCACGGCCGCCGACGCCAGTGCGGCCAGGACGAACGCCAGGTAGAGCGCGTGTGCGATCCAGAAGTGCTCGACCTTCGCCATCGCGAGGGCCAGTGGCACGATCGCGACGATGCTCATGACGTAGAAACCGACGTGTTCGCCCCGCCGATTGATCTCCCGGTCCCGTTCGTCGGTCCTGTCCGCATCCTTCGGCGAGGCCATGGCGGTCACGACGGCCAGGACGATGCCCGCGCCGATCCCGACGCCGATCGAGGTGAGCATCGGCCCTACGTAGGCGATCCTCGACACGTCCGTACCCGGCACCTTGGACAGGACGATCGCCAGGTAGGCGACCGGTACGGCGACGCCGACCACGGCAGAGATCCAGGTGCGCTTCTCCTCGGAGGACATGTCCCGCTCCTCATGTAAAAGAAACCTGACATGTCAAAAGTAAAGATTCATCGACATGATGTCAAGAATCTTTGACTCCTCCTGTCGGCCACCGGCCCAACTGCCGGTCCCCGGCGGGCGGATCAGGCGGGCGCGGAGATCACCGTCGGTGAGTCGACCAGGCGGGACAGCACGATCATGCTCCGGGTCGAGGTGACGAAGGGTTCGGCGCGCAGTCGCTCCAGGGCCTGCTCCAGGTGGGCGATGTCGGCGGCCCGCAGATGCACCAGGGCGTCCGCCTCGCCGGAGACGGTGTACGCGCCGACCACCTCCGGGTGTCGCCGGGTCGCCACCGCGATCTGCGCCGGGGTGGTCCGGCCGGTGCAGAAGAGCTCGACGAACGCCTCGGTGTTCCAGCCGACCGCGGCCGGGTCGATGACGGCGGTGAATCCCCGGATGACCCCGACGGCCCGGAGCCGGTCGACCCGCCGCTTCACCGCCGGGGCGGAGAGCGAGACCCGGGCGCCGATCTCCGCGTACGACATTCGGGCATCCGCCACCAGTGACGCAATGATTCGCTGGTCGACGTCGTCAATCTGCAACGTTCCGCCTCTCTCAGGCAACAGTTCCGGCTGTTAGTTAACCTGCACCGTACCTACCCTTGGATTCGTGAACCAGCCGAGGATCCCCAGAAAGCGGACATACCTTCTCTGTTCGCCGGAGTACTTCACCGTGGAGTACGCGATCAACCCCTGGATGGACGTCACCACCCCGGTCGACTCCGAACTCGCCGCCAAGCAGTGGCACCGCCTGCGGGAGACCCTGCTGGACCTCGGCCACACGGTGCACGAACTCGCCCCGGAGCCGGGGCTGCCCGACATGGTCTACGCGGCCAACGGGGCGTTCGTGGTGGACGGCGTCAGCTACGGCGCCCGGTTCCGGCACCGGCAGCGGGCCGCCGAGGCCGCCGCCCACCAGGCGTTCTACCAGGCGTACGGCTGGCGTCACGTGCCGCCCGTCGAGATCAACGAGGGGGAGGGCGACTTCACCTACCTCCCCGACGCCTACGGTGGCCTGATCCTCGCCGGGTACGGCTTCCGTACCGCCACCGCCGCACACGCCGAGGCGCAGGAGGTGCTCGGCCGACCGGTGATCTCGCTGCGCCTGGTCGACCCGCGTTTCTACCACCTGGACACCGCGCTCGCCCCGCTTGACGACCGGACCGTCGTCTACTACCCCGAGGCGTTCTCGCCCGCCTCGCAGCAGGTGCTGGCCCGGCTCTTCCCGGACGCGATCCGGGCCGACGAGGCCGACGCGGTCGCGTTCGGGCTCAACCTGGTCAGCGACGGCCGGCACGTCGTCCTGAACAGCGAGGCGACCGGGATGGCGGCCAAGGTCGCGGCAGCCGGGTACGTTCCGGTGCCGGTCGAGTTGTCCGAGCTGAAGAAGGGCGGCGGCAGCGTCAAGTGCTGCGTCGCCGAACTTCGGCCGTAGTCGTAGTCGTAGCCGGCCGGACCGGAGTGGACCGGTCCGGACGCGGCCCTCAGCCCAGCGTCGCCAGCTCGTTGATCAGCACGTTCGACAGCACCTGACCGTCCCGCTGCACCCGCCGCAGGTACCACTTCTGCTGCGGGGTACGGGGCTGGTTGAACTGCCACGGACCCCGCGGGCTGTCGATCTGCCCGACCCGACCGAGCGCCAGGTTCAGGGTCAACGGGGTGAGTTCGCTGTTGGCCAGCCGGATCCCCTTGTCGAGGACCTGTGCCGCGTCGTACGACGCCATCGCGTACGTCGTCGGCGTCGAGCCGTGGGCCTTGCGGAAGGCGGAGGCGAACCGGCGGTTGGCCGCGTTGTTCAGGTCCGCGGAGTAGTTGAGGGAGGTGACGATCCCCTCGGCCTCGCTGACCTTGAGCTGGTCGAGCACGGTGCCCTCGGTGAGGAAGCCCGGCGCGTAGATGTCGTTGCGGTAGCCGGCCTCGTGCAGCCGCTTGAGGAACTCGACGGCGGACTCGCCGGCGAAGGAGCAGTAGACCGCGTCCGGATTCCGGGCCATCACCTGGCTGATCACCGTGGCGTACGCGTTCTTGGCGGGCTTGCCCTTGACGTGTTTCGTCCAGATCACCGGCTCCGCGATCCGGTCGTCGGATTCGCCGAAGCTCTGCCGGAAACCCTGGACCGCGTCGAACCCGGCGTCGTGGTTCGGCGCGACGATCGTGATCCGACCACCGGCCGGGATCCGCTGTGCCATGTACGGGGCCAGTGCGCGGCCCGGCTCGTCGTTCACGTACGAGGTGCGCCAGATGTAGACGACGCTCTGCAGCGTGGCCGGGGAGGCGTTGGAGCTGACCAGCGGAACCTTCGACGACTCGACCTTCTCGCGGATCGCGGACATGACGTCCGAGTTGACCACCCCGGTCAGCGCCAGGACGCGCTGGCTGAGCAGGTCGTCCAGCGCGGCGGTGCCGGACTGGGGGCTGTCCCCCTCGTCGGCGATGATCAGGTCCACCGGGTGGCCGCCGAGCCGCTGGTCGTTCAGGTCGAGGTAGAGCTGGAAGCCCCGGACCATCTCGTCACCGATCGCCTTGTAGGCACCGGACTGCGAGGTGATCATGCCGATCCGGACCGGCTCGTCGCTGGTCGAGTCCCCGGTTCCGCCGTCGCCCCAGCGACCGCACGCGGCGGTCAGCCCGGTGGCACCCAGCGCGCCCAGCAACCTGAGGGCCTGTCTGCGGTCCATCTGCGACACGAATTTCCTCCCGGAGGGGCGGTCGGATCGCAGCCCCTCCGGCGTTCTACCGGCTACGCGACGCTGCGTCAATGGCGAGGAGATCACTCGACGAACGAATGTAACGCGGCTATCACCGCAGTCCACGCGGGGGATAGCGGGTCGATGACGGCGAAATGCTCACAGTCCGGCAACTCGATCAGACGCAACTCCGCCGTGGGAGTGCGGGACGTCGCGTACCCGACACTCAGCTCCACCGGCACCTGCCGGTCCTGCCGCCCGTGCACGATCACCGTGGGTACCGTTGGCGCGGCGCTCCGTGCCGGGTCGGCCGCCGCGTACCGGTCGGGCACCTCGTCCGGGCCGCCGCCGAGCAGTGCGGCGACCGCGCCCCCGTCCAGGTCCAGCCGGTACGCCTCGGCCAGGTCGACCACCGGCGCCAGGGCGAGCACCCCGCGTACGCCGTCCGGCGCCCGCAGCGCGTACCAGATCGCGAGGTGGCCGCCGGCGGAGTGGCCGAGCAGGATCGGCGGGCCCGGGGCGACCCGTCCGGCCGGTAGTGCCGCCCGGGCCAGCTCGGGCAGCGCGGAGACTCCGGCCAGTACGTCGTCGAGGGTGCCCGGCCAGCCGCCGCCCGGTTGACCGGTGCGCCGGTACTCCAGTTGCGCCACCGGCCAACCCCGGTCGGCGAGGTCGGCGGCGAGCGGACCGGTGTGTCGACGGTCGTACTCGGCCCGCCAGAAGCCGCCGTGAATCACCACGACCAGTGGCCGGGTCGGACCGGCCGCCGGAATCCGCAGGTCGGCGACGTGGTCGGGGTGGTCGCCGTACCGGATCTGCAGGTCGGGTGGCGGTGCCGGCCGGTCGAGGACGGCGCGTGGGTCGGCGGAAGCGGCGGCCGGATCCGGCGGATGGAGGTCGGCAGCCGGTGTCCCGGATCCGGCGGCTGGGTTGTCGACCACGCACGGACCGTACCGGGTGCGGTCGGCCCACCCCGCACCTGCCCGTCCGCTCCGGGGCGGTGCCGGCGCGCGCCGACCCGGCGGGTTGCGCAAAGATGGGAGCATGACCGACGTGCCACGCTCCCCGGAAGACAGCAACGAGTCGACCAGCGGTAACCGGCCCGGCGGTGCGGTGCTGGTGGTCGGCCCGGACGGACGCCCGGTCGGCACCGTACCCACCGACGGCGAGTCGTCGGGCGAGGACCCGGCCCGGCTGATCGAGCAGCCGGCGAAGGTGATGCGGATCGGCAGCATGATCAAGCAGCTGCTGGAGGAGGTCAAGGCCGCCCCGCTGGACGACGCCAGCCGGCAACGACTGCGCGAGATCCACCAGCGTTCGATCGTCGAACTGGAGGACGGGCTCGCCCCCGAGCTGCGGGAGGAACTGGCCCGGCTCTCGCTGCCGTTCGGCGAGGATGCCGCGCCGAGCGAGGCCGAACTGCGGATCGCCCAGGCCCAGCTGGTCGGCTGGCTCGAGGGCCTGTTCCACGGCATCCAGGCCGCACTGGTCGCCCAGCAGATGGCGGCCAGGATGCAGCTGGAGCAGATGCGTTCCGGTGGTCGCCCGGCCCTGCCGATGGGACCTGGTGGACTGCCCGGCATGCCCGGCGGCCACGGACACCCGGGCGAGGGTCAGGGCCCCGGCCAGTACCTCTGACGACCCGGCGAACCGTCGGGCCGACCCCGGCCGCTATCGCTGCCCGTTCACCCGGTCGACCAGGTCACGGATCGCCCGGAGTACGGCGTCCGGCTGTTGCACGTGCAGGAACTGGTGCGAGGCGTCCTCGACCACCCGGTGCTCGCCGTGTGGCACGGCGGCGGCCATCGCCGCGTGCATGGCGCGGATGCCGTCCTGGGCCTGGCGGATCAACTCCTCGGAGGCGAATCCCGCCCAGTACGGGTTGTCGCCGAGCGCGGTGAGCACGACCAGCGGCACGTCGGGTAGTTCGCCCCCGTGTCGGAGTTCGTCGTAGACCTCGGTCTCGAAGTTGAGGGTCTCCCGAGTGCCCGTCCGCCAGGTCGCGAGGTGATGGTCGACAAGAGCCGTCCGGACCGGCTCGGGCCATCTGTCGTAGATCTTCGTGTATTGCTGGCGGGCGGAGTGCACCTGCTCGTCGGTCAGCTCCGGTAGCCGGTCCAGGTCCGGCTTCATCCTCTCGCCCATCTCGGCTGCCTCGTCGGGCAGGTGGGCGAGGATGTCCTCGTGACCGGGGTCCAACAGGAGCAGGCCGGCCACCTCGTCCGGGAAGCGCTGGGCGTAGCGGCGCGCGTAGAACGCGCCAAGAGAGTGCCCGACCAGCAGGTAGGGCGCGGGTACCTCGCCTGCCCGCAGCAGTGACCGGAGTTCGTCGGTGACCGCACCGGGGGTGCGGGGCAACTCGACGTTGTCGCTCCACCCGGTTCCGGCACGGTCGTAGAGCACGCTGGTGGTGAAACCGGCCGTCGCCTCCTGCAGTTCGAGGAAGTCCAGACCGACCAGGCCGGCGCCGGGCAGGAACACGACGCTCGGGCCGCCGGTGCCCGACCGGTGCAGCATCAGTCGACGTCCGCCGACCTCGTGGTGCCGTCCCACCGGAGCCGGCTCGGATATCTGTTGGCGCATGCGGTCTTGTCGCCTCTCTCATCGTTCTCAACTTTGAGAACGGTATCAGATCTGAGATCGTCTGCTGATGGACAGGGTGGAACTGCTGGTGCATCCGGTACGGCTACGAATCGTGCACGCCATGGCCGGCGGACGGGCACTCACCACCGCCGAACTCTGCGCCCGGATGCCCGACGTCTCGAAGGCGACCCTCTACCGGCACGTCGGGCTACTCGCCGAGGGCGGCATTCTCGAGGTCGAGGCCGAACAGCGGGTACGCGGCGCGGTGGAGCGGCGCTACCGGCTCCACCGGGAACGGGCGGTGATCGATGCCGACACCGCCGCGTCGGCGTCGGCGGAGGACCACCGCCGGGTGTTCGCGATCGCGATGGCAACGCTGATCTCCGAGTTCAACGCCTACCTCGACCGGGAACACGCCGACCCGGCCGCCGACCTGGTGGGCTACCGGCAGCACGCGGTCTGGCTGACCCGGCAGGAACTCGCCGAGTTGATCGGTGAACTCCGCGCCGCCATCGCACCCCGGCTGGCCGGTCCTCCCACTCCGGACCGCACTCCCTACCTGCTCAGTCCGATCCTTTTTCCGATCGGCGAGCCGCCCGAGCCGGCACCGGAGTAGCCGCCGGCTCGGGTTCGGGCCGGTGTCCGGCGCCCGCCCGGTCACCCGGATCCGGTCGGCCGCCGGCACGGACGAGCCCGAAGGCGAGCACCGCACCCGCCAACCCCAGTCCGCCGGCGAGCAGATAGCTGGTGTTGAGCGCGGTGGCGACGTCGGCGGCCGGCCCGGCCGGCCCGTCGGCGGCGGCGAAGACGCTGCCCAGCACCGCCACCCCGAGCGCCAATCCGAGCTGGCGGGCGGAGTTCAGCGCCCCGCCGGCCATCCCGGCCCGCTCCCGGGGCACCGCACCGAGCAGCGCCGACGACATCGGCGGCAGCGCCAGTCCCGCGCCCAACCCGACACAGACCAGACCCGGGACGAGCACCCCCGCGCCCGAGTCGGCGTGCACCCGGGCCTGCAGCAGGTCGCCGATCCCGATCAGCAGCAGCCCGACCGACACCGACCAGCGGGCCGGGACAGCGTGCCCGAACCGTCCCATCAGCAGCGGCACCACGAACGAGACCACGCTCATCGGCATCAGCACCAGCCCGGTGGCGACCGGTCCCAGTCCGAGCCGGTCCTGCATCCAGATCGAGGCGTACGGGAACATCGCCCACGCCGACAGCGACAACACCGCCCCGGCGCCGACCAGCCCGACGAACGTCCGGTGCCGGAACAGTGCGAGATCCAGCATCGGCTCGGCCGTCCGCCGCTCCACGACGACAAACGCCGCCAGCGCCAGTGCCGCCACCAGCAGCGGCAGCCACGAACCCGGCTCCGCCCAGCCCGCCTCGCCGCTGTGGATCAGCCCGTACGTCGCCGCGCCCGCCGCGACCGTGAAGGTGAGGATCCCGAACGGGTCGAGTCGTTGTCGGCCCGTCCGGTCCCCCGGCCCGACGGTCAGCAGGGTGAGCAGGATCGCCGCCACCGCCACCGGTACGTTCACCGCGAAGATCCATGGCCAGCCCAGGTGTTCGGTGAGCAGCCCGCCGAGGATCGGGCCGGCTGCGGCGGCGGCACCGTTGACCGCGCCCCAGACGCCGAACGCGAGGGCCCGGTCCCGCCCCCGGTACGTCGTACCGAGCAGGGCGAGCGTGGTGGCGAACATCGCCGCCGCCCCGATCCCCTGTACCGCCCGGCCGGTGATCAGCAGTCCGGTCGACGGCGCGAGGGCGCAGCCCAGCGAGGCGAGCGCGAAGAGCCCGAGCCCGCCGACGTAGACCCGCCGGTGGCCGAGCCGGTCGGCGACCGTACCGGCACCGAGCAGCAGCGCGGCCAGGGTCAACGCGTACATGTCGACGACCCACTGCAGGCCGCCGAAGGACGTACCGAGGTCGGCCGACATCGCCGGCAGCGCGACGTTGACGATGGTGACGTCGACCAGCAGCATGAACGCGCCCAGACCGACCGCGACCAGTGGACACCACTTCCGCATGGGGCTGCTCCCGAGGGATCCGAGCCGACAGGTGCCGGTGACCCACTCTGCGGTCGGCACACCCGGAACGACCCGCCCCACCGCCTACCACGGCGGAAACCCGTATTCGTCCAGACTGAAACGGTGGAAAACGTCCTGGACGAGCGTGACCAGTGGATCGTCCAGGCACTCCAGCTCGACGGCCGGGCCTCGTTCGAACAGATCGGCCGGGCGCTCGGACTGCCCGCCCAGACCGTCGCCCGCCGCTACCAGCGGCTCCGGGCCGACGGCACGGTACGGGTGGTCGGACGCAGCCCGTACTGGGCGGTCGGCGGGACACCGTGGCTGCTGCGGATCCAGTGCACCCCCGACCGGGCCGACCGGATCGCCTCGGCGCTGGCCGGCCACCCGGCCACCACCTGGGTACGGACCTCCGGCGGAGGCGAGATCGTCTGCGGTCTGCGGGCCGGTTCGGCCGAGGAGGAGGAGAACCTGCTGACCCGGCTGGACCGGACTCCCCGGGTGGTGGGCTTCGCCGCGTACTGCATCCTGCACCGGTTCCGGGCCGGCCGGGCGCCGTGGCGCGGCTGGCCCGCCCCGCTCGACCCGGCCGCGGCGGCCCGGCTCACCGCCGACCAGCCGGAACCGTCGACGGACGCGGCACCGCCACAGGTGGGGGGCCGGATCGCCCGCGACGGGATCAAGCCTGACCGCCCAGAGCGGGTGATCCGGCCCCCCCCCCCCCCCCACCCCCCACCCGGCAGCGCAGGGCCGGGCCCACCGGCCCCAGGACGCCGCGCAACGGCGAAGACCCGACCTTAGCCCGGTCGACGAGCACATCCTCGCCGAACTCGGCCGCGACGGTCGTACCCCGGTCAGTGACCTCGCCGCCCGGGTCGGCGTCTCCGAGTCGGCCGCCCGGCGCCGGCTCCGGGCACTGCACGAGACCGGCGTGCTCCATTTCGAGGTCGACTTCGACCCCCGGGCGGTCGGGATGCGGACCGGGGCGATGCTCTGGCTCACCGTGCCGCCGTCCGCACTCGCCGAGGTCGGCGACACCCTCGCCGGGCATCCCGACGTCTCGTTCGCCGCCGCGACCAGCGGCCCGGTCCCGCTCGTGGTGAGCCTGCTGCTGCCCGACCTGGCGGCCGTCTACGCCCACCTGACCGGCACGGTCGGGGCGCTGCCGGCGGTCAGCCGGGCCGACACCACGATTTTCACCCGCACCTGGAAGCGGCAGGGTGGCCCACCCGTCACCGGTCAGTCCCCGACCCGCCGACCAGGCCCGCCGCCGTTCAGGGGCGTGCCGGGTCGGGGCCCGGGCTGACCGGCCGTCCGGCGGTCGCGAGCAGTGTCTCCAGGTACGCGGCGACCCCGTCGGCGTTGTGGTCGTCGGTCACGTCGTCGGCGATCTCCCGTACGGCGGGGTGGGCGTTCGCCACCGCGACCCCACGACCGACCCAGGTCAACATCGGTACGTCGTTCGGCATGTCCCCGAAGGCGATCACGTCGGCGGCGTCCAGCCCGTGCTGGGCGCAGTACCAGGCGAGCCCGGCCGCCTTGGTCACCCCGGCCGCCGAGATCTCGACCAGTCCGCTGTACGACGAGTGGGTCGCCTCGGCGAGCCCGGCCAGCGCACCGGCGACCACCCGGAGGAACGCGTCCGGATCCTGCCGGCCGGAGCGGACCAGCAGTTTGACCGCCGGTGCGGCGTGCAGTTCGGTCGGGTCGCCGATCATCCGGCTGGTCGGGACCCCGGCGTCCCAGCGCAGCTCGTAGCCGGATTCGTGCCGGAACTCCCGACCGTCGGTGATCTCGACGGCGAAGCTCGCCCCGGGCACCTCGGCCCGGAGTCGCCGGACCACCTCGGCGAGCAGTTCGGGGGCGAGCGGGTCGGCGCGCAGCACGGTGTCGGTGTGCGGGTCGTACACCACGGCACCGTTGGCACAGATCGTCGGCAGCGGCGCGTCGAGTTGGTCGTACACGTGGTACAGCCAGCGGATCGGCCGGCCGGTGACCAGGACGACGCCGACCCCGGCGGCGGTGATCGCGGCCAGCGCCTCGACGGTACGCGGGCTCAGCGTCCCGTCGGAGCGCAGCAGCGTGCCGTCGAGGTCGGTGGCGACCAGCCGGGGCAGTTCTCCCATCAATGGGAGAGTAGTCGATCGAGGTAGACCGCCACCCCGTCGTCGTCGTTGCGCAGGGTGACCTCGTCGGCGGCCCGCCGGACCAGCGGGTGGGCGTTGGAGACCGCCACCCGGCCCCAGCCGGCCCACTCGAACATCGGCAGGTCGTTCGGCATGTCGCCGAAGACCAGGACCTCGGCGGGGTCGACACCGAGGGACTCGGCGACGACGGCGAGCCCGGTCGCCTTGTCGACCCCGGGCGGGCAGATCTCGATGAACCCGAGACCGGCCTGGGTCACCGTGGCCTGGGCCGGCGGCACGATCCGGCGGGCGATGTCGAGCAGGGTGTCGACGTCGTGTCCCGGCGCCCGGGCGAACGCCTTGATCACGTCACCGCTGAGGCAGTCGAGCCGGGCCCGTGGCTCGAACCGGTCCTGGTAGGGCCAGGTCTCGTCGTAGTCGCCCCAGAGCGGGGCGTTCGGCGCGTCCGACGCCTCGACCATCACGGTCAGCGGGCCGACCTCGGCCTCCAGCGCCCGCAGCAGCGCGGCCAGCGTCGTACCGGCCAGCCGCTCGTCCCGCAGCACCACCGGGCCGGCCGGGTCGGTCTGGTCGACCACCCAGCCGCCGCCGGCCATCACCAGGAAGTCGGCGGCCCGGATGTCGTTGCGGGTGAGTTCGGTCAGCCGGGGGCCGCGTCCGGTGGCGCCGACCACCGGGATGCCGGCGGCCCGCACCCGGTCCAGCACCTCATGGGTGTACGCCGAGACGGTGTCGTCGGTACGCACCAGCGTGCCGTCGAGGTCGGTGGCGATCAGCTTGGGCAGTCCGGGTCGGGGCATGGCTCCTCCTTCGGCCCTGCCACCCGTCGGCCGCCCGTGAACAGCGGAAACGCCGGTTCTACCGGGTCAGCTGGCGATGGCGGGGCAGCAACCGTACCTCACGTTGTGCTGCCTTCCCGTGACTTTTGTGTGAAGTGCGGCTCGCCTACGAGGGTCGGACCGGTTCCAGGACGTCCCGGCCGCCGAGGTACGGCTGGAGGGCCTTCGGGACCCGGACCGAGCCGTCCGGCTGCTGGTGGTTCTCCAGGATCGGGACCAGCCAGCGGGTGGTGGCGAGGGTGCCGTTGAGGGTGGCGGCGGTCTGCGGTTTGCCCTGTGCGTCCCGGTACCGCACGTTCAGTCGACGGGCCTGGAACGTGGTGCAGTTCGAGGTCGAGGTGACCTCGCGGTAGCGGCCCTGCGACGGCACCCAGGCCTCGCAGTCGTACTTGCGGGCCGCGCTGCTGCCGAGGTCGCCGGCGGCCACGTCGATCACCCGGTACGGGATCTCGACCTTCGCCAGCATCTCCTCCTCCCAGGCCAGCAGCCGCAGGTGCTCGTCGTGCGCCTCCTCGGGCCGGCAGTAGGAGAACATCTCCACCTTGTCGAACTGGTGCACCCGCATGATGCCCCGGGTGTCCCGGCCGTACGAGCCGGCCTCCCGCCGGAAACACGACGACCAGCCGGCGTACCGGATCGGCCCGGCCAGGTCCAGGATCTCCCCCGAGTGGTACGCGGCGAGCGCGACCTCGCTGGTGCCGACCAGGTAGAGGTCGTCGGCCTCCAGCCGGTACACCTCGCTGGCGTGCGAGCCGAGGAACCCGGTGCCCTCCATCGACTCCGGCTTGACCAGGCTCGGGGTGATGCTGGGGATGAAGCCGTACTCGACCGCCTGGGCGACCGCGAGCTGCAGCAGGCCGAGCTGGAGCAGCGCGCCGACCCCGGTCAGGTAGTAGAAGCGGCTGCCCGACGCCTTCGCGCCCCGTTCGACGTCGATCGCCCGCAGTCCCTCACCCAGCTCCAGGTGGTCCCGCGGGTTCTCGATCTCCGGCCTGGTGCCGACCTCGCGGAGCACCACGTAGTCGTCCTCACCGCCGGGCGGCGTGCCGGGCTCGACGACGTTCGGGATCGTGTACTGCGCCCGGCGCAGCGCCGCCTCGGCCTCGCCGACCGCCGCCTCGGCTGCCTTCACCTCGGCGGCGAGTTCCTTGGTCCGGGCCAGCAGTTCCGCCTTCTCGGCCGGGTCGGCCTTCGGCATCCGCTTGCCGAGCTGCTTCTGCTCGGCCCGCAGGGCCTCGAAGCGCTGGACCGTCGCCCGCCGCTCCTCGTCGGCACGGAGCAGGTCGTCGACCACGGATTCGGATTCGCCACGGGCACGCTGGCTGGCACGTACGGTGTCCGGGTCGTCGCGGAGCAGGCGCAGGTCAATCACGGGAACCGAGCCTACCGGGGGCGGCGGCACGGCCGCATCGACATATGGCCCGCCCTGGGACGGGGCGGTTCCCGGCCCGGGGACAGGGGGCTCCCGGCCCGGCTGACTAGCGGACGAAGGGCCTGGTCGGGGTGACGGTCAGGTCGATCGGCGCTCCCCGACCGTCGTCGTCCGGCTCCGGTCGGCCGGCGGGGCGCGGCCGGCGCCACGGCCAGTCCGACTGCTCCGGCTGGTCGGCGTCGGTCGTACCGGCGGAGGTGGAGGTGCCGGCCGTGGTCGGGGCCGGCCGGTCGGCGCCGGGCGCCGGGACGAAGCGGCCGGCGAGCAGCAGGACGAGGCCGAGGATCCCGGTGCAGACGTACGCCAGGATCAGGCCGCGGCCGTGCTCGGTGACCAGACCGTCGATCTCGCCGTACACCTGCCAACGGTCCAGCGCGATGCTGTCGAGCGAGCCGGTGGCCCCGGCCAGGATGGCGAGCACCGCCCCGGCACCGGCCAGCCCGGCGACCCGGGCGTTGTGTCGCAGTCCCGGCGTACCGAAGAGGACCAGCGCGAGACAACCGAGTACGCCGAGCACCCCGACCAGGTATCCGGTGCCGAACGTGCTCATCTGGCCCACGCCGCTGGTCAGCTCGATCATGTTCTGGGGGATCTCGCTGTCGTCCGGGATCCGGGTGACCGTCCACTCCTCCACCAGGGAGCCGAAGAACGCCAGCGCGCCGAGAGCGGCGACCATCGGCAGCGGGCGTCCGTCCCGGGCGAGCCGGCCGAGGGCGCGTCCGGCCCGCCCGCCGCCGCGTACCGGCTCGCCGGAGGAGACGACCACGGCGTCCGCGTCCGGTGTGGCCCACGCCGGTGCGGCCGGATCGGGCGAGGCTTCCGGGGTGACGGTCACGGGTGGTGCGGGCTCCCGGTGGCCGGTCGGCTCCCCGGGCCGGGAGACGCCGTCCTGTCGGGGAATGGGGAACCCGTCGGACATCTCCTGCCCCCTCACGCGGCGCGTGTTGCCTGACGTCGATGATGGCACAGCAACCGCCCGACACCCCTGACCGGCAGGCGCGCCGGGCTGCCCAGTTAGTCCCACCACGCCGCGGTGGAGAGCATCGCGTGGGCCACGCCCATGAGCTAGCGTCGTGACCATGCCTATCCGCACCGCATCCGCCCGCTGGCAGGGCAATCTGACCGAAGGTACCGGCACGATCCGCACCGGCAAGGGCGGACTCGAGGGGGCCTACTCGTTCAAGTCGCGTTTCGAGGAGGGGGAGGGCACCAACCCCGAGGAGCTGATCGGGGCCGCCCACGCCGGCTGCTTCTCGATGGCCTTCTCGAAGGCGCTGGCCGACGCCGGCCACACCCCGACCTCGGTGGAGACCACCGCCAAGGTGCACCTGGACAAGACCGACGCCGGCATGACGGTGACCCGGATCGACCTCGACACCGTCGGTGAGGTTCCCGGCATCGACGAGGCCGAGTTCCAGAAGCTGGCCGAGGCGGCCAAGGCCGGGTGCCCGATCTCCCGGCTGCTCTCCCCGGGCGCCGACATCTCGCTGACCGCCCGTCTCGCCGCCTGATCCGAATCCCTGTCCGGTCGCGGTGACCGGCCCGTGGCGGTGTACGTCGGCCCGGGTCCCGGTCACCGCGACCGTCTGCGGCCGGTCGCGGGCCGCCGGCCGCCCCGACCGGCGTACGGGTGCGGCACAATGGGGACCGTGCCGGTCGAGATGAGCCGCGAACGTTTCGAGGAACTGGTCGCCGAGGCTCTCGACGAGGTGCCCGAGGAACTGCTCGGCCTGATGAGCAACGTGGTCATCCTGGTCGAGGACGAGTCGCCGGAGGACGAGCCGGAACTGCTCGGCCTCTACGAGGGGCACGCGCTGACCACCCGGGGCTGGGACTACGCCGGGGTGCTGCCGGACCGGATCCTCATCTACCGCAACCCGATCCTGCGGATCTGCGACAACGACGACGACGTGGTCGACGAGATCGCGATCACCGTCGTACACGAGATCGCCCACCACTTCGGGATCGACGACGACCGCCTCCACGAACTCGGCTGGGCCTGAGCCGCCGGGCCGACCCGGGTAAGCGGGACGATCCGTTCTTGCGCGGGTTGCCTACCCTCACCTCAGCGAACCCTCAGGAGGAACGTGATGCGCAGCGCCCTGTTTTCCGCGGAGAACCTGGAGAAGGAATCCCACCAGCCCGGCATGCGGCTGCAGAACTCGAAGATGTTGAAGATCGAGCTCAACGGCGAGGCGATGGCCCGGGTCGGCTCGATGGTGGCGTACCAGGGAAACGTGCAGTTCCAGGCGCTCGGCTCCGGCGGCCTCGGCAAGTTCCTCAAGCAGAAACTCACCGGCGAGGGCGTGCCGCTGATGAAGGTGTCCGGCCACGGGGACGTCTTCCTCGCCGACTACGCGGCGGACGTGCACCTGATCGACCTGGAGCCGGGTGACGCGCTGTCGATCAACGGCTCCAGTGTGCTCGCCTTCGACTCCACCCTGCAGTACGACATCAAGATGGTCGGCGGCGCCGGGATGATGTCCTCGTCCGGCCTGTTCAACTGTGTCTTCACCGGTTACGGGCGGATCGCGATCACGACCAAGGGCACGCCGGTGGTGCTCAACGTCGACGCCCCGACGTACGTCGACCCGCAGGCGGCGGTCTGCTGGTCGGCGAACCTGCAGACCGGCTACCACCGGGCCGAGCAGCTCGGCCTCGGCACGCTGCTCGGTCGTCGTACCGGGGAGGCGTTCACGATGAGCTTCGCCGGGCAGGGCTTCGTGATCGTCCAGCCGTCCGAGGAGCCCCCGCTGATGGGCAGCGGCCAGCAGGGCGGCAGCCAGGGCGGCGGCGGCTTCCTCGGCGGCCTGCTGGACGACTGACCGACGCGACGGAAGGGCTGACCGACCCGGCGGGCGGCCCCACCGACCCGGCGGGCGCGACTGTCGGCGGCGGCCCGCCCGGTGGACTCAGCCGAGTCCGCCGGCGCGGAGCCGGGCCAGCCAGGCCGCCGCGTCCGCGTAGTCGTGGTCGGAGAGCCCCGCCGGGGCCGGCACCGGCCGGTCGGCGGCGCCCGCCGCGCGCCGGTGCCTCGGGTACGACCCGAGGAACCGTACCTCGGCGCAGATCCGGTGCAGCCCCTGCAACGCCTCGCCGACCCGGTCGTCGGCGACGTGCCCCGTGCAGTCGAGGAAGAACGCGTACCGGCCGAGCGCCTCACCGGTCGGCCGGGACTCGATCCGGGTCAGGTTGACCCCGCGTACCGCGAGTTCCATCAGCACGGCGAGCAGCGCGCCGACCCGGTCGTGCGCGATGTAGACGGCGAGTGAGGTCAGGTCGTCGCCGGTCCGGGGCGGCGGCGGTCCGGGGCGGGTGAGCAGGACGAACCGGGTCACCGCGTCGTCATGGTCGGCGATCTTGTCCGCGAGTACGGCCAGCCGGTGCCGGGCGGCGCTGAACGGCGCGCAGACCGCGGCGTCCTGCTCGCCGTCGACCACGGCGGCCGCCGCGGCGGAGTTGGAGAGTACGTCGACCACGGCCGCCTCGGGCAGGTGCTCCCGCAGCCAGCGTCGACACTGGGTGGACGCCTGTGGGTGGGCCGCCACGGTCCGGATCTCGCCGAGGCCCCGACCCGGCCGGGTGGCGAGGACGAACTCGACCGGCAGCACCACCTCACGGGTGATCACCAACGGGTCGCCCTCGACCATCTCGTCCAGGGTGACCGCGACCGCCCCGCCGATCGAGTTCTCCAACGGCACCAGGGCGGCGTCGGCGTCACCGGCCCGGACGGCGTCCAGCGCCTCGGGCACACTGCGGGCCGGCGTACGCGTCCCGCGCTCGGCGGCGGGGATGGTCCGTAGGGCCTGCTCGGCGAAGGTCCCCTCGGGGCCGAGGTAGACGAAGCGGGTCGGTGGCGTTCCGGGCATGGCGTCCAGCCTACGGAACCGTGGACCGGTCGGCGGAGGTCACGCGCAGGCGAGGGTACGGATTCCCGGCGGTGCTTCGACGCGTACCTTGATGTTGCACACGTCGTTGCCGGCGGTGACCAGCTTGAGGTTGTCGGCCGGGCCGGTGGTGACCACCTGGAGCAGGTCCCGGCCGGGCACCTCGATCACGCTGTACTGCCAGTCGGCGGCGCAGACCGGCGCGTTGCGGAAGGTGACCCGGGCGCTGCGGGGCAGCAGGTCGACCCGGCGCAGCAGCGCGACGACCTGGTCGCGGCTCGGCCGCCCGCCGCAGTCGACCGCGATCGTGCCGTTGCCGGTCGGGGTCACGGTCGGGGTCGGTGGCAGGGTCGGGCCGACGCCGGGGGTGCCGGTGACCGTCGGGGTGGGGGTCGGTGCGGCCGGGGTCGCCGCGCGGGACCGTTCGAGTTCGGGCGGCACCCCGCAGGCCGCCGTCGCGACGCAGCCGACCAGGGTGAGCAGGACGGCGAGCGGTACGCCGCCGGTCCGTCGGCGGGCCGCCGGGGTGTCACGTGACGCGGACATGGAAGGGCCGGATCCTCGGGCGTAGGTGGACGCCGTGGTGCTGCGGCGAGATCTTCCGGCCAATGGTAGGTCGTGCCGTCCGGTCGGTGACGCCGGTGCCGTCCCACACGGTCCCGGTGCTGTCCGACAACAGGTGGAGGGCTCAGACCTCGGCGAAGAAGGTCAGCGAGCCCATGACCTCACCGTGCGACAGGATCGGGGTGGCGATCGCGTCGACGGTGGCGTCGGTGCCGTCCGCCCCGGCCCGGTCCACCCGGAGCAGTCCCCGGGCGAGCCGCTGCGAGCTGACCGCGAGCAGCGGAGGGATCTTCTCGACGTCCTGCTCGGTCAGTTCGCCCCGAGACGCGGTGAAGTCGAGCAGCCGGAGGGTGCCCAGCAGCGGACGGCCGAAGACGGCGACCGGACTACCGAAGCCGAGCAGTTGGCAGCAGGCGGGCGAGACCGCCGCGACGGTGGTGTCCCGGGCGATCAGCAGGCAGGGTTCGGCGGCGTCGGCGACCGTGTCGCACCAGCGGTCGAAGCCGTCGCCCCCGGGCCCGTCGTCGGGCTCCGCGAACCCGGCGGGGTGCTGACCCGGCACCGAGGTCACTGACGGCGCGAACGCCTCCGAGATCGAGAGTTCGACGTGGGCCACCCGCGCCTCCTATTCACCTGACCGCCACCCACGCTAGCCGGTCCGTGCCGGGAATCGCGACTCCCGGCACGAATCGGACGAACGGGGTCGTCCCGTCGCTCCACCGTCGACCCGTGTCCCGCCGCTGACGGTCGGTGACGTCGTACCGGCCGTGGCGGTCCGGTGGATGCGTCGGGTGGTGACGCTACCGCCGACCGGCCGGCTTGTCAGCGGCCGTTCGGCCGCCCTCGTACCACCGGTAGTCCGCGGCCGAACGGTAGGGGGCGTTCAGCCAGGTCGCCGGCGACTGGGCGACCCGGGACAGCTTCTCGGCGGTCGCCGCGCTGATCCGGTTGCCGCCCGCCACGAGCAGCCGGTCCAACTCCCGGTGGGTCGCGACGAGACAGTCCTTCGGCAGCCCGTAGACGCTGAGGTCGCCGGAGCCGACGAAGGTCAGCACCGGCGTCACGGGGATGGTGAGGCCGACGGCGGCGGAGAGCGCCTTGCTGGCCCGCTTCGCGTCTCGGCGGGCCTCGCTCACGTACGCCGGTCGCTTGCCGTTGATCTGCACGACGTCGCCGGCGATCAGGACCCGGGACCGCCCGTGGTCGGCCACGGTGACCGCGAACAGGCCGCCGGGGCCGATCGCGAGGAAACCGGCCCGTTCGTCGCGGGAGCGGTAGTCCAGGTCGAGGAGACTGGCGTCGGTGAATTCGGTACGCGGCCAGTCGACGACGTGCCACGATGGACCGAGGTGGTCCAACCTGCTCAGTGCCCGGGCTCCGGCCGCCTCGATCCGTCGTTCCACCCGCTCGGCCCGCCGCCGACGTGCCCAGTCCATCGGGGTCGGCCGCACGGCGTCCAGCGCTGGTGGCGCGCCGGTCGGGGAGGGGGGTAGCGCCCGGGGCGCGGGCACCGCTGATCGTGCAGAGAAGACAGTCATCGTGACCTCCGGCAAAAGGTCCCTCGAAGTTATCTTCTCACTACGGTACGTGGCCAGCCCCCTGGGTCGGCAAGTCGAAGCGCCGGAGTGAGTGTGGATGAATGCCCCATTCATCCGAAGCCCTTTTTCCCGGATGGCGCCAACTACTGCCTTACCCTGCGAGGATGACCCATTTCGTGGACAGCGAGGTGGGGCGTCTGCGTACCGTCCTGCTGCACCGCCCCGGACCGGAACTCGCCCGACTCACGCCCCGGAACAACGACTCGCTGCTCTTCGACGCCATCCCCTGGGTCGGCCGTGCCCAGGAGGAGCACGACGCCTTCGCCGCCGCCCTGCGGGAGCGCGACGTCGAGGTGCTCCACCTCGGCACGCTACTCGCCGAGACGCTGGCGGTGGCCGACGCCCGAGCGGAACTCACCGAGCGGGTCCTCGCCGACCCGCGACTCGGCGACACCCTGCGGCGGCGGGTCGGCGAACACCTGTCGTACCTGGACCCGGTCGCGCTGGCCGGGGTGCTGATCGCCGGACTCGCCCACGAGGAACTGCGGGTCGGCGCCGACCGTGGCGGCGGACTGGTCTACCGGCTGATGGACCGGCAGGACTTCGTGATCGACCCGCTGCCGAACCTGCTCTTCACCCGGGACTCGTCGACCTGGATCGGCGACCACGCGGTGGTGACCAGCCTGGCCATGCCGGCCCGCCGCCGGGAGACCACCCTGACCGACACGATCTACCGGCACCACCCGCGGTTCGTCGGCACCCCCTTCGGGTACGCCCCGACGCTGGAGCCGCTGGAGGGTGGCGACGTCCTGCTGCTCGCCCCCGGAGTGGTGGCGGTCGGGGTCGGCGAGCGGACCACCCCGGCCGGTGCCGAGCGACTCGCCCGCCGGGTCTTCGCCGCGAATCTGGCGCACACCATCCTGGTCGTACCGATCGCCCAGGAACGGGCCACCATGCACCTGGACACCGTCTGCACCATGGTCGACGTCGACGCGGTACTGATGTATCCACAGGTGGCGGACAGCCTGTCGGCGTACACCGTGATCGCCGACGCGGAGGGGGAACTGCAGCTCGACGGGCCGGCCCCGTTCCTGCGGGCGGCGGCGGACGCGATGGACCTGGACGTCCTGCGGGTCATCGACACCGGACTCGACCCGGTCACCGCCGAACGGGAACAGTGGGACGACGGCAACAACACCCTGGCGATCGCACCCCGGCTCTGCGTGGCGTACGAACGCAACGTGGAGACCAACGCCCAGCTGGAGCGGGCCGGCATCGAGGTGATCCGGATCGCCGGCTCGGAGCTCGGCTCGGGCCGGGGTGGCCCTCGCTGCATGTCCTGCCCGCTGGTCCGGGATCCGCTGCGGCCGTAGCGGGTGGGTCAGCGCCGGCGGGGCACCCAGTGGAGGAGCTGCCCGACGATCAGCGCGGGGTGCCGGTCGGGCAGTTCCCGCATCGCGTGGGCGAGGTGGGCGCCGAGGTACATCAGCAGCCCGACCCGGTCGCCCTCGAAGCCGAGGAGCAGGGACAGGCGGGCCTCCCGGCACGGCCACGGGTGTTCGCACTCACCGCAGTCGTAGGTCCGGGTCGGAAGGTGTACGCCGGCCCGGCGCTCCTGCTGTCGTAACCGTCGTCGCGCCGCGGCCCGCTCCCAGCGTGCCCATGGCCCGATCACCGGTCACGCCCGTCCACCGCGCCGGGCGCGGTGCTCCTGTCCCGGGGTGAGAGCCCCTGGGCGCCCGTTGCTCAGGTACGGGCGGGTCGGCGCGTTCCAGGCGGGCCGCTGGTTGGTTGCCCGGGGGTGGTTCGGGGTTGGCGGTGTTGGCGGGGTCTGCGACGTCAGGGCGCGGATCTCGGCCCGTTCCGCCTCGGTCAGCTCGACCGGCGCAGGCGACGGCGACAGTGGCGGCGCAGGCGACGGCACCTGCGGCGGCGTGGCAGCTGGCTTCGGCGGTGCGGGGCGGCACCGGTGACCACACCGGCAGGAGCGCCAGAGCTGCCACCAGGCGCGGCGGTGTCGAGGTGTGACAGGGCGGGCGTGTCTCATCTGTTGCCTCCCGTTGGCGAGATGGAGACGGGGTGCGGCGCCGGCCTCGGACCGGCACCGCACCCCGTGGGCGCTCCGCCCGGAGTGGAGGGGGCACTGAGGGGGCGAGCGGGGCGCCTGACCTCCAGCCTGGAGGTTTCACACCTTGTAATGGAAGGCAAACAGGGTGCAATATAGATGCTTATTGCATCCCTCTCTGCACGTGGGAGTACTACGTGAATGACCTACGGGAAATTCTTCGCCGGCACCGGATCGCGCGGCGGCTGACCCAGGCAAAACTCGGCAAAGCGATCAAGGTGAGTGGATCACTGATTGCCGCGATCGAGCAGGGCCGGATCATTCCCCAGCCCGACACCGCCTTACGCCTCGACGAGTTCTTCGGCACCGAGGACGAGATACAGCAGGCCGCCGTCGAGGCCCGGAAGGACGCCCGACCGCCGTGGCTGCGGCCGTGGACCGAGCACGAGGAGCGTGCGACCCTGCTCCGCTGGTGGGAGCCGCTGCTGCTGCCGGGCCTGCTGCAGACCGAGGACTACACCCGGAACCTGCTGCGGGGCGGTTGGCTGTCGGACGAGGTCATCGACCGCACCGTCGACGTCCGGCGGGACCGGCGGGCCGTCACGGTCGACCGGCCCCAGCCGCCGAGGATCTCCGCCATCATCGGCGAGTTCGCGTTGACCTGTGGTGAGCCCGAGGTGCGTCGGGAGCAGTTGAAGCACCTGCTGGACCTGAGCCAGCGCCCGACCGTCCAGGTGCTTGTGGTCCCGACGTCCGCCGGACTACACGCCGGTCTTCAGGGTGCGTTTGTGCTGGCCACGCTGCCGGCGGGCCGCCGGGCCGGCTATGTCGACGACCAGTTGCAGGGCCGGGTGGTGACCGACAGCGGAGATCTGGACCAGTTGGAAGTATCGTGGGAGATTGTCAGCGGACTGGCCCTTCCCGTGCACGCGTCACGGGACCTCATCCAGAAGGCGATCAACGATCATGACTGACGTGGCGCCCCGGTGGCGTAAGAGCACCCGCAGCGGAACCAATCAGGGTGCCTGTGTGGAGGTGGCCGACAACCTGCCCGGCCGGGTGCTGGTCCGGGACACCAAGGACCGGGACGGCGGCACGCTGGTCTTCGGACCGGCGGGTTGGCAGGCGTTTGTCGACCTGGCAAAGCGGATCGGCCCGGTCGGCTGACCGTTCCACCTCAACACCGACGGTTCCACACCACGACGGACCTGGCCCCCGGCGTCCACTGCCGGGGGCTGTCTGCGTCTCGTACGCTGAACGGCCGCCCCTCCCCGACTGTGTTGGTGCGATCATCGGGGACATGACGGCATGGCGGGACGTCGAGCGGGCGGAGCCGGAGTTCGCGCGGCGCGTACGGGCGCTCTTCGACGCGCACCGGCACAAGACGATTGCCACCCTGCGGGCCGACGGGGCACCGCGGATCTCCGGGATCGAGACGCAGTTCGAGGACGGCGAACTGGTCTTCGGCTCGATGTCGAACGCGCGCAAGGGTGCCGACCTGCGACGAGATCCGCGTTTCGCGTTGCACAGCGCCACGGTCGACCCGGTCGAGGGCGCCGAGGCGCAGTGGCCGGGTGAGGCGAAGATTGCCGGTCGGGCGGTTGCCGTCGGACCGATCACCGAAGGCCCGGCCGGTGACCGCTTCCATGCCGACATCAGCGAGGTGGTGCACACCCACCTCAACCCGGAGGCGACGATGCTGGTCATCGAGTGGTGGACACCCACGCACGGGCTGCGTACCGTCGCCCGAGAGTGAGGTCCGGCACCGTGGCCGTGACGGATGGACCCGGCACCACCGGGGACAGCTGCAACTGGTTCGACTACAGGGCTGATATCGCCGGGCGCAAAATAACGGTCCGTGACGGCCGGGGTCGCTGCGCTGCCGCGTGGAGCGGTGCGCTCATGTCGATGACCGGACGTTGCGGCTTTCCGTGGGCCACCATGCTTGTCACAACGAGGTACGGTCGCAGCGATCGGATTTCAGGGAGCGCACCAGTCGCTCAGTCCAGGCAACAAAGGACGAGCCCATGTCTACTCTGTACGAATTTGCCGGTGGCGACGAGGCGTTGCATCGTCTGGAGGAACTGTTCTATACCAAGGTGCTGGACGATCCCGTGTTGTGCAGCGTGTTCCCCGCTCGCCAGCCGAGCCATGTCGAACACCTCACGTGGTTCACCGCCGAGTCCTTCGGCGGCCCCGACAGGTTCACCGCCGGACTGGGATTTCAGTACATCATTGACGTCCACCGCCATCTGAAGATCACCGACGAGCAGCGGGAGCGGTTCGTCGCCCTTTACCTCGAAGCGATCGATGAAGCCGGCCTACCGGACGATGACGCTTTCCGTGCGGCCGTGCGTGAACACCTCGAGTTCGGCGCCCGCGTGGCCCAGCAGAACTCGCATGCTGAGAGCGATGACCAGCTGCATCCGATCCGTGAGGTTCCCGCTTGGACGTGGCCGCGACAGTCTGAAAACTGACGGTCATCCGCGAACCCTGACGTCCTCAAGGCTCCCTCCGGCCAGCCGCCACGGACGTCCGCACATGCCGTGATCAACGCACTACGGCAAAGCGACGTCAGGTCGGCTTACCCGGCTGCCTGACACCTTGAGCCGCGTGGCGTGGTGAGGTGGGCGACTCACCCGGCATCATGCCGGTGGTATGGCTGTCGGACCTCCCGCTCCGCGAGTGCCGATTCGTAGAAGCGCAGCATGCTGGTCACCTCCTCGACAGTGCGGTCGAGATCGTCCAACGCTTCGCTGTCGCCTACGTCACGATGCAGCCGGCTGGCCACCTCGGCAAGCAGTCGGTGCAGCTCGGCGAAGGTGTCACCCTGTACATGGATGCCCGGAGAGGCCCGGCCATCCAGCCAGGTCACCGCGACGTTTCCGCCGCGCGCAAGTACCCGCGCCTGCTCATCGGTCACCCGGCGATGCTCCCATCACAGCCTGCTGAACGATCGGTCGGCATCCGCCTTCCCCGAAGAGGCACGTCAGGTGTCGGCGCCCGTCACTCTCCGTACGTCATCCGTTGACCTTGTCGAACGCGGCTCATAGCCGATGTGAGAGAGCTCTCCTTGCTCCGGTCCCAGGGATCGCCGTCAGATTCGACAACATGAACCATGACCTCAAGACCGAGGAGCGGTTGGGACCCGGTAGCGGCAGCAGCCGCTGCGGTCACTGTTGTCATGATGGTTGTATATCTGGCGGTCATAGCCCAGCAGGATGGTCAACCTGCGGCCTGGTTCGTCGTCTGCCTAACCGCAGCAGGGCTGCTGTGCACATATGGAACTGTTCGCGCGGCACCTGGACGCCGATGGGCCCTGGGAGCCGCTGCCGCGATGCTGCTGGGGCTCGGTCTTCTCGGCATACTGACGATCGGCCTGCCTGTCCTCGTTGCCGGTGTGCTTGCGGCCGTCGCCGTCGCACGCGCGTAGGGGCCCCATATCCCGTCCGACGCTGGCGGAACGCCGCCGTGAACCGGCATCGCCGTATTGCGCAATGCGCACATCCATTGGGTTTCGGGGCTCTTCCCAGACGAGGGTGTAGGCCCTGTCGGTAGCGTGGTGTGGGGACGGTCAGCGGGAGCGTAGTGCTACCCGGGTCTGGGTCTGCGCTGCTCCGCATTCCTTGCGCGAGGGGCTGGTCAACGGGTTCCGGGTTGCGGCCGCGGCTGCGGCCGGGGTTGCGACAGTGGACCTGCTCTACTGTGCGGTCGCGACAGCCACTGGCACCCTTTTCGCACGGATGATCGAGAACTACCGGGGTGTCTTCCTGGTCGTCTCTGGGGTACTGAGGCGTCGATCACCGGCCGGCCGGGCGGTCGCCGAAGGGCCGGCGGGTGACCGGTTCCACCCCGACGCCACCGCCGCCACACACCGGTCGTCGCATTTCGATGATGACCTTTCCGAACGGGCTGGTCGATTTGTAGTACTGGAACGCCGCACCGGCCTCTTCGAACGGGAACGCAAGGATTACCTGCATAATGCCGAGATCGGTGCGCTGTTCAGGACGGGTACGTGTTGCCAGGCGTCGTCGCGATCAGTACATCGGCCACCGGCTGCCAGCCAAGCGTCAGGTACAGACGTTGACCGTCCTCGCTGGCGATGAGAATGCCGTGTTCGACGCCTTCTTCGATCGCAGAATTGGCTAGTGCACCCATGACCGCGCTGGCCAGGCCCTTGCGGCGATGAGCCGGCGTGGTTTCGATCCGGTCTGCGACCGCATCCGTTCCGGCCAGTCCCATCGTGCCGCGCGCACCAACCTCTCCCGACTCGTGCCGTACCGTGGCCGTGACCACGCGGTCGGCTCCGTGTGGGTCGACCTGGGTCAGGAGCCGGTACGCGTCCACGGGCATGTTCCGCGGATGCCGGCGAAGATCGGCGGTCATCAGCAGCTCCGAGTCCTTGAGCACGACCAGGCCTGCGGCCACCAGTGCCGAGGCAGCCCTCGCCGGATCGGTGGTGGGCACGGTCAGCCAGGTGACGCTGTCCTCGCCAGCGACCAGCTCAGCCAGCCTGGTGAGCGACGCGGGGTCCTCGCCGGCATCGAGCGCGACGTACTCGACGTCGCGGCCGGGCTGCATGCAACGGACCCGCAACGCGCCGCCCACGTCTTCGGCGACGGGGAGCGCCCGGGCCACCGCCCAGCCGCGCTGCCAGCGGACGATGAGATCACGCAGGCTGCTCACCCGTCGAGTAGATCAGTCGCACCTGATCGGCCCGCCACGCCTCGGACGCACTGAGCCCGAGGTCACGCGCGCGTGGCGGGCGCTTCGCCTACGGCAGTGGCGTTGTTCCGGGCAGTGCCTTCTCCACGGCCGCGACCAGTTCGGTGGATTCCGGGGTGACGGTGGGACCGAACCGGGCCACGACCGCGCCGTCCGGCCCGACGAGGAACTTCTCGAAGTTCCACCGGATGTCGCCGGTGTATCCCTCGTCGTCCGGAGCGTCGACCAGCTCCTGGTAGAGCGGGTGCCGTCCGGCGCCGTTCACCTCGACCTTCTCGGTGAGCGGGAAGGTCACCCCGTACGTCGTTGAGCAGAACTCGGCGATCTCTTCGGCGGTGCCCGGCTCCTGGCCGTGGAACTGGTTGCAGGGCACCCCGAGCACGGTCAACCCCTGCTCGCGGTAGCGCTCGGCGAGCAGCTCCAGGCCGGCGTACTGCGGGGTCAGCCCGCACCGGGACGCCACGTTCACGACGAGTAGTGCCCGGCCCCGGTACTGGCCGAGATCCGCCGAACCGCCGCCGAGGGCGCCGATCTCCACGTCGAAAACTGACATGGGCCCGACGCTACCCCGCCGGCCACGCCGCCGGGTCGGCCGGCACCGGGTCGGCAGACACCGGGCCGCGCCGATTCCTTTCCGGTACGCCCGCGGTCGATACTCACATGGACGCGATAAGAGAGATGTACGCCCGCTGGGCCGCCGGTGACCCGGGCGAGGACGACCAGTGGGGCGACGTGACAGCCGAGCCACGCGGCCTGGACTACACGGAGGTGTCGGCGGACGGCGTGCCGGCGATGTGGCTCAGCCCGCACGGCGCCGACCCCGACCGGGTGATCGTCGCGCTGCACGGTGGCGGCTTCGTGAGCGGGTCGCTCTACACGCACCGCAAGATGTACGGGCACCTCGCGAAGGCGGCCGGCGTACGGGTGCTGCTCGCCACCTACCGACACGCTCCCGAGTTCCGCTACCCCGCGCAGATCGAGGACGCGGTCACGGCGTACCGGTGGGCGGCGGCGCGTGCCCGGAAGGTGGCGCTGGCCGGGGACTCCTCCGGTGGCGGCCTGGCCGTGCAGGTCGCGCTCCGCGAGCCCGGCGTGGCCGCGCTGCTGCTGCTGTCGCCGTGGATCGACATGGACCCGGCGCAGACCGCCACCTCGTACGAGGAGAGCGCCGCCACCGACCTGTTCTTCACCCGGCCGATGGTGCAGCGTCTCATCGCGCAGTACCTGCCCGAGGGGGTGAGCGGCCTGGCGCCGGAGGTGAACGCCTTCCACGCCGACCTGTCCGCGCTGCCGCCGGCCTACGTTCAGTGCGGCAGCCACGAGAGCGGCCGGGGTGACAGCGAGCGCCTCGCGAAGCTGACCGGTGCCCGGCTGGACGTCTTCGACGGACAACTGCACACGTTCCAGATGGCCGCCGGGCGGGCACCGGCCGCCGACGAGGCGATCGGGAGGCTGGCCGCATGGGTGCGTTCGACGTTGGGATTCTGACCGAGGTGTTCGAGGGGGAACGCCGAGGTTTGCTGACCCACGCGTACCGGATGCTCGGCACCTATCACGAGGCCGAGGACGTAGTACAGGACACGTACGTGCGGGCACTGCGCGGCTGGGAGACGTTCGAGCGGCGTTCGTCGGTGCGAACCTGGCTCTTCCGGATCGCCACCAACGTCTGCCTGACCGTGATCGAGGGCCGGGGACGCCGCGCGCTGCCGTCGGGCCTCGGCCCGGACGACCTCGGTGGGCGGCTGGAGCCGTTCCCGACGGACCCGGCCGACCTGGTGACCACGCGGGAGAGCGTGCGGCTCGCCTTCGTGGCCGGGTTGCGGCACCTCACCCCCAGACAGCGTGCCGTCCTGCTGTTACGTGAGGTGCTGACCTTTTCGGCGGCCGAGACCGGCGAGGCGCTGGACATGTCGGTGCCGGCGGTCAAGAGCGCCCTGCAGCGGGCCAGGGCCCGGCTCGCCGAAGCGGCACCGACCCGCGACGACGTGCTCGACGCCGACTCGCCCCGGGCCCGGGAACTGCTCGCCGAGTACATGGCCGCGTGGGAGGCGTCCGACGCCGACGCCTTCCGGAGGGTGCTGCACGCGGACGCGACCATCGAACCGGTCGGCTCGCAGACCTCGTACGCCGGTCGTGAGGCGTGCCTGGCCTTCGCGGCGCCGGCGATGGGTGCTCCGGGGCAGTGGCGGATGACCGCGACCGAGGCGAACGGGCAGCCCGCCGCGGTCGCGTGGCTGCGTGACGAGCCCTACGGAGTGGCCGTGTTGACGGTCACCGAGAAAGGGATCGTGGAGATCAGCCTCTTCGGAGAACCGGACCTGGCAGAACTCTTCGCCCCGGTGACCTGAGATCCGAGCGGCTGAGTGAACCAACCCGACTGACGGTTAGCGCAGGGTGAGCTGCCGCCCGAGCAGACCCTGCCGGGCCCGGCGCCCGGCGGCGTCGAGGTCGGCCGGATCGGCGAGCGCCGCCGCGTACCGCTTCGCGAAGTCGGTCAGCGGGCCCTCCCACGACTCGGCCGGGGCGTCCCGGGGGATGTCCCAGACCGGTACGAGCCGGCCGTGCGCCCGGAACATGCCGGCGAACTTCGTCCCGTCACCGAGGGTCAGTTCACCGGCGGCGGAGAGCCGGGACAGCGCGGCGAGCGCCGGGTCCTCGTCGTCCGGCAGTACCCAGCGGACGTGGCTCTTGTCGCTGACCTGGCACCAGTACGCGGCCGGCGCGGCAGCGAGCTTGACGGTCGGATAGATCGAGGCGTCGGCCCGTTCGAGGGACGCCTTCACGTTCGGGTCCTCGTCGGCGCCCGGGTCGAGCCAGAACCCGAAACCGTCGTGCATGGTGATGCCGAGCGGCCCGTCGACGAGAACGTCCTGCAGCCGGGGGCCCTCGCCGGGCAGCGCCGGCACGGAGACCGTCCCGCCGGGCTCGGTACGCAGCGCGCAGAGCAGCGCCTCGGCGAGATCGCGGGAGACGTCACCGGACTGCACGTGCCGCTGCAGGCCGACGAGGATCCGCCCGTCCGGCTTGGCGATCGCCGGCATCGCCATCGGCAGCACGGTGGCCAGGGTGACCGGCCGCTCCCCGTACTGTTCGACGAGCTCGGGGGTGAGGGTCAGCGGTGCGGAGGCCGCCGGCACCAGTTCACGGAGGGCAATCCACTCCGCCTCGTCGGCCAGCCCCTCGAAGGGGCGGGGCACGAAGATGTCGCGTACCTTCTGGCGCTTCTCCGGCCGGCCGCCGGCTCCGCCCGTCGCGGAACCGGTCGTTTCGGTGGCCCGGGAACTCTTTCGACGCTTACCCACGACGAGACAGCCTAGGCCCCTCGGACCTCCGGCGTGCACCCGACCGGGTGCTGGAGCCGGGCCCAGACGCTCTGCCCGAGGCCGTCGCGGACCACCCCCCAGTCGGTGGCGAGCGCGGCGACCAGGAACAGGCCCCGGCCGTCGGCCGAGTCTGGGCCCACCTGGCGGATCCGGGGGGTGACCCCGGCGCCGCCGTCGGTCACCCGGATCTCGACCAGGTGGCCGGTCGGGTCGTCGCGCAGCCGCCAGGAGAGCCGGACGGTGCCGCCGGGCAGCGGCGCGGCGTGGCGTACCGCGTTGCCGAGGAGTTCGGCCGCCACCGTCATCGTGTCGGCGAGCAACGCGGCCGGTACGGCGTCGGCGAGCTCGACCCGGAGCCGGTGCCGGGCGGTACGGGCACCCTGGGCGTGGTGCGGCACCGTCATGTGCCACGAGCGTTCGGTCGGCGTGTGCCGCACGGCCGAGGCGGTCGTGGCGCCGGACGCGGGGACGGCCGAGGTGCGGGCCGGCGTGTCGGGCCTCGGGACGGCCGAGGTGCGGGTCGGGCTGTCGGGCCTCGGGACGGCCGACGTGTCGGACGTCGGGACGGTGGACATGGGGGACGCCTCCTCAGCGGACCGTGGGGCCCGGATGCCGTGGGTCAACCTCGGGGCAGCCGTACCTCTGCGACCGTACCGCCGCCCTCGCGGGGACGCAGCGAAACCCATCCGTTCTGCCGCTCGATGATCCGGCGGACGAGGTAGAGACCGAGGCCGGCACCGGGATAGCGGCGCCGGTCTCCCGACTCGGCCTGCCAGAACCGTTCGAACGCCCGCTCCACATGGTCTGGACGTACCCCGATTCCCCGGTCGCTCACCCGGAACGCCACGGTCCGACGGTCCGACTCGGCGGTCAGCTCCACCCGGCTGCCGTCCGGGGAGTACTTGCCGGCGTTCGTGACCAGCTCGGTCAGGACAGTGGCCAGGCTGGCCCGGTTGCCGAGCGCCTTCGGCAGCTGCTCCGGCAGCCGGATGCTGAGCCGGTGACGCAGGTCCGCCGGCAGGTCGGCCACAGCCGCCCGCAGCGTCTCGGTCAGGTCGAAGGGTACCGGCGGCGACCCGCCGACCGCGCCCGCGTCGTTGGTGCTGGAGAGCAGCCGGTCGATCAGCCGGGCCAGCTCGCCGGCCCGCTGACCGATCAGCGCCGCGGCCTGCCGCCGGTCCGACTCGGAGAGCGAGTCCCAGTGCGCGGTCAGGGTGTCCGCGTACCCCTTCACCACGGTGACCGGGGTACGTAGTTCGTGGCTGGTCACCGCGACGAAGAGATCCCGGTCATGGTCGCGGAGGTCCTGTTCCCCGCTGTCTGAGAAGGTGACCACCCGGGCGCCGGCGCCGGGCAGCTCCCCCGAGGTGATCTTCAACCAGCGGCCGTCCGGCAGGCGGTGGTCGAGCACCTGACCCGGCGGCGGCACCGGGAACGGCAGCCGTCGGTCGACCAGCTCCGCGACACGCAGACCGGTCACCTGCTCCGCCGCCGGGTTCCAGAGCTGGACGGTGCCGTCCCGGCCGACGATCGCCAGACCGTCGGCGAGCGCGGCGACCACGCTGCCGTCACCGTGCACCGGCAACCCGGTTTGGTCCCGGTACAGGTGCGCCACGCACGCGGCCAGGTAGCCCAGCACCGCCTGGTGCTCGGCGCTGCCCGGCCGCTCCCGGTCCGGATAGAGGGCGTGCAGACTGCCGATGGTCAGCCCGCCGATCTCCACCCGGGCGGCGAGCAACTGCCCCAGGCCGGAGTCGTCCAGTTCCTGGGCCAGCTCGGGCGGAAGTACGTCGATGCCGAGTGCCCGTACCCGAGGGCCGGTCAGCAGCTGCTCCGCCATCCCGTCGGCGGCCGGAAGCGGACGCCCCACCGCCCACTCGACGCTGCCGGTGGCGGCCACCACCCGACCGCCGCTGGGTGCGTACTCCACGAACGCGACGCCGGGTGCGCCGAGGGCCCGCGCGGCGACCTGGAGCAGGCGGTCGAGAACCGGCAGACCCACCTCACCCGAGTCGATCGCCTCCAGCATGGTCAGCTGCCCGGCGAGGAGAGCGGGGTAGTCGGGGTGCTGCGCCATGCCCCGAGTCTGCCCGTCCGGTCGGACTTTGGGCAGTGGCCGGCAGCGTCAGCGGCCCAGCCGGTCGAGCACCATCGCCGGCCGGTCGGTGATGATCCCGTCAACCCCACGGGCCAGGGCGAGGTCGAGGGCCGGTTCGTCGTTGACGGTCCAGACGTAGACCCGATTACCGGCCGCGTGCAACGCCGGGACCAGACCGGGACGGTTACCGAGCAGCTTGAGACTCGGGCCGGCGATCCGGGCACCGTACGGCAGCCGGCCCCGCCGGACGACCGGGGGCAGCAGGTCCATCAGCAGTACGGTGGCCAGGCGCGGGGCGAGCCGGTGGACCTGTCGAACCGCCAGGGGTGAGAAGGACATCACGGTCGCCCGTACCGGATCGTCGGGTCGGGGATCGGCGAGCCCGTACCGGTGCAGCAGGGTGACCAGCCGCCGCTCGACGGCGGAGCCGGACCGGCTCGGGTGTTTCGTCTCGATCAGCAGTTCGATGTCGCGGCCGGCGTCCCGCACCGCGCCGAGCAGCGTGTCCAGGGTCAGCAGTCGGGTCCGGGCCGGGTCCGGCGGTACGTCGTCGGCGGCCCCCGTCCCGGTGTGCCACGAGCCGTAGTCGAGCCGTTCCAGTTCGGCCAGGGTGTACGCGCTCACCCGGCCCCGCCCGTTGCTGGTCCGCTCCAGCCGCCGGTCGTGTACGCAGACCAGGTGGCCGTCGCGGCTGAGTCGGACGTCACACTCCAACCCGTCCGCGCCCTCCTCGATGGCCCGCAGGTACGCGGCGAGGGTGTGCTCCGGCAGGCTCGCCGAGGAGCCCCGGTGCGCGAAGACGAGCGGACGGCTGCCAGACCGGAGGCCCGCCGTCGGCCCGTCGGCCCGTGGACGTGGCAGACCCGCCACCGGTCCGTCGGCCCGTGGACGTGGCAGACCCGCCCGTACGCCCCGCTGACTGCTCAAGGAGCCACCATCTTCGGGCGCTCCTCAGATGACCCGCGCCGGCTGGTCGTCCTCGCTCTGCATCGGCTGGCCGCTGGCGGCCCAGTCGCGCATCCCGCCGTCGAGGTTGCGGACGTTGTCCCAGCCGTTGTTCATCAGGTAGCCGACCACCTGGCCGGAACGGCCGCCGGACCGGCAGACCACCACGACGTCGCCGTCGGTGGGGATTTCGGACATCCGGGCGGGGATCTCCATCATCGGTAGGTGGTGGGCGCCCGGGGCGTGCCCGGCCGCCCACTCGTCCGGCTCGCGGACGTCGAGGAGGTAGGCGTCGGCCGGCACCTGGGCGGCGGTCACGGAGGGAAGATTGGCTGCGAACACGGTTACCAAGCGTAGACCCGTCGACGGGCCGGCACCGCTCGGCACCGTGCCGGACGCGCCACCTAGATGATTGAGTCCTAAATCTTTGCTGGTCAATGGTCGTACGCGATGAGTGATCGTGGGTTGGGTGCGCCGATGTTGGTGTTGTGCCAGATCACAGCGGCCAGAGCGAGGAGGCGCTGACCGACGCGG